>CAVFAY010000027.1:0-33665 GCA_963620595.1 Anaerotignum sp. | reverse complement strand
AGGCGCAGGCTGTCCTTGTGTGCAGAGAAATACGTGATGATATAATCAACAAAGAGAATGACATTCTCCGTGAAATCCTCTGTGATGTGCTGCTCTGTATACTCGTAGGCGAGCGTCAGAATGTGCCGACCAATTTGTGAAATCAAGTGCTCCAGCAGCTCGTCTTTATCCTTAAAATAAAGATAAAACGTGCCTTTTGCCACTTGAGCCTGCTTTGCGATCTCGCTGATGCTGGTCTTGGAAAAGCCGTTTTGGAGAAAGAGAATGCGGGCAGCTTCCAATAAATTTTTCTTTTTTTCTTCTTTTTTCTGATCCAACACTTGACCCATGGCAATCTCCTTTCATTCTAGCAGCATGCTTATAAACAGTATAGCCTGAAGTGCCCCGATTGACAAGAATTGTCACAGGAAAAAATAAATTTCGGAAAAATGACCAAACGTCAGTTTTAAAATATAGAAAATTGTTTGTAGGATGAACATTGACCAATGGTCATTTTGGGACTATACTAAGAATGCTATAAATGACGATGGGTCAATATTTTGATTTCGGCGTACAGCCGGATAACAAGGAAAGGAGTAGGACATCAATTATGGAGCGTGTAGCCCGTTTTGTTGTCAAGCGGCGCAGCTTTGTGCTGGCAGTGGCGTGTGTGCTGCTGGTGCTGTCGGCGTTTGGCTACATCAACACAAGAATCAACTATGATATTCTGAGCTACCTGCCGGAGGAACTGGAATCTATGGAGGGTGAGCAGTACCTCGACAAAGATTTCGGTTTGGCTTCTACAGCAATGGTTACCGTGGAGGGGGATATGCCCACGGCAGAATTGCTTCAGATGAAGCAGGACATCGAAGCGGTAGACGGTGTGACAAGCTGCTTCTGGCTCAGTGATGTTGTTGATGTCACGGTGCCGAAGGAAATCCTGCCGGACGATGTGACGGATATGATGTATGGCAAGAACGATTCGACTATGATGATGGTACGATTTGAGGAATCCAGTGCATCGGATAAGACTATGAATGCCATTGTGGAAATCAAAAGCATCATGAAAAAGGACTGCTTCCTCGGCGGTATGTCCACGATTTTGGAGGACACCAAGGAGTTGGTCAATCAGGAATTGCCGAAGTACGTGCTGTGTGCTGTCATATTCAGCTTGATTGTCCTGTTCCTGTTCTTGGAAAATACGGCAGTACCGTTTATCTTTATGCTGGGCATCATTTTTCCGGTCATCTATAACTTTGGCAGCAATGTGTTTATGGGAGAGATCTCCTATATTACACAGGCACTTGCGGCAGTTCTACAGTTGGGCGTAACGATGGACTTCAGCATCTTCCTGCTGCACCGATACCAAGAGGAAAAAGTCAACAAATCCAATGAGGATGCAATGGTGTCTGCCATCTGCCTGACAAGCACATCTATCTTGTCTTCGTCCCTGACGACGATTGCCGGATTCTTGGCGATGTGTACGATGTCATTGACATTGGGAGCAGATATTGGTATCGTGATGGCAAAGGGCGTGGCACTTGGCGTAATCAGCACGCTGACTATCCTGCCGGCACTCATTATGTATTTTGACAAAATTATCGAGAAGAGCGTGCATCCGGTTATCACACCGAAGATGCATAAGGTAGCCGCGACTGTCACCAAGCACCCGAAGCGTATTTTATTGGTTTTTGTTGTTGTAGCACTGGTATTCTTCCGCGCACAGGGGCTGACCAGTGTCTATTATACACTGACCGATTCGCTGCCGCAGAATTTGACAGGCATCGCCGGTACCAATAAGCTGGATGAAGACTTTGGTATGCCGAGCTTCCATTTCGTGGTCATCAATGATGAGTTGAGCTCCGCGCAGAAAAAAAATCTGGCGGATGAGCTGGATAAGGTGGACGGCATCAAATCGACGCTGTGTTATGAAAAATTTATTGGCGGCGGCATTCCGGAAAGTGCAATTCCGGACGATGCTGCGGAGTTATTCCGCTCGAATGGTCATGAATTGATGATGATTACTACGGAGTACAAGCCGGGCACCGATGAAATGAATGCTCAGGTACAGCAGATGAATAAAATTATTAAGCGGTATGATCCGGATGGTTTGCTGACCGGTGAGGGTGCGATGACCAAGGATTTGATTACCACATCTGCGCACGACTTTAATTCCACGTCCGTCTTCTCTATTGTAGCGGTATTTGCGATTATTCTCATTACATTTCGTTCGATTTCCATTCCGCTCCTGCTCGTTTTGGCGATTGAAGGCGCGATTATGGTGAATTTGGGCATTCCGTATTTTACCGGTTCCACCATTCCGTTTATCGCAAGTGTTGTGCTAGGAACCATTCAGCTCGGCGCGACGGTTGACTATGCGATTCTCATGACAACACGATTCCATGAGGAACGGCTCAACGGTCTCAGCCCGCATGATGCGGCAGCAACCGCCATTGAGACCTGTGCACCGAGTATTATCACAAGCGGTTTGAGCTTCTTTGCGGCGACAATCGGTCTGTATTTTGTTTCCCGCATTGATCTGATTCGCGGCCTATGTCTGCTTATCAGCCGTGGCGCTATTATCTCTATGCTGGTTATTCTGTTTGTTCTGCCAGCTATGCTGATTTTGTTCGCACCGCTTATCCGCAAGACAACGTATCACTGGTTAGATAATTCCAAGGAGAGTGTTGACATTGAAGTTCAAAAAGAATCATAAGATTACCGCTTGTGTGCTCAGCGCCGTTGTAGCGTGCAGCACATTGACACCGGCGCTTGCTGCATCGATCAGCAAGGATGAAACCGTATATGCAACGCTGAACAGTGACGGCACAGTTCAGCATCAGACCGTCAGCGATTGGCTGCATTCAGACAACGGCCTCAGCAATTTTGCCGATGTCAGCTCGCTGAAGGACATCAAGAACCTGAAGGGCGAGGAAGAGCCGACGCAGAATGGCGAAGCACTGACATGGAACGTAGAGGGAAATGACGTTTATTATCAGGGCACGACGGATCAGGAAATGCCGGTACAGGCGAAAATTACCTATGAGCTGGACGGCAAGCAGGTAGAGGCAAAGGATCTGGACGGCGCAAGCGGCCATTTGGTGATGCATATTGCGCTGACCAATAAAGACACAAAGGAAGTCACTGTAGACGGCAAGAGCTACACGATTTGCCGCCCGTACTTCACGGTTATCGGCACCAACCTGTCCACTGATAACTTCTCCAATGTACAGGCAGAGGACGGAAAGGTAGAAACGGACAGCACCAATCAGGTCGTTGCGTTCCTTGCCATGCCGGGCATGAAGGAAACCTACGCCGATCTGCTGGGAGACAAATTCTCTGATTTAACCGACATGATGCTGGATGATGTGACCATCGAGTGTGATATGAAGGACGGCTCTATGCCGACCCTGTATTTTGCTTGTGCAAGCAATTTAAACGATCTCAAGGAATCTGATTTTGATCTCGATGAGGAGTTTGACCAGTTGGATGAGCTGAAAGATGCCACGCAACAGCTGATTGACGGTGCCAATGACTTGGCAGACGGCTGTGCAACACTGGATGACAAGCTCGGCGAGCTGTCTTCCAGTTATGTTGTGTTCAACAACGGCATCATTGATGCGACATCCGGCGCAGGTCTGCTGGACAACGGCGCAGCACAGCTGGCATCCGGTATGCGCACGCTGACGCTCGGCGCACAGAAGCTGGCGAGCGGCGTCGGTCAACTGGACAGCGGCGCACAGAAGCTGGCAGACGGTGCCGATTCCGCCAATACTGGTGCAGAAAAGCTGTCCGGCGGTCTGAGTACCTTGGATGAAAATTCGTCCAGCCTGTCCTCCGGTTCTAAAAAACTGGCAAGCGGTTTGAATTCGCTGGCGGGAGCCCTAGAGTCCGATGATGTACAGGCACTGTTCTCCGGTTCCAACAAGATGGAGAGCAGCCTGCAAAAGCTGTCCGACAGCATGGATCAGGTTGTGGATTCCATGAGCTCCGGTGATATTTCCAGCGCTAAGAGCGCGTTGGCGCAGATTCAGAGCGGCGCACAGCAGGTAAGTAGCGGTCTGCATTCTATTGCATCCAATAAGCAGTCGCTGTCAGAATCCGAGATGGCAGAGCTTCAGACGCTGGAGAGCGGCGCATCCATTATTCAAAAGTTCCAGACCAATGCAGCTCTCATCGACAAGATGGAAGCACTGGCAGACAATCTGGACAGCATTGCAAGCGCAGCCGGACAGGTCAGCGATGGACTGGATGAGACTGCTGCACAAATGACTAAGCTCAGCTCGGCACTGAATCAGATTGATGCGGGTCTCAACGAGGCATCCGACAAGTATTCCACGATGAATGCCGGCTTGCAGAGCTTGGCAGGCACGCTGGGCTCATCGGTTTCTCAGCTGCAGGAAGGTGCAACGTCGCTGGACAGCGGCATTGCAAAGTACACTGCTGGTGTCAGCTCTGCGGCATCCGGCGCAGCGGATTTGGCAAAGGGTACCGGCACACTGGCAGATGGTGCGGCAACCTTGTCCGGCGGTATCTCTCAGCTGAACGGACAGGTACCGACGCTCACAGACGGCATCAACCAGCTCAACAGCGGCGCGTCCAGTCTCAAGGACGGCACAGGCGATTTGTCTGCCGGTATGAAGTCCTTGAATTCGGCAAGCGGACAGGTGCTCGATGCCATCCAGCAGTTTGATGATGCAGGCACACAGCTCAAGGATGGTTCCGGCGAGCTGCGCGACGGTATCGTCAAGTACAACGAAGAGGGTATCAGCAAGATTACCGATAACGAAGATCTGACCAATATTCGCACAGCAGCAAAGCTGTATGAAAAGCAGAAGGATTATGCGAAGGACAGCGAATGCTATACCGGCGCACCGAAGTCTGCGACGGAAACCTCGACCAAATTCATCATGCGCACATCCGTAGAGGAAAAGCAGGAGACGAAGGAAGTCGAGCAGGAAGAGCAGACAAAGGAAACTCTGTGGGACAAGATCAAGGGTTTGTTTGGAAAATAATACGTATAGATGCAAATACTACAAAAGCCTCCCGAAAGGGAGGCTTTTGCGCGTTTATCTTTGTTTTTATTTCGTTTTTTCCAAAATCCATTGTACACAGCGTTCGGATGCGTTTCCGTCCTCACAGAAGCCCATCTTTTGATAGAAGGCATCCCAATCTGACTGATAGGAAGCTTCGTCAAATTGCGCGATCTTTTGTACCATTTCCTCGTTGCTGACAGCGAGAGGGAACGGCGTCTCATCAATCGGGAAATAGAAATTGCGGTCACCCTTGTATGCTTCGATGTCCATGGCGAACTGGAAGCAGGGACGGCGTGTCAGAGCGAAGTCAAACATCAGAGAGGAATAATCGGTGATGACGGCATCACAGCCTGCGAGCAGCAGTTGCATATCGTCAAATGCTGTGGCATCAAAAGTCGTTTGATTGTCAAAGTGTAAATCCTTGGCGAGCTTCATGACGTTGGGATGCAGACGAACCAGCATGACCCAATTGCCGCCAAATCGCTGCGCACAGGCGCGGCATACCGCGTGATAATCCAGCTGATAGGCGTCTAAGGAGTGGTCAGCGCGGAAGGTCGGCGCATACATAATAATCTGGCAATCCTCCGGTAAGTGCAGCGCACGGCGCACCTGTTGTTTGGCATCTGCCGGTGGATGGACGAGAATATCATTGCGGGCGGAACCGTATTCCAGTACCGTGCCGTGATACCAGAACGAATTCTGATAGATCTTGGTCATAAATGTACTATTGGAAATAATCGCGTCAATTTGAGCGGAATCGCGCTTTGCATACTCGGCGTATGCGGCATTTTCCGGCGTGTTGAGCTTGTCTGCGACATCGCGTTCAATGCGCTTGAGCGCAAAGCCATGCCATGTCTGCATATAATACTGACCGGCTTTTTTGACATGGGCGCCCTTGCGGCAGTTATCTACCCAAACCCGTGCGGTGGACAGCTCGCGAATGGCAGCTGGTGTGTCATATGGAACGACTCGAACATTGTCCGGTACACCGGCGTGTGCAGGATCTTTTGCCAGCCAAACAATATCGAGCTTTTCCGGACGCTGCGCCAGCGCATCGACAATGGCTTTAGGATTGTCAGACGCACCGCGGCCATAGAAGCTGGAAAATACCACTTTGTTTTTCTGGATAGGCAGGGCACGACCAATCGTCCATGCCGCGCCCTTTTTGAGCTTTTGTGCAATTGACATGAGGTTATGCTCCCTTCGATGGATTGAGACGGTTTCTGTGACGCCAAATCACAATAATACGGAACGCTAAAATCGCACATTCTGCGATGGATACCAAGGCACCCAGCGTGACCATATTCATGTGTCCGGTAAAATACAGCACGAGCAGATTAAACACGTGCAGCGCAGAGCCGAATACAACAGAATAGTTTGCATATTTGGATAAACCCATGGCGCTGAGTGTCGGGAAGCCGAGAATATAGCTCGGCAGAATGACAATGACAACCGGCAGCATCGCACGCAGTACCGGTGCGGCGTCACCATATCCCGCACCAAAGACCAGTGTCAGCAGCGGACGGGCGAAAACGGCAACGACAGCACAGCCGATGACAATAATCGGCATGAAAATTTTGAGAATTTTCCAAACCAGCTTAAAATCCTTGTTTTTGGTCATGTACGGATACATACTGTCGGAAATCGGGGACAAGCCGCTCTTTGCAGTGGTTACGAGCTTGTCAGACAGAGAATAATAACCGACCGTAGAGGTTCCTGCAGCGATAATGCTCAGAATGACCGTGTTGCTGGCGGTGTAAATGGATGTCGCAATGCGCGAATAGAAGAACGTACTCGACCGGCGGAAATTGTTCCAGACATCCTTGATGTTTACGCGCGTGAAATGAATATCCAGCTTGCGGGACAGATGCGCGTAGACGAACAAAAGCGTTGCCGCATAGCCGATGATGTTCAAAATCGGGATCAGGCAATACTGCTCCGGTTTTTTGAGCAGCAAGACAATCATAACCGTGAAAAAGGCCTTGATGACGACCGCACGAATGGTAATGGTCTCCATTTGTTCCAGACCGCGGTACAGATAATCCGGCATCATCGAGTTGACAGCAGTCGCCACGAGGAACAGCATATAGAACGTGCGATCCTCGCGCCAACTCGGCATCACCTGACACAGGACGGCCAGCACAATGACAGAGCCTATCGTTAAGAGAATCTTGTTGATGGTGACGGAGGTGAAAATGCGGGAAACATGCTGTTTATCGTCTCGGTGCAGCGAAACTTCTTCCGTGGCACTGAGAATAAATCCAAAATCAATGACGAGCTGAAAATACACCATGATGGCTGTTGCAACGCCGACCTTGCCATATACCGTTGCGCCGAGCACACGGGTCTCATATGGCACGACGATAAAGCTGAGGAAGTACGTGGAAAACTGCATGATATACAGCATGATGGTATTTTTCAGCAGCACGCCTTTTTTGGAGCTGAGGGCTTTTTTGTTCAGTTTCAAATTAGAGTCCTTTCTGTCTGTTTACAGACGGTTTTTCATCAAAAATAGTGTGCGCAGAATGCGATAGTGCTTTTTGCACAGCAAATTAAATGCGAGCTTTTTGGTGCGCGGCAGCTGAGATAGATAACGATTGCTCTGGAACTGCGGAAAATGCTGCTGCATATACTGGTGAAATTCCTTGAGAAGCGGATGCTTCGGGTTTGCCATCAGCACGCGAACCGAAGCGGCGATAAATAGATGGTCGATGGCAAGGCGGCACAGCTCGTCCCGATAGGTTTCGTACAAGCCGTTTTCCTGATACCAGCCGAGTAAATCGTCAAAGGCATCGATAATTTCATGATTTCGATCTACATTGCTGTTGCGTGTGATGGAGTTTTCGCGCACGACATAATAATAATATGGCTTTTGTATACAAACCACACTTTGCGCTTTGGCAAACAGCTTGGTTGTCGTGCGAATATCCTCATACCAAACGCGGCCGGGATAACGAATACCGGTTTCTAAAAACAATTTGCGTGTATAAATACGATTCCATGCGTTGGGAAGCGCGAGCAAGAGCGTTGGCGTGTCTGCCAACGTGAAAATACGGTCTTCCGGCAACGGATCAGTAAAAACAGCAGAGGTATTGCCGCTGTTGTCAGTTCGGAAACCGAACGTTATGATGTCAGCATGGGTTTCATCTACTTTTGCCGCAAGCTCTGGCAGCATTGACGCATCAATATAGTCATCGCTATCGATAAATACGAGATAATCGCCCAAGGCATGTTCAATGCCGGTGTTTCGTGCCGCACCCAGTCCGCCGTTTTTCTGGTGAATGACGCGGATTTTTTTGCTGCGCAGGGCAAGACGATCACACAGCGCACCGCTGCCGTCTGTTGATCCGTCATCGACGAGAATCATCTCGTAGTCCGCACATGGCTGGTTCAGTACGGAACTGACACATCGTTCCAGATATTCTTTGACATTATAGACAGGAATTACTATGCTGAATTTCATTGAATTGCTCCTCATTTTACGATATGGAACTATTATAATCTCTTTACCTAGTGATTTCAATGTTCTTTTGGTGAAGAGCTTTCTGTGCACCATTCAAACTTGTCTCTCCCTTTGGGAGAGACAAGAAGCCGGTGCGAATCGTTTGCCTACAACAAAAGCCGCCTGAAAAGGCGGCTTTTGCAGTATCTTCACAGATATTAGATCGAAATGATTCCCATAGCACTCAGAACAGAGCTGATAAGAATAGCAACGAGGAAAATCGGAGCAATCCAGCGAATCATAACGCGGAACATCGGTTCGCGCTTGAATGCAGAATTTTTCTTGACTTCCTTGGCGATATAATCCAGACCAACAATCCAACCGAGGAACAAACAGGACAGCAGAGCAACAATCGGCATCAGGACGCTGTTCGAGATGAAATCGAAGAAGTCCAAGAATGCCATGCCGAGCGGCTGGATGCCAGACAGGACGCCGTAACCCATCGCACTGAGCAGACCCAGACCAATACAGATGATATACGTTACGATGCAGGCCGTGCGGCGATTCATATGAAAACGGTCACCCAGAATCGAAACAACCGTCTCATACAGGGAAATACAAGAGGTCAATGCAGCAAAGAACACCAGAACAAAGAATACAATGCCAATCAGCGTGCCGAGCTGCATGCTTGCGAATACCTTTGGCATGGTGACGAACATCAGACCCGGACCGGTATTCAGCGCATCGCGGTCGCCGCCGGAAAAAGCGAAGACTGCCGGAATAATCATCAGACCGGCCAGCAGAGCGACACCGGTGTCAAACAGCTCAATTTGCCCGACAGACTTCTCAATGTCCTCACCGTCTGGCATATATGAGCCGTATGTGACCATAATACCCATGGCGAGAGACATCGAATAGAACATCTGTCCCATAGCGCCAAGCAGTGTGTTTGGAGACACATCGGATAGATGTGGGGTGAAGTAATATTTTACGCCTTCCCATGCGCCCGGGCGAGTAACAGAATAAATTGCGATGATAATGGACAGAACGATGAGCAATGGCATCATCAATGTGCTGGCCTTTTCTACGCCGCCCTTAACACCCATCGAGACAATCACAGCGGTGATGGTAATAAAGATGATAAGGAAGAAGAACGGCTGCCACGGATTGGTGATGAAATTGTTAAAGTAGTTATCTGTCGCTGCGGTTGCCGCGCCGTCCTTGACAAAGACAACCATATACTTGACAATCCATCCGCCGATTACACCGTAATACGGAACAATGATAATCGGGACAAGGCACGTCAATAATCCAATAAAGTGGAATTTTTTGTTGAGCTTGTCATATGCACCGACAGCACTCAGGCGGGTGGAACGTCCCAGTGTGATTTCTGCTGTCATCAGAGAGTAACCGAAGGTCACTGCCAGAATGATATAAATAAGTAAAAATGTACCGCCGCCGTATTTTGCTGCGAGGTACGGGAATCTCCAAAGATTGCCAAGACCAACAGCGGAACCTGCTGCCGCCAAGACAAAACCGATGCGGCTGGAGAAACTGCCGCGCTTTTTGTTCATGATAATACTCCCTTCTTTAAACTTCATGTGCCCGTACAGGACACCAGTTATTCTTATTAGTTATACTATACTTGGACGTAAAAAGAAAGAGAAAAGTAACAAATCAGGCGAAAAAATTCAAACTCTGTGCATAATGCCACAAAAAATAGGAGAAACTTTCCGTATCTGTAAGAAAAGGAGCTGGGCTTATGTATGTAAAAGTCATTCGAGATGGATGTATTGGATGCGGTCAGTGTGCGGAAATTTGCCCGCAGGTGTTTTGCTTGGCGGCAGATGGATTGGCGCGCGTCGAGCAGCAGCCGGAGTCTGGACTGGATGAGGTTGTGCAGATGGCGGCGGAGAGCTGTCCGGTCAGTGTCATTGAAATAGAGGATGACTGATATTTATCCATAGAAAAAAACAATAAAAGATATTGCGTTTTACCTGCCGCCTGTATTACAATAAGAATATCAAGCATGAGAAATTTAGGTTTGAAAATTGACAACTGAGGTGAATGAATCATGAATGAGAAACAGATGG
Organism: Anaerotignum sp.; assembly: GCA_963620595.1. GTDB lineage: Bacteria > Bacillota > Clostridia > Oscillospirales > Butyricicoccaceae > Butyricicoccus_A. The sequence goes on along the minus strand of CAVFAY010000027.1, from coordinate 23,115 downwards.
CAGGATATGAAGCTGCAAAATATGTCAAGGACGGTATGCTGGTAGGTATTGGTACCGGTTCCACTGCATATTATCTGATTGAAAAGCTGGGTCAGCGCGTAAAGGAAGAGGGACTGAACATCAAGTGCGTGTCCACGTCTGATGCTTCCACCGAGCAGGCAAAGAGCCTGGGCATTCCGCTGCTCGACACCAACGATGCGCCGGAGCTGGACATCTGCATTGACGGTGTAGACGAAGTAGATCCGCAGTTCAACGGCATCAAGGGCGGCGGCGGTGCGCTGTTCCGCGAGAAGATCGTTGCACGCAGCGCAAAGTACAACATCTGGGTTTGCCACAGCGCAAAGCTGGTAGAAGAAATCGGCGATTTCGGTCTGCCGGTAGAGGTTCTGCCGTTTGGCTATAAGCATGTTGTCAAGAAGATGGAAGAGGCAGGCTTTGAGCCGGTGCTCCGCATGAACAAGGACGGTTCCATCTACGAGACCAACAACCATAACTATATTCTGGATACCAAGTACACCAACTCGAAGTTTGGCAAGGACTATGCAGCAATGGAAGCATTCCTCAAGGGCACCCTCGGTGTTCTGGAGACCGGCTTCTTCCTCAACTGCACCGACCTCATCATCTCCGCAGGCGCAGACGGTATCACCACCATCAAAAACCCGAACAAGTAATTCGAGGAAAATACAGAAAACGTCAGAATCGGAACATTTCCGGTTCTGGCGTTTTTTTGCCCTTACGCACAAACTAAGCTTGTCTCTCCCTTTGGGAGAGATGTCGCGGAGCGACAGAGAGGGCAGGCTCCTCTTTGAGGGAGCTGGCTTGCCGCCTTGCGGCAAGACTGAGGGAGTTTGTCAGATTGACAAAATACGTATCAGATTTACTCTAAGACGAATTTGTTAGCGTGCCTGCCCTCTCAGTCATTTGCCTTGCAAATGCCAGCTCTCCCAAAGGGAGAGCCGAGAAGCCGGTGCGAGCTGGGAGTCTGACGAATCAGGGGACTTTGATGCACACTTGCCCGCGTGCTGCTCCTTCCGTCACGGCTTGCGCCGCGCCACCTTCCTCAGGGAGGAAGGCTTTTGCAGTACGTTTCCATTTACAACCAACTGTCGAATTGCTATAATAAAAGCATCGAAAAATATCGAAAGAAATGGGGGATAGAGATGAGTCCAATATTAGCATGGCTGGCGCCAACCATAGGAGAAATTACAATTGAAAAAGCGATAGAAGCTGGCATAGATTTGTTTAAGTTGCTTGGTAATGCAAAGACAGAAGCAGAACTGACGCCTGCACAGAAGTACAACAAATATGTGGTGGAAAAGTTTTGCGAGAAGGAAGATTCCGACCTAGTTAGTAAAGAGGCACTATCGCAGGAATCAGTTTATATTGAAGCATATTCGAAAGAACATCAGAATGTGAGAATTTTAGACAGTATAGACCAGTGGAGCCAGAAAGGAAAATCTGGTGTTATGCTGATTCATGGCGAGCCGGGACACGGCAAGACAACCCTGTGTCGCAAGGCAGTCTGTGAATTTTATAGAAATAGATTTGGAGAAAAGAAAACCAATGTTTTTTGGTTCCGCCTGAATCCTGCGTATTCTGATATTATCAAAAACGGAGAACTTGTTCTGGAAAATGCATTCTGTTGGGGAAATATTAAGACCCAGAGAAAAATGATTTCTCTTGACGAAAACGAGGACGCATATAGAGGAAGCATTATCTTTTTAGATGGCTATGATGAATTAAAAGTGCAGGCTCAGAGCATCAATATACGTTTGAGGGATTTTATAGATACTGTTAAAAAGTATGCAGAAGAGTATCAGATACATTTTGTTATTACGGCACGGACGAGAAGCATAGTAGATGACTTACTTGGACTAAGAGTTTCTACTTTACAGTTTGCACCAATGACGGAGAAGCAACAGAGGCACTGGATTCATGAGAGAGCAGGATTACATGAATATGAGGAAAAATTTGTAAAATTACGGAATTCTTCTGAAGAAATGAAAGAGATGCTGGGCATCCCAATTTTATTTCGTATGGTTGTAGAAGCAGAACTGGAAGATACTGCGACTGGAGTTGTCGAGTTATATAATAAACTGTTTCAAGTAACTATGAAACGTAGAGATTCAAACAGTGAAACGGTTGAAAAATGGCATCAAAATTATCAAGATCTTGCCTATGAGATTTACTGTAATGACGAACAATTTGCGGATATTCAAGGTGAGCAACAAACAGATGAATTTTTGTACATGTTTTATATCAAGGGTGAGAGCAAACAGCATGTGGAATTTCTACATCGTTCTTTCTATCAATATTTTTTGGCGCACTTCCTGTATCGAAAGATGTCTGAGGTAGAAGATGAAGCGAGCGCAGAAGCGTTTCTGTGTTGCCTTGCAGAACGGCGGATAGATGATGAAATTTTAGCATATGTTCAACAAGTTAAAACAAGTGAAATCTGTCGGAAACATGTTAGATTAAAGAATTGCAAATATATACTAGATATAGTTGGGAGAACAGATGCTGTATTAGAAAATGCTATAGGAAAATTTGTAGAGAACATTGAGAGCATCGTTGAAGAATGGGATCCGATGGAAGAAATAAAGTACTATATAATAAAGCACTATCCAATACTTTGCGACTCATCCAGTTCAATACGTGAAGTAAAGATGGGGTTGAATTATAAGAAAGGAACACCTATTGAACAGCATAGGTATCTTCGGTGTGAAAACATTTTTGTGAACGCCATAAATATCTGCTATGTTCTTACAAAAATTTCATTGCAAAATAATGAAAATATTCTTCGATTATTGCGTAGTTATGATTGTAGTGGAATAAATTTAGCCGATACAAATTTGGAGGGAGCGCATCTTGAAAAGGCAAAATTGAGTTTTGCGAAGTTAAATAATATACAATTAAATGGTGCATATTTAAGTAGAGCGAATATGGATGGAGCAAAATTAGAGGGAGCGGGGTTGAATGGCGCAGATTTGAGTGGGATAGACTTAAATGGAGCAAATTTATTTAATGCAAAATTAAGAAATGCGGACTTGAGAAATGCAGATTTAAGAAATACAGATTTGAGAAGAGCTAAATTGAGTTATGCAGATTTAAGAAGAGTAGATTTAAGGGGCGCGAAATTGACAGGGGCAGATGTGGAACAAGCAAAGATAAGGCGTATAGACTTAAAGGGGATAAGATTAAAAGGTGTTCTTAATTTAGATAAAGTGAATTGGCAATAACAACTTAGCTTGCTCTCGGTATGACTTTCTGTTATACTGAACGTAACCTAAAACAAGGAAGGAAGATTTCTGATGCTGACTCCTGCAAAGAAGGAATTTATTGAGTTTATGATGAGCGCAGACGTACTGCGTTTCGGTGATTTTGTTACCAAGTCCGGCAGAAACACGCCGTACTTTGTCAACACGGGCAACTACAAGACCGGTCTCCAGTCCTCCAAGCTGGGCGAGTTCTATGCCGCTATGGTCAAGGAAACCATCGGTGAGGACTTCGACGCGATGTTCGGCCCGGCATACAAGGGCATTCCGCTGGCTACCTCTGTTGCCGGTGCGCTGGCGAGAAACTACGGCATTGACAAGCCGTTCTTCTTCAACCGCAAGGAAGCGAAGGACCACGGCGAGGGCGGTAATCTGGTCGGCTACAAGCCGCAGGACGGCGACCGCGTGATTATCATTGAGGATGTTATCACTGCCGGTACCGCCATCCGCGAGACCCTGCCGGTTCTGTTCAACGCCGCTGACGTCAAGGTAACCGATATGTTCATTTCCGTCAACCGCTGCGAGGTCGGTCAGACTCCTGGCAAGACCGCTGTTATGGAAGTCGGCGAGGAATTTGGCATTCATGTACACTCTCTGATTGATGTACGCGACATTCACGAGTACCTTCAGGGTCAGGAGCAGTACAAGGACATCCTGCCGCTGATGGAGTCCTATATGGACAAGTACTGTGTATTCTAAACCATATCTATAAAATATGTGCCCTTCCTGCCAATTTCTGTCGGGAAGGGCTTTTTTGTATAAATCTTGTTTTTTGCAGAATTTTGCAGGATTTCGCATAAAATTAGCATGAAATGTGCGATATTTCCGTAAAGGAAATCAAAAATATTGGAAATAAGTGGAGAAAAAAGAAAAAATGAGCATATTTTGGTCGAGTTAGCGTAAAGTTGTACCATGAAATGTGCGCGTTTTGGTGTTTGTTATATTTTAAACAGGGTAAACTGTACAAATGATAGTTGTATTTCCATGCGTAAATTGTTATAATGGAAGCACCTGAGATGGTGCGAATTTTCGGTGTGCTGCTGAGAGGATGAAGGACAGGATGGACAAGCATCAAATCCTAAAGGAATGCATGGAAAATTTGACACTGCTGACACAGCTGGGAGTCTCCATTGCCGTACCGCCGATTTTGTGCCTGCTGGCTGCAAATTGGCTGCGCGGGAAACTGGGGCTTGGCTTATGGATCATGATTGTCGCGCTCGTGCTGGGACTCGGAGGATCAGCCTCCAATGTGTGGAAGTTTTGGAAGCAGCTCAAAAAGCGTGAGGAGAGAGATACGAAGAAGTGAGCGTGTCACGGGTGGAATTTATGAGACAGGTGGTGAGACATATTAAGATTGAACCGGCAGTCAAAACAGAAACCAAGCGGATCGCAGTCAGCGTCGTGGCGATGAGCGTCGTGATGGAGATTGTGTTTCTAGCTCTGGGGCGGTTTGACAGTACCGTTTTGTTCGGCAATCTGCTCGGCGGCGGCTGGGCGATTTTGAATTTCTTTATCATGGGTCTGGCGGTCCAGAAATCTGTGAAAAAGGAATTGCCGGAGGAAGCGAAGCTCGTGCTGCAAAATTCGTATACCAAGCGGCTTTTGGCAATGGTGGCGATTTTGCTCATCGGCTTTAAGGTAGACTATTTCAATTGGGTTGCCGTCGTTATTCCGATGTTCTTCCCACGAATCACCATTGGACTCATGAAATTGCCTATCTTTCGTCGAAAGGAGGAAGAATGATTCATGGAAGTATCCATCACCGGCGCCAAGATATACTACGTCATTCCCGGCATTAACTACCCGATTACACAGACCGTCGTCAATGCTTGGATCGCAATGGTTGTCATTGTGGGACTGTGTATCTGGCTGACACGAGGGATGCAGGTGCATGCGCGCACCAAACGGCAGGTCGTGGCGGAAATGATCGTGCAGATGGCACAGAAGCTCGTCCGCGGCAATATGGGAGTAAAGTGGGATAACTTTGTTCCGTTTATCGCAGCGATTTTGTCGATGTCTGTTGTCAGCTCTTTGATGGGTCTGACCGGCGCGTATTCCCCTACCAATGATCTCAACACATTTCTTGCTTGGGGTATTCTGGTGTTTGTCCTCATCACATACCACAAAATCAAGTCGAATGGCTTCGGAGGCTACCTCAAGAGCTTCACGGAACCAATTTTTGTCATGACGCCGATGAACATCATCAGCGAGATCGCAACGCCGGTCTCGATGTCACTGCGTCATTTTGCTAACATCTGCTCCGGCTACGTCATCGGTCTGCTGCTGTATGCCGCACTGGGAGCAGTCAGCCAGATTCTCTTTTTCTGGCTGCCCGGTTCGTTGAGCGCGATTCCGTTCTTGCAGGTTGGCGTTCCAGCTGTGCTCAATGTGTATTTCTCTGTTTTCTCCGGCTGCGTGCAGCCGTATATTTTCTGTATGCTGACGATGCAGTTCGTCGCACAGGCAGCGGGAACCGAGGAATGAGACTGAAAGCGGTATTTTCATAAGGAGAGAGCAAAATACCGCGACTGACACGACTATGTATTAGGAAAATTCAGGAGGAAATAATTATGGAAAAGGCAATTGTACTCGCAGGATCTGCAATCGGCGCTGGCCTGGCAATGATCGCCGGCATCGGCCCTGGTATCGGTGAAGGCTACGCTGCCGGCAAGGCGTGTGAAGCAATCGGCCGTCAGCCGGAGTCGCAGGGCAAGGTAACCTCTACCCTGATTCTGGGCTGTGCACTGGCAGAGACCACAGGTCTGTATGGCTTCGTTGTAGCTCTGATCCTGATGTTCGTTAATCCTTTCCTCGGCAAGCTCTAAGAGACCGTCGGGATTCCTGTTTTGTATAAAACAGGGGACATTTTCAGGAAAGGAGAATGAATTTGGGTACTTTAGATCTGGTTTCCATCGTACCATGGGAAATTGTTACACAGCTGATTAACCTGCTGCTGTTGTTCCTGCTGCTCAAACACTTTCTTTTCAAACCCGTACAGAATATTCTCAACGCGCGTCAGGCGGAGATCGACAAGACCTATGCCGACGCAGAGACCGCGCAGACCCGCGCGGAAGCATTGCGTGACGAATATGAAAAGCGCATTGATGATGCTAAGGCAGAAGCTGCGGACATCACCAAGGCTGCCAGCCGCAAGGCACAGGCGCATTATGATGAGGTCGTAGGAACTGCCAAGTCCGATGCAGCTCGCCTGCGCGAAAAGGCAGAGGCGCAGATTGAGCAGGAAAAGAAGAAGGCCATGAACGAACTCAAGGACGAGATTTCCGGTATCGCCGTGGATATCGCATCCAAGGTTGTAGAGCGCGAAATCGACGAAAAGGATCACGAAGAGCTGATCTCGGAGTTCATTAAGGGTGTAGGTGAGGCTTCATGACGGATATTGCAGAAGCATACGGCAAGACGCTGTACAGTTTGGCAACAGAGTGTGAAGCGACCGAGGAGATCCTCGATCAGATCACCGTCCTTCGACAGGCTTTTGAGGAGAATCCTAAGTATCTCACGCTGATGGGTGCGCCGACGCTCAAGAAAGAAGAGCGTATCGCCCTTGTCGATGAGGCGTTTGACGGGAAGCTTCATATTTATCTGCTCAATTTTCTCAAGGTACTCATCGAGAACAACGCGGTGCACGAATTTATGGACGCCGCCAAGCAGTTCCGCAAAGAGTACAACTGGGAAAATGGGATTGAAACCGTAACGGTGGTATCTGCCGTTGCGCTCGATGCCGAGCAAGAGGCCGAGCTGACTGCCAAGCTGCGCAGTCTGACCGGCAAGGAAATTCATCTGGAAAAGCGCGTCGATCCGTCTGTATTGGGCGGCGTGCGCCTGCAAATGGAAGGGCTCCAGATGGACGGCACCGTAAAGAATAAACTGGATGCGATCCGCAGCAAGCTGCTGCACTCTATCGCATAAGTTGGGAGAGTTGGTGAGACTATGCAGTTACGTCCAGAAGAAATCAGCAGTGTAATTAAAGCACAGATAAAAAATTATGATACAAAGATCGAGCAGAGCGAGACCGGCACCATTATTCTGATCGGTGACGGCATCGCGCGTGCAGATGGTCTGGAAAATGTCATGGCAAACGAGCTGGTATCGTTTGCCAATGGCGAATACGGCATGGCGATGAACCTTGAAGAGAACTCGGTCTCCATCGTTATGCTGGGTTCTGACAAGGGTGTTCGTGAAGGCGATACCGTCAAGCGCACGGGCAAGGTTGTATCCGTGCCGGTCGGTGAGGCGCTTCTCGGACGCGTTGTAAATGCACTGGGTCAGCCGATAGATGGCAAAGGCCCGATTGAAGCGACAGAAACCCGTCCGATCGAGTCTCCGGCGCCGGGTATTATCGAGCGTCAGCCGGTAAATGTACCGCTGCAGACCGGTATCAAGGCAATTGACTCCATGATTCCGATTGGCAGAGGTCAGCGAGAGCTGATTATCGGTGATCGCCAGACCGGTAAAACAACGCTGGCGGTAGATACGATTATCAACCAGCGCGGAAAAGATGTGATTTGCATCTATGTTGCCATCGGTCAGAAAAATTCGACGGTAGCGACGCTGGTCGAGGATTTGACCAAAGCGGGCGCGATGGATTACACGATTGTCGTGGCATCGACCGCGTCGGAGCTGGCACCGCTTCAGTATATTGCACCGTACTCCGGCTGTGCGATGGGCGAGTATTTCATGAACAAGGGCAAGGATGTCCTTGTGGTATATGATGACCTGTCCAAGCACGCAGTAGCGTACCGTGCGCTTTCTCTTTTGATTCGCAGACCGCCAGGACGTGAAGCATATCCGGGCGATGTCTTTTATCTGCACTCCAGACTGCTGGAGCGCGCAGCACGTCTCAACGATGACAACGGCGGCGGTTCTCTGACTGCCCTGCCGATTATCGAGACGCAGGCGGGCGACGTCTCCGCCTATATTCCGACCAATGTGATCTCGATTACAGACGGTCAGATTTTCTTGGAGACAGAGCTGTTCCATTCCGGTATTATGCCGGCAGTAAACCCGGGTATTTCCGTCAGCCGAGTCGGCGGCAACGCGCAGATCAAGGCAATGAAGAAGGTATCCGGTACGCTGAAGCTGGCATATTCGCAGTACCGCGAATTGCAGTCGTTCGCACAGTTCGGTTCTGACCTCGATGATGACACCAAGCGCCGTCTGGCACAGGGCGAACGCATCGTAGAGGTGCTCAAGCAGAACCGCACCGCACCGATTGCGGTAGAAAATCAGGTTGCTATCATTTATGCTGTCACCAATAATATGCTCGATGATGTCAAAGTCGAGGATATTCTTGACTTCGAGCGCGAGCTGTATGCCCATTTGGATGCCAATCCGGATGTGCTGGCAGAGATCCGCGAGAAGGGCACGATGGGTGATGAGACCACAGAAAAGCTGAAAGATGCAATCACAACGGTCAAGACTGCTTTTCTCAAGACAAGGTAAGGAGGCTGAAACATGGGAGCCTCTATGAAGGAGATCAAAAACCGCATCAAGAGCGTGCAGAGCACGCGGCAGATTACTAAGGCCATGGAGCTGGTGGCTTCATCCAAGGTGCGCCGCGCACGAGAACGCATTGAACGCACGGAGCCGTTTTTCAATATTCTGTATGAAACCATGACAGGTATTGCGTATGGAAAACGAGATTTCAAGTCTCCGTTTGTGGAGCCGCGGGAGGAGATCAAAAAAGTCTGCTATGTCATCATTGCCGGTGACAGAGGACTCGCGGGCGGCTATAACAGCAATGTCATGAAGCTGGTCGAGAGCCATATCGCGCAGCAGAACGGGGTGCAGGTGTGCACCGTACCGGTCGGCAAAAAGGCAATGGAATACTGCAAGAGACGAAATATGGAAATTTTGACCGAGGCATATACCGTGGCAGAGGATGCAAGCATTGGCAACTGCCATACCGCGGCGCATGTTCTATCGAACGAATTTGTCAAAGGAGCTTTTGATGCGATTTATATCGTGTACACCAATTTCGTTTCCATGCTGACCCAGCACGCGACGGTCATGCAGGTACTGCCGGTACCGTATGAAAAGAGCGAGGCGAAAAACGAAAGCGGCGCGATGACGCTGTATGAGCCGAGTCCGGAGACCGTGTTCAATGCGATTGTGCCGGAGTACATCGCCGGTATCTTTTATGGCGCGCTGTGCCAGTCCTATGCATCGGAGCAGGCGGCACGCCGCACGGCGATGGACTCTGCAAGCAAGAATGCGGACGATATGATAGAAGATCTGAGCCTGAAGTATAACCGCGCTCGTCAGGGTGCGATTACGCAGGAGATTACGGAGATTGTAGCAGGCGCAGAGGGCGAAGAGTGATCGCCCTTCCGCCGCGCAAGCAAAGAAACTAAGAAGGAGAAATGTGCATGAACGAGCAAAACGTGGGTACCGTGTCGCAGGTTATCGGCCCGGTACTTGATGTGAAATTTGCAGACGGACAGCTTCCTAACCTTCTCAATGCACTGGAAGTAGATAACCACGGCGAGACCATTATCGCTGAGGTGGCACAGCATATCGGCGACAATACGGCTCGCTGCATCGCCATGAGCTCGACAGATGGTCTGGTCCGTGGTGCAAAGGCAGTCGATACCGGCGGATCCATCCGCGTGCCGGTCGGCGAAGAGACGCTGGGACGTATGTTCAATCTGCTCGGTCAGCCGATTGACAACGGCGAACCGGTAAAGACCGAAGAAAAGTGGGAAATTCATCGTCCTGCTCCGACCTTTGAGGAGCAGGAAGGTGCGGTAAATATTCTGGAAACCGGCATCAAAGTCGTTGACCTGATTTGCCCGTATGCAAAGGGCGGCAAAATCGGTCTGTTCGGCGGCGCCGGTGTAGGCAAGACTGTTCTGATTCAGGAGTTGATTAACAACGTCGCGAAGGAGCACGGCGGCATCTCGGTATTCTCCGGTGTCGGCGAACGCACCCGTGAAGGCAATGATCTGTACGGAGAAATGGCAGAGTCCGGCGTTCTGAACAAGACCGCACTGGTGTACGGTCAGATGAATGAGCCGCCAGGAGCGCGTATGCGTGTCGCTCTGTCCGGTCTGACAATGGCAGAGTATTTCCGTGACCGCGAAAATCAGGATGTGCTGCTGTTTATCGACAACATTTTCCGTTTCACGCAGGCAGGCTCGGAGGTATCCGCACTGCTCGGCCGTATGCCGTCCGCAGTAGGCTATCAGCCGACGCTGGCAACCGAAATGGGTGCATTGCAGGAGCGTATTACATCCACCAAGCGCGGTTCCATCACATCCGTACAGGCTGTCTATGTGCCGGCGGATGACTTGACTGATCCGGCTCCGGCGACGACGTTTACGCATCTGGACGCAACAACGGTACTCGACCGCGGCATTGCCTCGCAGGGTATTTATCCGGCCGTTGACCCGCTGGAATCCACCAGCCGTATTCTGACACCGGAAATTCTCGGTCAGGAGCACTATGATGTCGCACGTCAGGTACAGCGCGTCTTGCAGCGCTATAAAGAACTGCAGGATATTATTGCGATCATGGGTATGGACGAGCTGTCTGAGGAGGATAAGCTCACGGTAGCCCGTGCGCGTAAGATTCAGCGCTTCCTGTCACAGCCGTTTACTGTCGGCGAGCAGTTTACTGGCATCAAGGGCAAGTATGTTCCGCTCAAGGAGACCATTCGCGGCTTCCGTGAAATTCTGGAAGGCAAGCATGATGATCTGCCGGAGTCTGCGTTCCTGTTTGTCGGAACCATCGAGGAGGCCGTGGAAAAAGCCAAGAAGGGGGAATAACGCATGAGTGTATTCCATCTTCGCATTGTGACGGCAGACGGTGAGTTCTTTAACGGCAAGGCGCAGCGCGTGCTTGTTCGGACGATTGACGGCGATGTCAGTATTCTGGCGAATCATATCCCGTATCTGACTGCGCTCGGCATGGGCGAATGCCGTGTGACGGGGGAGAATGGCGAGACGCGTCGGGCAGCCTGCATCGGCGGTATGCTGTCTGTGCGGGACAACGAAGTCAATCTCGCGGCGACCACGTTTGAGTGGGCGGAAGACATTGACGTCAGCCGCGCGGAACGTGCGCGTCAGCGCGCCGAGCAGTTGCTTCAGCAGCACGCAGATGCACGCGATCAAGAGTTAGCGCAGGCAAGACTCAAGCGTGCTCTGACACGTATCAATGTAGGAAAATAATGACACAAAACAACCGGTTGATATCGTTTACGTACGGTATCAGCCGGTTTTTGTGTTGAAAATAGGAAACGCGTGACAGAAAACGTGTGGCATGATATAATAGATACAATTATATGAAATAAAAAATATAGGAGGAAGCGCATATGTATTGCAACCGGTGCGGCGCATATATTCCCGAAGATGCAGAGTTCTGCCCGCAGTGCGGAATTCGTGTGTCTCGGCGGGCAGCACAGGCGCAGATGCAGGAGGGCATTCCGATTCGTCGGGCACACCGCAGCAATTCTGTTGTTATTGGTGCGATTCTTGCGGTGGCGGCGGTTTTGGTTGTCTGCATCATCTGCCTGACTGTGGTGACCAAAGGCAATCAGCAGACACAACTGGAAGCATCCCAGCAGAGCCAGACCCAAGAAGAACAGCCGAAACACAGCTCGAGTTCGGCGAACAGCGATGCAGAAGATAAAACGAAACAAGAGGAGTCATCGTCGGATTCTGGGGTCACCAATAACTACTATTATTATGGCTCCAATGCAGAACATGCCAATGATTATTACAATCAGGTGGGCAGCAACGGCTATCTGTGGCCGTCGGACAGTGAATATATTTCTGCCAGTGACTTGAGCGGTTTTAATCAGGATACCGTGGCGGCCATTCGCAATGAGATTTATGCGCGCCATGGATATGCGTTTCACAGCACGCGCTGGCAAAATTATTTTTCAAGCAAGACATGGTATCATCGGGACAGCACGTGCACGGCGAATACCATTGATTCTCGTCTGTCCGATGTAGAACGTGCCAACATTGCAACGCTGGTTTCCTATGAGGAAAGCAAGGGATGGCGATAAGACAGATTATGGCGGGCGCGTTGGCAGCAGCACTGCTGCTCAGCGGCTGCGGCAGTTCGCGCGGCGAGAATGGTTCAGCACCTGCCGGCAGTGCATTGCCGCAGACACAGACCACGGATACACAGCAAAAAGACGATGCTGTACAGGAAGAACAGACACAGCCGCTCGCAGGGGTAATCATTTGTCTGGATCCGGGACATGGGATCACTAGTGCGAGTGCGACAGAGCGCGTCTCTCCGCTGTCACAGGAGACCAAGCCCGCCTATGTCAGCGGCGCAGAGGGTGAAGGGCAGACAGAGGAACAGCTCAATCTCGCTGTGGCGGAATTGACGCGAGCGCAGTTGGAAGCGCGCGGCGCACAGGTTATAATGACGCGGCAGAGCCATGAGGCCACAGTCAGCAACCAAGAACGTGCCCGCATGGCAAATGATGCTCATGTGGACTTGTGCATTCGTATTCACGCTGATGATGCGGAGAGTGGTCAGCCGTCTGGCATGTCGATGCAGGTGCCGTCTGGCAGTCTGCTTGGCACACCGTCCATTGAACAGCCGAGTGCACAGGCGGCACAGATTATTTTGCAGGCAGTGACGCAGGAGACCGGTGCGCAAAATCGCGGTCTGACACCGCGCAGTGATTTGACTGGATTTAATTGGTCGGAAGTTCCGTGTATTCTGCTGGAAATGGGATTTTTGAGCAATACAGAGGAGAATGCGAAGCTTCAGACGCAGGAATATCGGCAAAAGATTGCTGTGGGCATTGCGGACGGCGTATGCCAGTGGAAACAGAGCATGGAATCGAGTTAGAATAGAGAATAAAGAGGTTTGATGTACTATGAATGTTAGCATAAACAGTGCCTTTGAAATTGCACTGCAAACAGCCGCTTCCTTGTACGAAGGAATGCCGGCAAAGCTGTTGCTGGTGGTAGTGCTGGGTATTTTGTGCTTTGCAGGATACCGGCTACTGCACTGGGCAAGTGCGCTGTATGGTGCGCTTGCCGGAGTGTGCTTGGGCATAGGTCTGACCGGTGTGCTCGGCTCTCTGAATGTTACGAACGGCGGCTTGGCACTGTCCTCCGCGGCGATGCTGGTACTGGGCATCGTACTCGGCGTGATAGCATATCGCGTCACGCATATAGGTGTTTTCTTGGCGTGCGGCGTGATTGGTGCATTGGTCGGCTATGTGCCAGGGGCGTTTGCCGGTGAGGCTTTTCAGAACGGCTTTGCGCTGGTTCTGCTCGTCTGCTTCGTCCTGTTCGGTGTGACCGGCATGCTGTTTCGTGAGCAGGCGTATATGATTGTAACCGGTTTGTCAGGTGTTCCGGCAGGCATCATTTTAGCGCAGATGGTGGGCATTGCATCCGTGCCGGTACAGCTGTTGCTTGGCATTGTGCTGACGATTGCCGGATTGGCAGTACAGATAATTCTGCCGCATCGCGCAGAGGAAAAACTGAGACAGGCGGAGGATGCCATGCAGGATACCGATCCGCATTTGTCCATCCAACAGGAGCCAGAGGAACCAGATACGATTGATACGATTTCGGATACTGTGGCGCAGCGCATTGATCTGTCTGCACCGGCAATTCCGCCGTTTCTCTTTGCAGAGCAACCAGAAGAACCGGAAGAGGCAGATGATCGCACGATGGCGATTCCAAATTCAGACATGCCGCAGGAACCGGATGAGCCGGAAGAGGCGGATACCCGCACGATGATTCTTCCACAGACCGGCGAACAGCCGGAAGAAGCGGAGTCAAGCCCTGTTTTAGCAGAAGAAAAATCGGCAGAAAAATTCTCGCTGCAAGAGCTGTCGACGGCGTGTGATGACGATACCAATATGGTCAAGCGTGCGGAAGAACCGAAACAAGAAAATGAAGCAGCGGAGAAAACAAAGAAGTCGGAACTGACGCCGGAGCAGAGAGAACGGAGAAAACAGAATGCGCTGACGGTGACATTTGCTGTTGTGATTGCTGCGGCTTCCATCGTATTTGCGGCACTCGGTGTACAGCATGTAGAGGTGCTGCTGGCACTGTGCTTCTGTATGTATTTGGCAGAGCGGTATTGCTTGGCAGCGTTTGGATTTGCCGTGCTTGCTGTGCGCCGCCTGTACGATGCGATTGTTTTTCTCATGCAGGGCGGACAGCTGCTTGAAGCGATGACGGATGCTGTTATCGGTGCAACCTTCATTATTTTGACATTGCATATGCTGCGAACCTATGCGAATGATAAGCACAATGCGGAAAAAACACAAGAAGAATAGCTCAGTTTGGCTTGTACGTGAAAACAAAACAGCACCAGTTCCGGAAATTTGCGGTTCTGGTGCTGTTGTCCTGTAAAAACGAAACGAGACGGTTCACCCAACCGTCTCGTTTCTCTCTCTTCTCTGTATGGCATTTCACTCCCGCCTTCTGTATAAGGCGGGTCATGCAGTACTCCTGCTAAAAGTACAGTTGTAAATATATCACAACTTGCATTTGATTTATAGTGGTAAAACAGCCAAAATAACAACAACTTTTTTGTGCAAATAGCTGATGCAAGTGGATGCAATAATTTTTTTGGGCACTTGCTGAAAATCTGTTGAAAATATGATGCGTATCAAGCAGAGTTGTACGGGCTGGCGGAAATATGCTATACTGGACGGGAACAAAAATTGTTGGTTTCGGAGGTGTATGACAATGAAAGACTGGAAGGAACATGAATATAGGGCGTTGGGAGCTGCGATTTTGGGGCTATTTGGTTTAATTGCAGTGCGAAATGTGTTTCGCGATGGAAAGCATCTGCTAAAGGCGGCTGTATTTCGATATTTGCCGATGGCAGGTCTGCTTGTCGTATTAAAGAAGAAGTGGGAAGAATATCATGGATAGTTTTATTTTTAGCTTGAATGCCACGATGCCGGTGTTCTTAGTCATTGTGCTCGGCTATATTCTTAAACAGATTGGGCTGTTTACCGATGAATTTTGCCGTGTGGGCAACAAATATGTCTTTTTGGTTGCGCTGCCGGTGCTGCTGTTTCGAGATATTGCCCAGACCAATTTGTATACGGATTTTAAGCTGTCGTTTGTCCTGTATTGCGCTGGTGTGACAACGCTTGTCTTTTTGGGTGTTTGGTTTTTAGCGGCGCATATTCTCAAAGATAAGAGCTTGGTCGGAGCCTTTGCACAGGCTTCCGTGCGGAGCAGTGCGGCGATTTTGGGAATTGCATTTGTCGAGAATATGTATGGCAATGCGGGTTTGGCACCGCTGATGATTGTATCCGCTGTGCCGCTGTTTAATATTTATTCGGTTATCATTTTGACCTTCTCTGCCGATGGCGGACAGCATGGCGCAGAGGCAATTCGCAAGGCATGCATTAATGTGCTGAAAAATCCGATCATTATCGGTATCGTGCTCGGTCTGCCGTTTTCTCTGCTGCGCATTGACATTCCAACGATTCCGCTCAAGATGATTGAAAGCGTCGGAGCAACAGCAACACCGCTTGCATTGCTCGTTGTTGGTGCGGGCTTTGAGGGCACCAAGGCACTGGCAAAAATTAAACCGACGCTGTGGGCAACGACGATTAAGCTGGTGATTTTACCGGCAGTCTTTCTGCCGCTCGCCATCGCACTGGGCTTTCACGATGCGGAGCTTGTTGCCGTGCTGATTATGCTGGGTTCTCCGACGACGGTTTCCTGTTATGTCATGGCAACGAATATGGGAAATGACGGAGAGCTTTCTACAAGTATCATTGTGCTGACAACTCTGCTTTCATCCATCACGTTGACAGGCTGGATTTTCCTACTGCGCAGCATGGGATTGATGTAACGTATATTGTGCAAAAAGCTCTGTGTCTTCTTGACAAGTGATACAACGAGTGCCATAATAAAATGAAGATATTTACGCATATACATAGAAAAATGCGTATCGTAGAGGAAATCATTTGGAAAATAGGCGTTAGAAGGAGTTAGTGTATGAAAGGATTGATTCTGGCAGCTGGAAAGGGCACACGGTTGTATCCGATGACCCGCATGATTTGTAAGCCGCTGCTGCCGGTATATGACAAGCCGCTGATTTATTATCCGCTCAGCGTTTTGCTGCAGGCAGGTATCACGGATATTATGGTCATTATTCCGGAGGGGGAAGAAGAGACCTTTACCAAGCTGCTCGGAGACGGCAGCGCATGGGGCGCACATATTTCGTATGCAGTACAGAAGGTGCCGCGCGGTATTGCGGATGCATTTCTCGTTGCAGAGGAGTTTATCCAGGGCGATTCGGTTTGTCTGGTGCTGGGTGACAACATCTTTTACGATGAGAGCCGCGATTATTTATTCCTCAAGAAGGGCAGAGAACTGCAGGAGGGCGCGCTGGTATTCGGCTATTATGTAGAGGATCCGCGCCCGTTTGGTGTCGTTGAATTTGATGAAAAGGGCAATGCGCTGAGCATCGAGGAGAAGCCGCGTTTTCCGAAGTCCAATTACATCATTCCAGGTTTGTATTTTTATGACAGCGAGGTATTGGAAATTGCCCGCAATCTCAAGCCATCGGCACGCGGAGAATTGGAAATCACGGACGTTAATTTGGAATATCTGCGCCGCGGCAAGCTGAAGGTTGCGCCGCTGGACAGCGATTTTGTCTGGCTGGATGCCGGCACCGCTGAGAATTTGCTGGAGGCTGGCAACCGCATCCGCGAGGTGCAGGCACGCACCGGACGGTATGTTGCATGCCCGGAGGAAATTGCCTGCGAGCAGGGCTTGATTTCCGTTGATCAGGTACATATGCTTGGTGATGAACTGAGCAAGACACTGTATGGACAGTATTTGCAGTGTATGCCAGTAAAGAAAAAACAAAAGTAACTGCACAAATAACTGCACAAAGGCGGCCGCAAGGCCGCCTTTGTGCAAGGAGGAAGATAGTATGACGACCGTGTATTTTATTCGACATGGCACGACGGAGAATAATATCGCTGGGCGATTTCAGGGACGGTCAGACATCCCGCTGGGAGAAAAGGGACGCAAACAGGCGGCATGCTTGGGTGAACGATTTGCCCACATCCCGCTGGATGCCGTGTACACCAGCCCACTTCGGCGCGCCTATCAGACGGCGCAGAGCATGTGCGCGCAGCTGTCGCTGGAGCCGATCTGTTGTGACGGACTGCGCGAAATAAACGGCGGCGTGCTGGAAGGCAGAACAAATGAGGAAAATATCCGAGAGTATCCCGAGGTCATGCGCACCTTTCGGGAGCAGCCGGCACAATTTAATCCGCCAAACGGCGAGAGCGCGGCGCAGGTACATGATCGCGTGCTGGGTGCGATTCAAACCATTGTGTCCAGAGAACAGGGAAAAACTATTGCGATTGTATCACATGGCTTTGCGTTGCTGTGCAGCATTGGCAGCTTGGGCATTCCATTTGAGCAGCTTCCGCCGCGGATTTTGGCAAACGCATCGGTCAGCTGCGTACAATTTGATGCCGATGGCGGGTATCAAATTGTATTTTGGAATGACCAGAGTCATGTGCCGGAAGAACTGCAATTTCACTCCCCGTTTTGGAAGGAAGCAGAGACAAAAACAGCAAGCTCAGATGTCTGATGACCAAATCGCTTTCTTTTGGGTATAAAATTCTGCAAGGCCCTGTCACAAACAAAAACGCCCCGCTCTCTGCGCGAAGCAAAGGCGGGGCAAAATTTTTTTCTGATTTTGGTACACATCTGACAATGTGGATAAAAGAAAACGCCGCATTTCGCCGAAAACTGGCGGAAGCGACGGGATGCCACACCCATCCGAATCTTGACAAAATGGGTGTTTTATGATATTATAAATTAGTTTCCACATAGAACGGTGGAAGCATTCACTATAGACATTCTAGCATTTTTTCACCGAAGATGCAAGAAATGAAGAAACAATAATCACTACGCAGCCGGGCGTATCGAATACTTGAGAAACGGAGTGATGGGTACAATATGGCAAATGAAGCAACGATCAATGGCGTACACGTTCATGATGTGCAATATGGACGCACCACCAGAAAGAGCTTTGCCAGAATTCCGGAAGTTCTGGAAATGCCGAACCTGATCGAGGTTCAGAAAAAATCCTACGAATGGTTCCTGACCGATGGTCTGCGCGAGGTCTTTGATGACGTCGCCTGCATCACCGATTATACAGGCAATCTGGAACTGTCGTTCATCGACTATAAGCTCGATGACGAACCGAAATACAGCGTAGAGGAGTGCAAGGCACGCGATGCAACGTATGCCTGCCCGCTGCGCGTCCGTATGCGTCTGCGTTACCGCGAGACGGGTGAAATCAAGGAGCAGGAACTGTTCATGGGCGACTTCCCGAAGATGACAGATTCCGGCACCTTCATTATCAACGGCGCAGAGCGCGTTATCGTATCCCAGATCGTCCGTTCCCCGGGCGTATACTACGGCATGACGCTGGACAAGACCGACAAGCCGCTGCTGTCCGCAACGGTTATCCCGTACCGCGGTGCTTGGCTGGAGTACGAGACCGACAGCAATGATGTATTCTACGTCCGCATTGATAAGAATAGAAAAATCCCGATTACCTCTTTCATCCGTGCTATCGGCGTAGAGACCGATGCAGAGATCATTGAGATGTTCGGTGAGGACGAGCGCATTCTCGCTACCCTCGACAAGGATCCGTCCAAGACCGTTGAGGAAGCGCTGATTGAGATCTACAAGAAGCTGCGTCCGGGCGAGCCGCCAACGGTGGATTCTTCCCGCAGCCTGCTCAATGCGCTGTTCTTTGATACCCGCCGCTATGATATTTCCGCGGTAGGTCGTTACAAGTATAACAAGAAGCTGAACATTGCCCGCCGTCTGGCTGGTCATAAGCTGTGCGAGACCGTTACCGATCCGATGACCGGTGAAGTAATCGCAGAAGAAGGCACTATCTGCACCCGCGAGCTGGCAAATGAGATTGCACGCCGCGGCGTACATGGCACCATCATCGAAGCAAACGATGGCACCAAGGTCAAGGTGTTCGGCAATGGCATGGTTGACATGAAGGACTTTGTTTCCTTTGACCCGCAGGAAAAGTGCGGCATCAAGGAAAAGGTTCGTTTCGTTGTCCTGAAGGATCTGCTGGAAAACGCAAAGACCGAGGGCAAGAGCGAGGAAGAGCTGATCGACGACATCAAGGCTGCAAAGGATGATCTGGTTCCGAAGCACATTATCGTCGATGACATGCTGGCATCCATCTGCTATCTGTTGGGTCTGGGTCACGACATCGGCAATACCGATGACATCGACCATCTGGGCAACCGTCGTCTGCGTTGCGTCGGCGAGCTGCTGCAGAACCAGTTCCGCATCGGCTTCTCCCGTATGGAGCGCGTCATTCGTGAGCGCATGACCATTCAGGATCTGGACATCGTTACTCCGCAGTCCCTGGTTAACATTCGTCCGGTTACTGCGGCAATCAAGGAGTTCTTCGGATCTTCCCCGCTGTCCCAGTTCATGGATCAGAACAACCCGCTGTCTGAGCTGACACACAAGCGTCGTATGTCTGCATTGGGTCCTGGCGGTCTGTCCCGTGACCGTGCATCCTTCGAAGTTCGAGACGTACACTACAGCCACTACGGCCGTATGTGCCCGATTGAGACCCCAGAAGGTCCGAACATCGGTCTGATCTCTTACCTCGCAACCTACGCACGCATCAACGATTTCGGCTTCGTAGAAGCACCGTATCGTTTCATTGATAAGGAAACCGGCCGTGTTACCGATAAGATTCAGTATATGACCGCTGATGTCGAGGATGAATACACCGTATGCCAGGCATACGAGCCGCTGGATGAAAATGGCTGCCTCGCAAATCCGCGTATCACCTGCCGCTGCCGCGAAGAAATCGTTGAAGTAGATCGCCAGGATGTCGATCTGATGGATGTATCCCCGCGCATGATGGTATCGGTTGCTACCGCTATGATTCCGTTCCTGGATCACGATGACGCAAACCGTGCACTGATGGGCGCGAACATGCAGCGTCAGGCTGTGCCGCTGCTCAAGACGGAATCTCCGGCTGTTGGTACCGGTATGGAGTACAAGGCTTGCGTAGACTCCGGTATTGTTCCGCTAGCAGAGGGTGACGGTACCGTTACCCGCGTTACCGCGCGTGAAGTTACCGTAAACTACGACACGATGGGAGAAAAGACCTATCGTTTGACCAAGTTCCTGCGTTCCAACCAGTCCACCTGTATCAACCAGCGTCCGATTGTCAATCTGGGCGAGCGCGTCAAGAAGGGCGATGTACTGGCTGACGGTCCGGCTACCTGCAACGGCGAGGTTGCTCTGGGCAAGAATGCGCTGATCGGCTTCATGACTTGGGAAGGTTATAACTACGAGGATGCTGTACTGCTCAACGAGCGTCTGGTTCGTGATGACGTATACACCTCGATTCATATTGAAGAATACGAATCCGAATCCCGCGATACCAAGCTGGGACCGGAAGAAATCACCCGTGACATTCCGAACGTCGGCGATGACGCACTGCGTGATCTGGACGAGCGCGGCATTATCCGCATCGGTGCGGAAGTTCACTCCGGTGATATTCTGGTTGGTAAGGTTACCCCGAAGGGCGAGACCGAGCTGACCGCAGAAGAGCGCCTGCTGCGCGCCATCTTTGGCGAAAAGGCACGTGAAGTACGTGATACTTCTCTGCGCGCACCGCACGGTGAGGCTGGCATCGTTGTTGATGTCAAGGTATTCACCCGTGAGGGTGGAGATGACATGTCTCCGGGCGTAAATATGACGGTTCGCGTTTATATCGCACAGAAGAGAAAGATCTCCGTTGGCGATAAGATGGCAGGCCGCCATGGTAACAAGGGTGTCGTTTCCCGCATTCTGCCGCAGGAGGATATGCCGTTCCTCGAAGACGGTACTCCGCTGGACATCGTACTGAACCCGTTGGGCGTGCCGTCTCGAATGAATATCGGACAGGTACTGGAAGTACATCTGGGCTATGCTGCGATGAGCATGGGCTGGAAGATTGCAACGCCGGTATTTGACGGCGCAAGCGAGCAGGATATTGCTGATGCCCTCAGGGCAGCAGGCAAGAACCCGAACGGTAAGTCCGTTCTGTATGATGGACGTACCGGTGAGAAGTTTGACAACGAAGTAACCGTTGGTTACATGTATTACCTGAAGCTGCATCATCTGGTTGATGATAAGATTCATGCACGTTCTACTGGTCCGTACTCTCTGGTAACCCAGCAGCCGCTCGGTGGTAAGGCACAGTTCGGCGGCCAGCGTTTCGGCGAGATGGAAGTTTGGGCTCTCGAGGCATATGGCGCAGCTTACACGCTGCAGGAAATCCTGACCGTCAAGTCCGACGATATTGTCGGTCGTGTCAAGACCTACGAGGCAATTGTCAAGGGTCACAACATTCCGGCAGCCGGCATTCCGGAGTCCTTCAAGGTACTCATCAAGGAACTGCAGTCGCTGTGCTTGGATATTCGTGTCCTGGACGAGCAGGGTGAGGAAATCATTCTGACCGACGACGATGATGAAACCACCAACTTCAGCCAGGTTGAGCGCGAGAACCGCTCGAATGCAACCGCTGAAGAGTTTGAAGCAGCCGGTTATGGTGTTTCGGATGCAGAAGACGGTGATCATCCGCTGATGGAGGATGACACAGCTTCTTATACCGACACCAACGCAGAGGCAGACGATCTGTTCGGCAGCAATGACGGTTTTGACAGCGATACGGAGGAGTAAGCATGGGATACAATACGTTTAATGCAATTAAAATCGGCCTTGCTTCGCCGGAGCTCATCCGCGAATGGTCTTACGGCGAGGTCAAGAAGCCGGAAACCATCAACTATAGAACACTGAAGCCGGAGCGCGACGGTCTGTTCTGTGAGCGTATCTTTGGACCGCAGAAGGACTGGGAGTGCCACTGCGGACGCTATAAGAAGGTTCGCTATAAGGGCAAGATCTGTGAGCGCTGCGGTGTTGAAGTTACCAAGTCCAAGGTACGCCGTGAGCGTATGGGTCACATCGAACTGGCAGCGCCGGTATCTCATATCTGGTATTTCAAGGGCATTCCGTCCCGCATGGGCCTGATTCTGGATATGTCCCCGCGTCTTCTGGAGAAGGTTCTGTACTTTGCCGCTTATATCGTAACCGATCCGGGCGAAGGTACTGGTCTGATTAAGAAGCAGATTCTGACCGAGCGTGAGTACCGCGACATGCGCGAGAAGTTCGAGGATGACTTTGAAGCTGCTATGGGTGCTGAGGCGATCCAGAAGCTGCTGAAGGAGCTGGATCTGGAGCAGCTGAGCGTAGAGCTGAAGGCTGAGCTGAAGAATGCAACGGGTCAGAAGCGTGTTCGCATTATCAAGCGTCTGGAGGTTGTCGAGGCATTCCGTCAGTCCGGCAACCGTCCGGAGTGGATGATTATGGACGTTGTTCCGGTCATCCCGCCGGAAATCCGTCCGATGGTACAGCTGGACGGCGGTCGTTTTGCGACCTCCGATCTGAACGATCTGTACCGTCGTGTTATTAACAGAAATAACCGTCTGAAGCGCCTGCTGGAGCTGGGCGCACCGGACATCATTGTTCGCAACGAGAAGCGTATGCTGCAGGAAGCTGTTGACGCGCTGATCGATAACGGCCGCCGCGGCCGTCCGGTAACCGGCCCGAACAACCGCCCGCTCAAGTCCCTCTCCGATATGCTGAAGGGCAAGCAGGGACGTTTCCGTCAGAACCTGCTCGGCAAGCGTGTTGACTACTCTGGTCGTTCCGTAATCGTCGTAGGTCCGGATCTGAAGATTTATCAGTGCGGTCTGCCGAAGGAAATGGCAATTGAGCTGTTTAAGCCGTTTATCATGAAG
>CAVFAY010000026.1:0-36023 GCA_963620595.1 Anaerotignum sp. | reverse complement strand
TAAGGGAGTAGGGCGCGAAAGTGTCGCGAGGGTTCAAATCCCTCCTTCTCCGCCAAAGCAAAACCATCAGACCTCACGGTTTGGTGGTTTTCTTTTTTTTGATTTTAAAACGGATATAGCATGGATTATGTTCTGCTTGAAAGCAATATCTGCAACAAATTTCCAGTTTTAAAGAAAAGATTTAATTTGTGCAAACGTTTTCTCGAAATCGTATTGACAATTCCTAGTAACCTAGTATATAATAAGCGAGTAAACAAAACACGGTAAACAAGTAGGAATTATATAGATACAACAAGAAAGGCGTGAATTCTATGTCGCACGAACATCATCATTCTCCGGCACACATTCATAACCATCGCGCACTCATCGGCTTCGATAAGCACGGCATCCCAACGATCGTCGCAAAGGCTGACCATCAGGAAGAGACCGAGAACGGTGAAAACGCATTTATTAAGGATTACATGACCGCAGTTGCAGAATATAGAAAGACTTTCCCATCGAAGCAGGACGTGATCGAGCAGACGCCGGATCCGGCAGTCCGTGAGATGATGCTTCGCGCAGAGCAGATCGGCATTGATACGGCGTTTGATCGCTTCGATGCCCAGCAGCCACAGTGCAGCTTTGGCCTTGCCGGTGTCTGTTGCAAGATCTGCAACATGGGCCCATGTAAGATTACCCCGAAAAGCCCGAAGGGCGTCTGTGGTGCGGATGCTGATTTGATTGTTGCAAGAAATCTGCTTCGTTCCGCTGCTGCCGGTGCTTCTCAGCACGGTATGCACGCGAGAGAAGTCATTCTTTCCCTCAAGTGGGCGGCAGAAGGCAGGCTGAACATCCCGATTATGGGACAGCAGAAAATTCGCGATACCGCCAAGAGCTTTGGTATCAAGACCGAGCACAGACAGATTAAGCATATCGCTTCGGATTTGGCAGATGCTCTGCTGGAAGATATGTCTCGTACCGTTCCGGCTGAGCACCACACAATTAAAGCGTGTGCACCGGCAGAGCGACAGGAGGTTTGGAAGGATCTCGATATTATTCCAATCAGCGCTTATCATGAAGTATTTGAGGCATTTCATAAGTCCGGCTGCGGCACAGACGGCGATTGGAAGAGTGTGATGCAGCAGTTCCTGCGCTGTGGTCTGTCGTTTACCTTCTCCGGCGTTGTTGGTGCATCCATTGCAACGGATAGTCTGTTCGGCGTCGGTGACCGCGTGACCTCTAAGGTCAATATCGGCGCATTGAAAAAGGGCTATGTCAACATTGCGGTTCATGGTCATCTGCCGACACTGGTCAGCCAGATTGTCGCTGTTGGGCAGGAAGAAAAGTTTGTTGAGCTGGCAAAGAGCAAGGGCGCCAAGGGCATTCAGTTCTATGGCATCTGTTGTTCGGGTCTGGCAGCGATGTATCGCTATGGCGGCGTCATTCCGCTGTCCAATGCGGTATCTGCAGAGCTGGTACTGGGTACCGGTGCACTGGATCTGTGGGTTGCCGATGTGCAGGACGTATTCCCGTCTATTATGGAAGTGGCAAAGTGCTTCAAGACGACAGTTGTCACGACCAGTGAATCGGCTCGTCTGCCGGGCGCAGAGCGATTTGAATACGATCATCAGCATTCCAACATTGAACAGACACGGGAACTGGCAGAAAAGATTGTCTATCGCGCGATTGAGAGCTTTGAAGCACGCCGCGGCATTCCGGTGTATATCCCGCCATATGAAGTGGACGCAGAGGTTGGCTTCTCGGTTGAGTACGTGCACAAGCGCTTCGGCAGTATGCAGCCGCTGGCAGATGCACTGAGAGAAGGCAAGATTCTCGGCATTGTCAACATGGTTGGATGCAGCAACCCGAAGGTTCTGTATGAAAAGGCGACCGTTGATGTCGCAGATGTTCTGCTCAAGAATAATGTGCTGATTCTGACAAATGGCTGTGCGGCATTCCCGCTGATGAAGCTGGGCTACTGCAATGTATCGGCACTGGATAAGGTCGGAGACTCGATGCGTGAGTTCCTGACGCCGGATCTTCCGCCGGTATGGCATGTGGGCGAATGTATTGATAATACCCGTTCTTCAGGCATCTTTGCCGGTGTGGCCGGTGCAAGCGGTCATAAGATTTGTGAGATGCCGTATGCCTTTACCTCTCCGGAATGGGGCAATGAAAAGGGTCTGGATGCTGCACTCGGCTTCCGCCTGATGGGCATTAATTCGTATCATTGTGTTGAAGCACCGATTTACGGCTCTAAAAACGTCATTGAGTTCCTGAAGGAAGGAACCAAAGAAACCTTGGGCTCTGCGATGCACGTGGATGTGGATCCGGTTGCTCTTGGCAATAAGATTGTAGAAGACATTAAGGCAAAGCGCAGAGCGCTTGGATGGGATCAGTAAGTACAAAAGATCCCGCTTAGAAAGGAAGTACCGTCATGAAGAAAAGAATTCTTGCTCTGCTGCTCGCTGTGACAACGGCATTTGCTCTGACAGCGTGCGGCTCTGGCAATACCACAGCATCGAGTGGAAGCGCGTCGACAGCATCAACTGCTTCCGACCCGAATTTTACGGGAGAAACCATTAAGATTGCGTATCTGCCGATCACCCATGCGCTGGCAGTATTTGAAGCGGCAGAAGAATTGAAGGACAATCCGGATGTTCGCGTAGAGCTGGTAAAGTATGGCTCTTGGACCGAGCTGATGGATGCACTGAACACCGGAAATGTCGATGGCGCATCGGTTCTTGTCGAGCTGGCAATGAAGTCTAAGCAGGAAGGCATTGGCCTCAAGGCAGTTGCGCTGGGTCATAAGGACGGCAATGTCATTGTCGCTTCCGACAAGGTACAGTCTGCTGAGGATTTGAAGGGCAAGACCATTGCGATTCCGCATCGTCAGTCCTCGCACAACATTCTGGTAAATCTGGAGCTGGCAAAGGCAAACCTGACTGTCAACGACATCAAGATTACCGAGCTGGCACCGACAGAGATGCCGTCTGCTTTGGCAAGCGGTCAGATTGACGGCTACTGTGTGGCAGAACCGTTTGGTGCACAGGCAGTCAGCCTTGGTGTAGGCCATGTGTTGGATACTTCGGAATCTCTGTGGTCGGATTCTCTGTGCTGCGCACTGGTTATGACCGATGATTATCTCAACAACCACAAGGAAAGCGCAGACAAATTTATTGCAGCATATAAGACCGCAGGTGCAAATCTGAACAAGGACAATGAACTGACCGTTGCAAAGCAGTATCTGGGTCAGGACGAAGATGTTCTCAAGACCTCTCTGGAATGGATTTCCTATGATGATTTGGACATCACACAGGATATTTACAACTCTCTGGTAGAGAAGGTCAAGACCTACGGTTTGTCTGACAACCCGCCGACCTATGAAGACTTCGTTTATCAGGCATCCTAAGGAAAGCAGTGCACACCATGAAAAAACTCCTCTCTGTTAAAAATATTGTGATTTCGTTTGCCGTTCTGCTGGTGATCTGGCAGATCGGCGTGACGGTCACTGATGTCAAAGCAGCGCTGTTCCCCTCTCCGCTGCAAACCTGGAAAGCTCTTGTCGAGATGGCAGAAGACGGAACGCTGCTGCTCGGCATTGAGACCAGTATGTACCGTTTCGCTGTTGGTTATATCGTATCTGTTGTTGTCGCTGTTTTGCTCGGCTTGCTGCTGGGCTGGTTTGGCAAGGCATTTCAGTATGTCAACCCGATTGTACAGCTGCTTCGTCCGATCTCTCCGACAGCATGGATGCCGTTTGTCGTTCTGTGGTTTGGCATTGGCGATGTGCCGGCAATTGTGATTATCTTTATTGCCGCATTTTTCCCCGTTCTGTTGTCTACGGTATCCGCCGTCAATGGTATTGATCCGATTTACTTAAAGGTTTCCCAAAACTTTGGTATCAAGCAGCCTGCGCTGATGTGGAAGGTTATTTTCCCGGCAGCTTTCCCACAGATTGCCAATAGCATTCATCTGGCTCTGGGCACCTCGTGGATTTTCCTGGTAGCTGGTGAAATGGTCGGTGCACAGTCCGGTCTGGGCTATATGATTATTGATGCCCGCAACAATATTCGTGCCGATCAGCTGCTGGCAACAATGATTGTCATTGGTCTCATTGGTCTGATTCTGGATACCCTGCTCAAAAAGCTGGAAAAGGTTGTCCTTCGTTCGTGGGGAGGTGCTGCATAAATGTTTATTGAAATCAAAGACGCATCGAAGACATTTGAACAGAATGGACAGACATTTACGGCGCTGCAAGGTGTCAACTTGTCCATTGAACGCGGTGAATTTATTTGCCTGCTTGGCCCGTCCGGCTGCGGAAAGAGTACCCTGCTCAATGCCATTGCCGGATTCTCTCCGGTGACCAGCGGCAGTATCAAGATTGACGGCAAAGAAGTGACGGAGCCGTCTACCAAGTATGTGACCATCTTCCAGAACTATGGCTTGCTGCCATGGCGCACAGCGGAAAAAAATGTCGAGCTGGGCTTGGAACCGCGCGGTATTCCGAAGGAAGAGCGCAAGAAGATTGCAGAAAAATATCTCGACTTGGTAGGTCTGGTAGATTTTAAGGACAGCTATCCGAGACAGCTGTCCGGCGGTATGCAGCAGCGTGTCGCGATTGCCCGCGCCTTGGCTGTCGATCCGGAAATCATCTACATGGATGAGCCGTTCGGTGCGCTGGATGCCATCACGCGTATGAAATTGCAGGAGGATATTCGCAATATTTCCCGTGAGGAAAATAAAACGATTATCTTTGTCACGCATGATATTGAAGAAGCGATTTATCTTGCTGACCGCATTGTCATCATGACACCGAATCCGGGCAAGGTAAAAACGGTAGTCAACGTCAAGCTGAGAAGCGACCGCGATAGAACTGCCGATGACTTCCTCGCCGCACGAGATAAGGTATTTGAGCTGTTCAATATGAAGCATGAAGAAGCTTCGGTTGAGTATATGATTTAATTGCATAGAAAACAAATCGCCAAATCCGATTTTTCGGATTTGGCGATTTTGCTTTTGCGTGAAATTGAAACTTGTCTTTCCCTCTGGGAGAGATGTCGCGGAGCGACAGAGAGGGCAGGCTCCCTCGTGAGGTTGCTTTAATATTATTTCCATATTTGCCCATCTGTAAGTAAAATATGCTTTCTCGAAAACGTTAAGCACTCATAATTGATTAGATAATTGTATTTTTTGTAAAATCTGGTATAATGATGTCGTTACCGCCTTTTCTTGGTACATACTTGTGACGGGAAGGGGGGTGCTTCCGCATGGAAACTATCTCCAGCTTTTTTCTTTCCGTTGTGGCAGGTGTAGTTGCCTCCTACATCTTTCAGTGGCTGAACGGTAAAAGATAAGATTTCGGTAACCAGCCCCGGTTGACTATTCCGTAAAAGTAGAAGAACCCCTAGCAGTTGCCCCTGCTAGGGGTTCGTTTTTGTGTTTCCACATGGCAATACTTTCTCCAGCTTTGCCTATCTGTAGTATATCACGCAGATATAAAGCCGTCAAGCCGCCAAAACCTTAATAAACCCGAATGACCGAGGCGATTTTATGCACCATACTCATATTACTGAGGATGGTCAGAGCGTCGCGCATATGGCGTTCGCGGACGGTGTCCGTGATGACAACCAGTTCCGCAGAATCGGTGTCAGACGGCTTCTGCAGTACCTGAGAGATGCTGACGCCATTGTTGCCCAGCACACCGGATACACCGGCGAGAACGCCCATGCGATCTTCAACTTCCAAACGCAGATAGTATTTGCTCTTGATGTCCTCCATCTTTTTGATGGGCAGAGATTTGTAGCAGGTGCAGCCGATGCGTCCGGTGCAGTGCATCTGAATGTTGCGGGTGGTGTCGATAATATCACCGGTGACGGCAGAAGCGGTCGGCAACTCACCTGCACCGCGTCCCATAAACATCGCATCATCCAAGGCATCGCCGTGAACAAAGACGGCGTTGAAGGCATTGTTGACAGTAGCGAGCGGATGAGAATCCGGAATCAGCATCGGATGCACGCGGACTTCAATGCCTTCATCGGTGTTGCAGGCAACGCCTAACAGCTTGACGGCCTTGCCCATTTCCTTTGCGTAGCGAATGTCGCGCGCCTGAATATTTGTAATGCCTTCCGTGAATACATCGTCAAAGGTCACGCGGGAATGAAAGGCAATAGATGCCATAATCGCAACTTTGCGTCCTGCGTCATAGCCTTCAATATCTGCGGTCGGATCCGCTTCGGCATAGCCAAGCTCGGTCGCTTTTTCCAGAGCTTCAGAGAACTCCATACCGTCCTCTGTCATGCGGGTGAGAATATAGTTGGTCGTGCCGTTGACAATACCCATAATCTCTGTGATATGATTTCCGGCAAGTCCCTGCTTGAGTGGGTGAATAATCGGAATTGCTCCGGCAACTGATGCCTCGAACTGCAAATCGCAGTGGTGTTCTTTGGCGAGATCGAGCAGTTCGCCGCCGTGCACCGCAATCAGATCTTTGTTTGCCGTGACAACATTTTTGTTGGCTTCCAGCGCCTGTTTGATATACGTGTGCGCCGGTTCGATGCCGCCCATCAGTTCAATGATAATGGAGACCTCCGGGTCGGAGAGAATATCCTCCCAGCGGTCGGTCAGCAGAGCGGTTTCGACACCAGAGCGCGGCTTAGATGCATCGCGCACGAGAATATGAGAAATTTCAATCGGTGCACCTGCGATTTGCGGCATTTCGTCAGCACGCATGGATAATAATTTGTATACGCCGGTGCCAACGGTGCCCAGACCGAGCAGAGCAATGTGAATCGGTTTGTTTGACATAGAATCTATCACCTTACTTTTTTAATCGAAAAATACCAGTTCTTGTTTATCATAGCGCATTTGACACAGGTTTGCAATGGAGAAATGGCATAAAAAGCGTCTGAAAATTCGCCAAAGAGCATCTCTCGTGATATAATAAAGATCAAAGCAAAAATACGGCAATGCGAGGTTCGGCAAATGAAAAGACAAACGGTAAAAACACGGATTTTTATTGCCAATGCATGGATGATTTTCGTGACCATTGCGCTGGTCGGTCTCATCAATATCGGTGTGATAAAATTATATTGGGAATCCATTGAACAGGAATGGCAGCTGTCTATGCAGACGATGGCGGCAACAGCGGATATGGGAGAGTTGTTAAAACAATGGACAGTACATCAGCAGTCGTTTTATGTCCTGCTTTTGATAGATATTTTGGTCTGCGCGGGTGTATGGGTTGCCGTCAGTCTGTTTTTTACCGGAAAGCTGGCGAGCCAAATCATGAAGCCATTAAATGCTTTGGAGCAAGGCGCGCAGCGAATCCGGGATAATGACTTGACACAAGACATTGCCTATCGCGGAGAGGAAGAATTTGAAGACATTTGTCATGCGTTTAATCAGATGCAGGCGCACATCTTGGCGGAACGCGAAAAAAATAAAGCATATGAAACATCGAGAACGGAAATGATTGCGGGAATTTCTCATGATCTCCGCACGCCGCTCACCGCGATCCGCGGAAGCATCAAAGGCATCTTGGACGGTGTTGTGAGGGGAGAACAGCAGAACAAATTTCTTCAAATGGCATATCGGAGAACCGAAGAGATGAATAGGCTGCTCACGCAGTTGTTTGAGCTGTCAAAGCTGGAGACAGGAAATATGCCGCTGCACCTGCAAAAAACCAATCTGTTTGATTGGATGTCAACGTATATTGAAGAAAAACGCGAACAGGGAGAACCGGTCGAGTGGATAGAAGAACTGCCACAGGATATGGAAAGTGTTCGGATTGACCGGGAACAAATGCACCGCATTTTTGATAATCTGCTGGAAAACAGCAGGAAATATGCGGAGGTACAGCCGATACAGATCAGCATTTCCGGAAAAGAAACCGAACAAGAGGTGCTGCTTCGGTTTGCGGACAATGGACAGGGTGTGCCGGAAGAAAAATTGGCGAGCATCTTTACCGAATTTTATCGGACAGATGCATCGAGAAAGAAAAAAGAAGGAAACGGACTGGGCTTGTATATCGTCAAAAATCTTATAGAGTCGATGGGCGGACAGGTCTGGGCAAAAAATGAAGCGGGATTGGCGATATATATCCGATTGCCAAAAGGAGTGTGACGGCATGGCACAAACCAAAAAAATATTGATTGTAGAAGATGATGAAGACATTCAGATGATAGAAGAAGCTTATTTGCAGGCGGCGGGTTTTCAGACAGAAACCATTGCGGACGGAACACAAGTAAAAAACAAGCTGGCAAAAACGGTATTTGATCTGATTTTGCTGGATTTGATGCTGCCAGGAAAGAGCGGATACGATGTCTGCAAGGAGATTCGAGAAGAGGTGGACATTCCGATTTTGATGGTGACAGCGCGAACAGAATCTCTGGATAAAATCCGCGGCTTGGGACTCGGTGCAGATGATTATATTGCCAAACCGTTTGATCCGGCGGAGCTGGTGGCGAGAGTTCATGCCAATCTGCGGCAGTATGAGCGCTTGACAAGCAAAGGTACATCTCACGAGAAAAAGGAACCGGAAGAAATCCATGTGCAGGACGTGATCGTTCAGGTCAACAGCTGGAAGGTATATAAAAAAGGAAAAGAAATCAAGATGCCGCATCGGGAATTTGAACTGCTGAAATTTTTGGCAGTGAATCCCAATCGAGTATTCTCAAAAGAACAGCTGTTTGAAAAAATATGGGGCTATGATTATGTGGGAGACAGCGCGACTGTCATGGTACATATCAACCGCATTCGGGAGAAGATCGAAGATGACAGCAAAAATCCTAAAATCTTAGAAACGGTGTGGGGTGCCGGTTATCGGTTAAATCTATAGGAGGAAGAGTTGTGTGGATGGTATATGCGGTCGGCTCGGCATTTTTTGCCGGTATTACGGCAATTCTAGCCAAATGCGGTATCAAAAAGACAGATTCTGATGTGGCAACGGCGATCCGAACCATTGTGGTCTTGTTGTTTTCTTGGGTCATGGTACTGCTCACCGGAAGTGCGGCGGGCATCACACAAATTGACGGAAAGACGATGCTGTTTCTTGTGCTGTCGGGTCTGGCAACCGGTGCTTCGTGGCTGTGTTATTTCCATGCGCTGCAGCTCGGTGATGTCAATAAAGTCGTGCCGATTGATAAATCCAGTACCGTACTGACAATTCTTCTCGCGCTGATCTTTTTGCGAGAGGGTTTGAGCGCTGCGAAAGCGGTGGCTGTTGTCTTGATCGGTGCGGGCACGCTGCTCATGATTGCCAAAAAGCAGAACGATTTACACAAGAAAAAGTACAAGAACAGCTGGCTGATTTATGCGGTGCTCTCTGCGGTATTTGCCAGTTTGACGGCAATTTTGGGAAAAATCGGCATCGAAGGATTGGATTCCAATTTGGGAACCGCCATCCGAACCACAGTCGTTCTTGTTATGGCGTGGATGATGGTCGGCGTCACGGGGAAATATCGTCAGATTGGCAAGACAGACAAGAGTGAACTGTGGTTTATCCTGCTGTCCGGTCTGGCAACCGGTGCCTCGTGGCTGTGCTATTATCGGGCATTGCAGGAAGGTCCGGCGAGCGCCGTCGTTCCGATAGATAAATTGAGTATTTTAGTCACTATCGTGTTCTCTTGGCTGGTATTTCATGAAAGACTGTCCAAAAAAGCGGTATGCGGATTGGTCTGCATCATTGCGGGAACACTCCTGCTTGTCATTGTATAGTTTTATCGTTTAGGATTTGTTTAGAAAAGAACCTTCTGTTTGTTTAATGTGGCTTGGTACAATGACCACATGAAAGAAACGGGAGGTCTTTTCTATGATAAAAGAAGGTATCAATGGATTTTGCATGGCACTGGCGGACAGCGTACCGGGCGTATCCGGCGGAACGGTAGCCTTTATCATGGGATTTTATGATCGCTTTATCCGCTCCATCCATAATCTTGCGTTTGGAACGAGAGAAAGCAAGGCGGAGTCCCTGCGCTATCTCATCAAACTGGGCGTTGGCTGGGCAATTGGTATGATTTCTGCTGTTCTTGTCCTTTCCGCGCTGTTTGAAAACCATATTTATACGGTCAGCTCATTGTTCATCGGATTTATTGCAGGAGCAATCCCACTGATTGTCAAAGAGGAAAAGAACAGCATCCGGCAGGCCGCAAAGGGCATGATATTCTGCGTGATCGGCATTGCCGTTGTGGCGGGAATTACTTGGCTGAATGGACAGATGGGCAGTGCTGTCATGGATTTGAGTCAATTTTCTATTGGGCTTGGCGTTAAGCTGTTTTTGATTGGTATGGTTGCGATTTCCGCCATGTTTCTGCCGGGCATTTCCGGTTCCACCCTGCTGCTGATTTTTGGCGCATATATCCCCGTCATCACGGCAGTGCGGGGTTTTTTGGGACTGGATTTGTCGTATGTCCCGAGCTTGATGTTCTTTGGAGTTGGCGTGCTCACAGGTGCAGTGTCCGTGGTTAAGCTCATCAAGGTTTGCTTAGAAAACTATCGTCCGCAGACCATTTACATGATTTTAGGCATGATGATTGGCTCGTTTTATGCGATTGTCATGGGACCGACAACGCTGCATGTACAGCAGGCACCGCTGGGGTTGGGCAATTTCCAACTCATTGCGATACTTGTCGGACTGGCGCTGGTATTGGGGATGCAGTGGTTCAAGGAACAAAGCGAGAAGCATGGAGATTGAAATATTATCTGCTATATACAGGCAAAAACAAAGACAGCCCGAACATCATGTTCGGACTGTCTTTTTCTATGATAATTAAAGAGAATCAGGCGATTACTTGCACTTTGCGAGCAGCTTTTCCCACTTCTCGTCAACGTACTTCTGTGCTTCTTCA
The DNA here is from genome assembly GCA_963620595.1 of Anaerotignum sp. GTDB lineage: Bacteria > Bacillota > Clostridia > Oscillospirales > Butyricicoccaceae > Butyricicoccus_A. The sequence goes on along the minus strand of CAVFAY010000026.1, from coordinate 25,197 downwards.
ATCATCCACTCGTTGCCCGGCTTGAAGCAGTGCTTAAAGCGACCCTGCTTGGACATGTACTCTTCAATCGGGAGCTTCTTCTTCGGCATGTAAGTCAGATGCCATTCGCCCTCGACAACTTCGTACAGCGGCCATGCACAGGTCTCAACAGCGAGCTTGCAGATTTCTGCCATATCCTGCGCCTGGAAACGCCAGCCGCGCGGACACGGGCTCATGACGTTGAGGAAGCAAGCACCCTCGGTGTAAATTGCCTTGTGTGCCTTCTCGTGCAGATCGCGGAAGTTGCCCAGGAATGTTGTCTGTGCAGCATACGGGATGTTGTGTGCTGCCATGATTTCGGTCAGATCCTTCTTGTTCTGCTTCTTGCCGTAGGACACCTTGCCGACCGGTGTGGTGGTGGCGTCAGTGAAACGCGGGGTAGAAGAGGAACGCTGGATGCCGGTGTTCATGTATGCTTCGTTGTCGTAGCAGACATATACCATGTCATGACCGCGCTCCATCGCACCGGACAGAGACTGGAAGCCAATGTCATAGGTGCCGCCATCGCCGCCGAAGGTGATGAACTTGAAGTTGTCCTGAATCTTGCCCTTGCGCTTGAGGACATTGTATGCTGCCTCTACGCCGCCGCAGGTAGCAGCTGCGTTTTCAAATGCACAGTGAATGTAGCTGTCCGTGTATGCAGTGTACGGATACAGGAAGGAGGAGACCTCCAGACAGCCGGTTGCATTGGTGATTACTGCCTTGTCCTCCGGCTCCAGTGCACGCAGGACAGCGCGAACGGTGATGCCTGCGCCGCAGCCGGCACACAGACGATGACCGCCGACAAAGCGCTCTTCTTTCGATAACTGTTCTTTCAAACTATATGCCATGGTCTATTACTCCCTCTGTCCGATGTGGCGGTAAACCTCGCCGGTCTTGCCAGTCTCTACGATCTTGTCCAGCTCATCAAAAATGTATGTGCAGTCTTCTACGCGGAAGTCTCTGCCGCCCAGACCGTATACATAGTTGATTGCCTTCGGACGATTATCCAGATCATACATCGCGCTGCGGGTCTCTGCAAACAGCGGGCCGCCGGCAGCGGAGAAGCTCTCGTCCTTATCCAGAACAGCAACAGCCTTGCAGCCGGACAGAGCTTCTGCAATTTCTTCAAACGGGAACGGACGGAATACACGAACCTTAATCATACCGACCTTGCGGCCCTGTGCGCGCAGCTCGTCAACCGTCTCACGAGCGGTGCCGGCAGAGGAGCCGATCAGAACGACAGCGGTCTCTGCGTCTTCCATCTTGTATGCTTCAAAGAAGCCGTAGTAACGACCGGTGATGTCACCGAACTTCTTGCCAACCTCCAGAATGACCTTCTTGGCATTCTTCATGGCATTTGCCTGTGCAACCTTTGCCTCCATGTAGTACGGAGAGATGCCATACGGACCGACAGCCAGCGGATTCTCGTGCTTGAGCAGGTAGTTCTCCGGATTGTAGGCACCAACAAAGTTCTTGACCATCTCATCGGTCTCCAGATCAATGTTTTCTACGGCGTGGGAGGTGATGAAGCCGTCCTGACATGCCATGATCGGCAGGCGAACGTCTGAGTTCTCACTGATCGGCATACACTGGATATAGTTGTCATATGCTTCCTGGTTGTTTTCTGCGAACAGCTGAATCCAACCGGCATCACGAGCACCCATAGCATCGGAATGGTCATTGTTGATGTTGATTGGGCCGGTCAGGGCACGGGTTACCAGTGCCAGCGTGATCGGCAGACGAGAGGAAGAAGCCACGTACAGCAGCTCCCACATCAGAGCCAGACCGCAGGAAGATGTTGCGGTGATGGCACGTGCACCGGCAGCGGCAGCGCCGATACAGGTGGACATGGAGGAGTGCTCCGACTCAACCGTGACGTATTCGGTATCAACCTCGCCGTTTGCCACATACTGGGCAAAATACTGCGGGATTTCTGTGGACGGGGTGATCGGGAAAGCACCCATAACATCCGGATTGATCTGCTTCATTGCATAGGCAACCGCTTCGTTGCCGGACAGTCTTTCACGAATCGACATGGATTACTTCTCCTCCTTTCCAAAAGAAATAGCCTGGAACGGACATACCTTGTAGCAGATGCCGCATCCCTTACAATGGTCAAAATCAAAGTCCTGACGCTTGCCGCTTACAACCGGAATCGAGGAATCCGGACAGAACGGTGCGCACAGCAGACACTGCTTGCACTTGGTAGCGTCCCATTTCGGCGCCATGGTGCGCCATTCACCGGTGATGGTCATAGATGCCGTAGCCGGTTCATAAATTTCACAGCCAGGGGTCAGCTCCTGCCACTTGGACTGCTCGTTAATATCTTTCGCGTGAATCATCCTTCTTGCACCTCTTCCATAGACTGGGTAAGCACGGTCATGTTGCCTGCGATGACCTGCGGCTTGGTCGCAAACTTGTGTTTAAACGATGCTTCCATGTTGGTAACAAACTGTTCCGGATCGACAACGCCGGAAACCTTGACGGTAGCGGCCAGCATCGGTGTATTCGGGAAATTTTTGCCCAGAACCTCTTCCGAGATGCGACGGGCATCGATAGTGCAGACGCGGCCCTCGTAATGACCCAGCTCCTTGCGGACTTCAGCCGGTGTCTTCGGGGTGTTGACGATGATAGCGCCCTTCGGGTTCAGGCCCTTGAGTACGTCAACGGTTTCAATCAGGCTCTCATCTACGACGACAACGTAGTCCGGATCGTAAATATTGGAATGTACGGTGCAGCGGGTGTCGCTGATGCGGTTGTACGCAGTGATCGGTGCGCCCATACGCTCCGGACCATATTCCGGAAAACCCTGTACATACTTGCCAGAGCTGAATGCGGCGTCTGCGAGCAGGAGACAGGCGGTCTTTGCGCCCTGTCCGCCGCGGCCGTGCCAGCGGATCTCGACAATATCTTTCATGTGTAACTCCTCCATCCATCGTGTTCAGCGAAAGAATTTCGTAAATTGATTTCGAATAAGAAATAAAAAAGCTCTCATCCGTAAAAGGACGAGAGCATATTTGCTTCGTTGTACCACCTGTTACTGCATACTGACATATGCGCTTCCGATAACGGGGAAAACCGGCATAAACCTACTGGAAAACAAATCGGTTCGGTCTGCGACTCAGGAGTGATGTTCGGACTGCATGTACTAGTGTCGGGCTTACACTGTCCCCGATTCGCTGAGAGATTCCATACAGACGTACTGTCTCCATCGCTGTCTTTCGATCAGGATATTTTATTTACCTTTTTAGTATAGGCGGATGCAATCCTAAAAGCAATGGAAATTGTGCACAAAAACACCAAAATTTTATTTTGCGGATTATACGAAAGCGCAGGGCATCTGCACACGTGGAAATTTTTTGTTAAAATATCTTCATTGTCCGTTGACTTCATGGGAAATCTGCTACAATATAAAAGAATAGTGAAAAACGCAGCAGGAAAGGAGCTTTCCCGTGAAAAAAGCCATGCAAAAATACATCGGTTGGGGCGCCACGATCATCATTACCGGCGCCGTGACGATTGCTATATTCTTTTGTATTTTTAAATTTAACGGACTGGCAGCCGGTATCGGCAAGCTGGTCAATATTCTCATGCCGATTATTATTGGTATCGGCATCGCCTATGTGCTGGCATCGCCATATGATTGGCTGCGGCACAAATATATGCGCCTGCTGGCGCGCACGTTTCGCTGGCGCGGCAGAAAAGCAGTGCGCTGTGCCGGAATTTTTGCCATGTTCACGACATTTCTCGGCGCGGCGGCAATCATTGGCGGCTTGCTTGCCCTGATTATCCCGCAGCTGATTTCCAGCGTGGCAGGACTTGCGGCAACGCTGCCGAGCAATATGATGCACTTATCCCGTACCGTGCAGGATTTGGTTGTTCAGTACTATCCGAGCGGAGAAGAGACCGTCATGAACGCCTATGCGCAGGCGGTCAGCTACATCGAGGAGTTTGTTCAAAGCTCGTTTACACCGTCCGTAGATACATTGGGCTATGTTTCCGCCGGTGTTATGAATACTGTAACGGTATTTAAAAATATTTTTATTGGTATTATCGTTGCGATTTACCTGCTGGCGGGCAAAGAGAATTTTATCCGTCAGATCATCCGCTGTGTGTATGCAGTGCTCGGAAAAAAATGGGGCAATGTCATCGTGGAATACGGCAGATTCGCCAATCAGGCATTCACCGGCTTTATCACAGGTAAACTGCTGGATTCGTTTATTATCTTTCTGATTTCGGTGGTCATTCTCAATATCATGAACATGCCGTTTGCGATGCTGGTCAGTGTGATTGTCGGCGTAACCAATGTTATTCCGTTCTTTGGTCCGTTTATCGGCGCGATTCCTTCGTTTATTATTATCTTTATTGTGTCACCGGTACAGTCGCTGTACTTTTTGGTTTTTGTCCTGCTGCTTCAGCAGTTTGACGGCAATATTCTCGGCCCAAAGATTTTGGGCAATTCTACGGGTCTTTCCAGCTTTTGGGTTCTGTTTTCCATCCTGCTGTTCGGTGGTATGTTTGGCTTTGTCGGTATGCTGATTGGCGTGCCGTTGTTCGCTGTCATCAAGCATATCCTGGGCGACATCATTGCGCGCAGTTTGAAGCAGAAAAATTTGCCGGTAGAGGCAACCGATTATGCTTGGCTGGAATCCATTGATGAACAGGGACGTCCAGTCCATTTGCCGGCTCGTACGGTGAAAGAGAAACAGAAAGTTCCGGAAAAATCTAAAGAACCAGAGAACGAAACACAGGACGAGTAGGAGGAACCGGTTTGGCAAGGGGAAGAGATGCCGCGCTGGACAACCTCAAGGGGCTGCTCATCATCAGTGTGGTATATGTACACATTTATGATATGCTGGGACAGAAAACGCCGCTGCTGTTCACGATCCGGACAATCGTGCTCGCTGTGCAGATGCCGTTGTTCCTGTTCCTGTGTGGATATTTTGGAAAACATGCGGAAAAACGCCGCGATGCTGCATGGGCGGAATATCTCATTCCGTTTTTGGTATTTAATACGCTGTATTATCTCGTGCGTGCGGGACAGGAGCCGGGGATGCAGTATGCGCTGTTTCGACCGCTCAATATGTATTGGTTTTTGCTGACGCTGCTTATCATCCGCGTGTTGATGCCGGAGCTGCTGCGCATTCGATGGTTGCTGCCGATTTCACTTGCTGTTGCGCTGTTAATTGGCGGTGATCCCTGTATTGGACGAGAATTGTCGCTGTCGCGGACGATTTGTTTTTTGCCGTTTTACCTGCTTGGCTATTATTGTACACCGGAGCAGATGCAGCGCATCCGCAAGATTCCGCTCCCGATTGCGTGGTTTGGTGCGGGTGTCGGTGCGTTTCTCGCGCTGTGGATGACGGATATTTTGCCGACGAAGAAAGGCTCCAGCCATCCATTTCAGCTCGTCAATTCCTATGCGCGACAGGGACTGACACCGTGGGCGGGGATGGAATTTCGGTTCGCTATGTATCTTGCCGCACCGCTGCTCGGCATTTTGCTGCTGCGCATCGTGTATTCCAAACGCGGTCTGCTCACAAGCATCGGCAAGGGCAGCATGACGGTATATATGCTGCACGCATTTCCGATGCTGTGGGTTGTCGGACATTGGGAATTCGTCTGTAAAATCATCAATTGGTTTATGCCGGCCTTTGAACACATCAAATATCCGGGAAAGCTGGCGGGCGGTGTGCCGCAGTTCATTATTTTGGTGCTGTATGCCTTTCTCATTTCATGGCTGCTCAGTGCGCCGCCGATTGTGCGCACGTATGACCGATTGATAGAGGAAATGAAGCTGTGGCTGTTTCGCTCGGCAAAAAAACAGAAAAAAACACAAGAAACCAATCACGTGCAGGAGAATTGAGAGATTTCCTGCACGTTTCTTATCGCCAATTTGCCTAGGATGATTGCATTATGGGGTATATTTTGCTATAATGCAGTATGTATTGGTGGCAGTACGCTATCATAGTTTTTCGTTCATCGAAAAATGGGAAAGGAGGCTGTGCACCTTGGATAAGCGACTAGCAAGAATTCTGGAGCCGGGCTTCGGCATGTATTTTGTGATATTCTTAATCTTCGCCTGCGTGAGTGCTTTTTTTTCTCTGCTTTTGGCGTTGTTTGAGATGGCAATCTGTGCAGGTCTATATATTCATTATGTCGTGACCATGCGCCGCCGCGATCAAGAAGTTTTACAATATTTGGAAAAAATATCTGGCGGAACAGATAACGAGACAAGGCAGAATTTTATTGATATTCCCATGCCGATTACGGTCTGCATGATCGGAAACGGACAGATTATCTGGTGCAATGAGCAGTTTCATGCCGTGCATGACATGCATGACAGCTTGTTTGAGCAGACGCTGGAGGATATTATTCCGGGCTTTGATACCTCATGGCTGACGGAGGATAAATCCGTCTATCCGTCTGAGGTCAAAATCGGCGAGAAATATTATACGGTCATCGGTTCGCGCGTGCGTCCGATAGACGGCAGTACCAGTGTCTTGATGACGCTGTATTGGCTGGATTGTACGGAGCAGATTTCGCTTCGGCAAAAATATGAGGAGACACGGCCGGTTGTTGCGATTATCTCCATTGACAACTATGAGGAACTGGTCAAAAATGCCAATGATTCAGAAAAGTCAACGATGCTTGCATCCATTGACAATCGCATTGGTGAGTGGACAAAGGATATTCAAGGTGTTCTGCGGAAATTTGACCGAGATAAGTATATTTTCGTGATGGAGGAGCGCAATTTGGCGCAAATCACGCAGGATAAGTTTTCTGTGCTCGATGCGGTGCGTTCGATTGTCTCGCGCGAGGGCATCAATGCCACACTGTCCATCGGCATTGGCAGAGACGGAAAGACCTTGCAGGAAAAGTATGAGTTTGCTCAGCTGGCGCTGGATATGGCGTTGAGCCGCGGCGGCGATCAGACGGTAATCAAAAACCGCTATGCTTTTGAGTTCTTTGGCGGCGTTGCCAAGGAAGTCGAAAAACGAACCAAAGTAAAATCCCGTGTTATGGCAAATGCGCTGGGTCAGCTCATGCGCGACTCATCACAGGTGTTTGTCATGGGGCATCATCATTCGGACATTGACGCATTGGGCGCTGCTGTCGGCGTTGTCTGTGCAGCGCGCAGCAGAGGAAAGCAGGTGCATGTCGTCCTGCATCGCGCGCAGACACTTGCGTCGCCGTTGCTGGAGCGCGTAGAGGCAAGCGGCGACTATGACGGCGTGTTTATCGAGCCGGAGCAGGCGAAAGAGTTGATCGACGGCAACAGTCTGATGGTTGTCGTTGATACCAACCGACCGGACTTTGTCGATGCGCCGGAGCTGATGTCTCGTTTCCGCAAGGTTGCCGTCATCGACCACCACAGACGTGCCGCAGATTATATTGAAAACTGTGCCGTCAACATGCATGAACCGTCGGCATCTTCTGCCAGTGAGCTGGTGAGTGAGCTGCTGCAATATATGGTACCCAATCAGACGATCAGCCGCGTGGAGGCGGAGAGTTTGCTGGCAGGTATTTTTCTGGATACCAAGGGCTTCTCGATTAAAGCGGGTGTGCGCACCTTCGAGGCGGCGGCATATCTGCGCCGTGCCGGTGCGGACATGATTGCCGTCAAGCGACTGTTTCAGAATTCCTTTGAGGACTATATGCAGCGCGAACGCGTCATTTCGTGCGCGGAAAATGCACCGGGCGGTATTGTTGTCGCGGTGGCGGACTTTCCGGTCACACGGCCGACAGCGGCGCAGGCGGCGGATGAGCTGCTCAATATCATTGGCGTGCGTGCCAGCATTGTGGCGTTTCCCAATGGAGATGACATTGTGGTGTCCGCGCGCTCGATGGGCGCGGTCAATGTTCAAGTGCTCACAGAGATGCTTGGCGGCGGCGGCAGCCTGACGGCGGCCGGTGCGCAGCTGAGAAACACCGATTGGCTCCGAGCTAAGGAGCAGATCATGAAGGCAATTGAAGCCTACTTAGATCAAAACACACAAGACGACGAATAACGATACCAACATTGGAGGTTTTTCATTATGAAAGTTATTTTACAGCAGGATGTAAAAGGTCAGGGCAAAAAGGGTCAGCTCGTAGAAGTCTCTGAGGGATACGGCAGAAACTTCCTTCTGCCGCGCAAGCTGGCAGTTCTGGCAAACGCAGATAACATGAACCAGATGAAGCAGGCGGAGGAATCCAAGAAGCATCGTCAGGCTGTGGAGCGCGCAGAGGCTGAGGCAAATGCCAAGAAGTTTGAGTCCATTATGGTACATCTGACGGCAAAGGGCGGCACCAGCGGCCGTATCTTTGGCTCTGTCACCAGCAAGGAAATTGCAACTCAGCTCAAGAAAGAGCATGGCATCGAGATCAGCAAGAACAAGATCGTGATGGACGAAGCCATTAAGAGCTTCGGTACCTACGAGCTGAAGGTTAAGCTGTATCCGGAGGTTGTCGGCAAGCTGAAGGTTCAGGTTACTGAGGTAGAGTAAATACATCCAACCTCCCCGCAGCGGGGAGGTGGATTTTTCATCTTTCACGAAAGGAGCGAACAAGCATGGCGATGGATGAACTGCTGTCGCGGCAGCTGCCGCAGGCGGTGGAAGCGGAACAAGCGGTCATTGGCTCTATGCTGATCGACCCATCGTGTATTCCGGAGGTCATTGAGCTGCTGCGGCCGGAGGACTTCTATGCAGAGGAAAATCGTCACATTTTTGAGACTATTTTCTCGATGTTTACAGATTCCGTGCGCATTGATGCCGTGACGGTACTCAATGAGCTGAAGATGAACGGTCTTTATGATGATGCGGGCGGCAGAGCGTATCTGGCACAGCTCATGGATGTCACGCCGACGGCTGCCGGTGTGCGTGAGTATGCCCATATCATTCGAGATAAGAGTATGCTGCGCGAAGTCGCCGCGGCGGGCGCAGATATTCAGGCAATGGCATATGAAGGCGCCGGTGAGGCGAGCGACATCGCGGAAGCTGCGGAACAAAAAATCTATGCCGTCCGGCATGGGCGCGAGGTGCAGGGTCTGTCTCCGATTAAAAGCGTCATTATGGACGTATACAATCGGCTGGATGAGCTGTCACAGAGCGAATCTGGTCTGCCGGGCTTGCCGACCGGATTCCACGATCTGGACAGACGATTGACCGGCCTCAATAAATCTGACTTGATTTTGATTGCCGCCCGTCCGGGCATGGGTAAGACCGCCTTTGCCCTCAATGTCGCACTGTATGCGGCGAAGCACACAGACAAAGATATTGTGCTGTTTCAGCTCGAAATGAGCAAGGATCAGCTCGCATCCCGTCTGCTGTCGCAGGAGGCAGTCATTGACTCTCAGAAGCTCAAAACCGGCGATTTGGATCCAGAGGATTGGACAAAAATGGCGCGGGCTGCCAATGTGCTGGCAAAGACGCATATTTATGTCGATGACAATCCGGCGATTACTGTGGCGGAAATCAAAGCAAAATGCCGCCGCTTGGGCGACAATCTCGGTCTGATTTGCATTGACTATTTGCAGCTGATGCAGTCGGGCAAGCGCAATGAGAGCCGCGTCAATGAAATCGGCGAAATCTCACGTGCAATGAAGATTATGGCAAAGGAACTCAATGTTCCGGTTGTTTGTCTGTCGCAGCTGTCGCGTGCGGTGGAAAAGCGAGAGGACAAGCGGCCGATGCTATCGGACTTGCGCGAATCCGGCGCGATTGAGCAGGATGCAGACATTGTTCTGTTTATTTACCGCGATGATTACTATGATGATGAGAGCGAAGAGAAAAACAACGCCGAAGTCATTATTGCCAAAAACCGACACGGTGCGACCGGCTCTGTCTTTTTGCAGTGGATCGGTCAGTACACCACGTTTTATAATCAGGATCGAAGACACGAATGAAACAATTAGTACGTCACACGATCAAACAATATCATATGCTGCCGGATGGCGCGTGCGTGCTGTGCGGACTTTCCGGCGGCGCAGATTCCGTCAGCTTGGTGCTGTGCTTGCAGGAGCTGGGCTATCAGGTCTGTGCCTGCCATCTCAACCATGGGATGCGCGGGGCACAGGCAGACGCAGACGAGGCATTTTGCCGCCGGTTTTGCGAAGCACATGATATTCCGTTCGTGTCCGAACGGTGTGATGTGTTTGCCGAAGCGGAACGACGCAAGCTGTCCGCAGAGACCGCGGCGCGGGAAATTCGCTATGATTTTTTCGCGCGGTGTGCCGAGCGGATGCACGCACCGTATTTGGCGACAGCGCATACCGCGGATGACAATTTGGAGACCATGCTGTTTCATCTGATTCGCGGCACGGGCAGTGCCGGTCTGGCGGGAATTCCGCCGGTGCGCGGCAACATCGTCCGCCCGCTGATCGCCGTGGAACGGCGGCAAATTGAACGGTTTTTAATCGAACGCAGGCAGAGTTGGTGCACAGATGCGACCAATTTGGATGACAGCTGTACGAGAAACAAAATTCGGCATCATGTCATTCCGGCTCTGCGGGACATTGAGCCAAATGCCGCGCGCCATGGTCTGGAGGCGGCACAGCTTGTCCGACAGGACAATGCCTATCTGGATGCACAGGCACGCGAAAGCGAACTGCCGCTGGCGCAGCTGCCTGATGTATTGCGGGCGCGGCGCGTGCGAGACATGCTGGAGCAGGCGGGCGTTCCGATGGGCGAAATTACGCGCAGACATATCGGAGCGGTTTGTGCGCTGGCGCAGAAACCTCGCGGCATCGTCAGTCTGCCGGGACAATTTCGTGCAGTAAACAAGCGGGGAGTGGTAGTTATTGTGCCGGAGGCACCGCGCCGAGAGCCAGTACACATCAAACCAAATCAACTGATAGAATACGGCGCATATACCGTATCCATCGTGAGAAAAATATCGGATATTCACAGTTCGTTCAAGTATTATCCGATTGCATATGATACAATCAATATGTCCAACTTGACCGTGCGCACATGGCGAGCATCGGATCGGATGCAGCTGATTGGCGCACGCGGTATGCGGTCGCTCAAGCGGCTGTATGCGGAGCGCGGCATCGAGCCGGATGAGCGAGATGATTTGCCGATTCTGTGCAGCGGTGATAGCATTGTTGCAGCGGCAGGGATCGGAGCCGATGCACAATTTTGTGGTCAAAGCGGATTTTTTGCCGTTTGGAAAAGATAAAAAAGCAGCAAAATAAAAAGGAGATAATGAGTATGAAGCAGGACATCGAAAAGGTTCTTCTTTCCGAGGAAGAGATTGCAGCAAAGGTAAAGGAACTGGGCGCACAGATTGCTAAGGATTACGCCGATAAGAATCCGCTGATTGTCAGCGTACTGCGCGGTTCGTTTGTCTTTATGGCAGATTTGGTTCGCGCCATTGATGTGCCGTGTACCGTCGATTTTATGTCGGTTTCCAGCTATGGCAGCAGCACGACGTCTTCCGGCGAAGTAAAGATCACCAAGGACTTTGACGTCAGCATTGAGGGCCGCCACCTGATTATCGTTGAGGATATTCTCGACAGCGGCCGCACGCTGAGCTATCTGATGAAGACACTGAAGGCACGTGGCGCAGCTTCTATCGCACTGTGCACTTTCTTGGATAAGCCGGAACGCCGCGTAGTACCGGTAGAGGTCGCCTATAAGGGCTTCACGGTTCCGGATGCATTTATCGTTGGCTATGGTCTGGACTATGACCAGAGATACCGCAACCTGCCGTATGTCGGCGTTCTCAAGCCGTCGGTATATGAAGGAAAATAACGTTTCCGTTTTACGGAAAGGAGTGACATATACGCTTGGATAACAAAAGCAATAACAACAAAATGAGAGGGTTCGGATTTTATGCCATTATTATCGTCCTTCTCGTGATTACAGTTTCTGTTCTGCTTCAGCAGAACGACACCACAACGGTGACCTATTCGCAGGTTGTGGAGGCGTTTGAGAACAAGCAGGTTACGGAATTTGTCATCAAAGACAGCTCGTTGCAGGCAACACTGAAAGACGGCAATACCATGACCTATGAGCTGCCGAGCGTGGAGCTGTTTTTCAATGATTTGGGAGACACCATCCGTCAGGAAAAGAAGGATGGCGTCATCAAGAGCTATAACTGGACAAAGACCGAGGTGCCTTGGTGGGCAAGTGCCATTCCATATGTTATTATGCTCGTCATTTTTGGCCTGTTCTGGTACTTTATGTTCAGCCGCGCAGATGGTGGCGGCGGCCGTGGTGCCATGCAGTTTGGCAAGGCGCGCATCAAGAATGCAGAGGATGACAAACGCCATGTGACATTTCAGGATGTCGCGGGTGCGGATGAAGAAAAAGCGGAGCTGGAAGAAATTGTCGAATTTCTCAAAAATCCGCAGAAATTTACGCAGATTGGCGCGCGGATTCCGAAGGGCGTTCTGCTGGTAGGCCCTCCGGGAACTGGTAAAACCTTGCTGGCACGTGCCGTTGCCGGTGAAGCAGGTGTTCCGTTCCTGTCCATTTCCGGCTCTGACTTTGTCGAGCTGTATGTCGGTGTCGGCGCATCGCGCGTGCGTGATTTGTTCGGCGAGGCAAAGAAAAAGTCTCCGGCTATCGTCTTTATTGATGAGATCGATGCCGTTGGCCGTCACAGAGGCGCAGGTCTCGGCGGCGGACACGATGAGCGCGAGCAGACGCTCAACCAGCTGCTGGTTGAGATGGACGGCTTTGGCGCAAACGAAGGCGTTATTGTCATTGCGGCGACAAACCGTCAGGATATTCTGGATCCGGCTCTGCTGCGTCCGGGACGCTTTGACCGTCAGGTCTATGTCGGCGCACCGGATATGAAGGGCCGTGAGGACATCCTCAAGGTACACGCCCGCGGTAAGCAGTTTGATCCGGATGTTCGCTTTGACTCAATTGCAAAATCTACCGCTGGCTTTACCGGCGCAGATTTGGAAAACCTGCTCAATGAGGCAGCACTGCTGGCAGCCCGCCGCAACAAGCGCCTGATTAGCATGGAAGATATTGAGGACTCCTTCCTCAAGGTGATTATGGGCACGGAAAAGAAGTCCCGCGTGATGACAGACCGCGAAAAGCGCCTGACTGCTTATCACGAGGCAGGTCATGCGATTGCAACGCGCTGCCTGCCGACGCAGGATCCGGTTCATACGATTTCGATTATTCCGCGCGGCCGTGCGGGCGGCTTTACCATGAGTCTGCCGCAGGAAGAAAAGTTCTATGCATCCAAGAATGAGATGCTGGACGATTTGGTTGTTCTGCTCGGCGGTCGTGTCGCAGAAAAGCTGACGATGGATGATATTTCCACCGGCGCTTCCAACGATATTGAGCGAGCAACTTCTGTGGCAAAGAGCATGGTTACCAAGTACGGCATGAGTGATCTCATCGGTCCGATCAACTACAGCAGCGGTCAGCAGGAAATTTTCCTTGGTCGTGATATGGTAGAGACCGATGCAATCTCTGAAAATGTTGCAGCGAAGATTGATGAAGAGATTCGCCGCATTATTCTCGAGGCGTATGCCAAGTGCGAGGATATTCTCAAGGAACATATGGATCAGCTGTCTGCTGTGGGAGAGTATCTGATTCGCAATGAGACGATGGACGGCGATGCCTTTGAAAAGATGTTCAATGGCGAGACCGTGCCGGATCATGAAAAGGGCGCACAGGTATTCCATATCGAGTCCGGCGCTGCTAAGACAGCAAAGCAGGATGAAGAGCAACAGTCTGCTGCATCCGATGCAGATGCAACCAAGGAGTTTCAGCCGATGGATACGCCGCAGTCTGCCGATGTGACTGTGTCTCTGGAAGAAGCAGCAAAAAAGCTGTTTGTAGACGACAAGAAGGACGAAAAGCCTTCTGAACCGGAGGACGAGGGCGAATAACCCGCAAATAAACAGAGAAAAAGCACTAGAACCGGAAAATTTTTCCGGAACTAGTGCTTTTGTTTTGCGTTTACGCACAGCGACAGAGAGAAAGGCATTTTCAGTTTTCCTATACTTCCGCAGAGGCGAGCAAGGTAAATTGATTGCGATGAAAGCGTAGCTTGCCTTCTGCTTGCAGACGGCTCAGCTCGGCAGATAATGCACTGCGGTCTACGGACAAGTAGTCGGCGAGCTGCTGTCGATTAAACGGAATACGAAAGGTTGTGCAACCGCTCAAAACCGCCTGTTCAGATAAATAAGACAACACTTTCCCACGGATCGTGCGCTGGGTACAGTGCCGAATTTTTTGACTGAGCATTCGATTTTTCTGCGCCAACACTGTGACATAGTTGTGAATGAGTCGATTGTGAAAGGCGCAGTTGTTGGAGCAAGAGGTCAGCAAGTGCTGCATGTCCAGATACAAAACCTCTGTGTCCTGTTTGGCAAGAACAGAGACATCCGCCGTGTGGTCGGGCAGACAGGCAAAAACCTCACCGAATAAATCTGCTGGGTGACAAATCGCATGAATGGTTTGATTACCCCAAAAGTCCTCACGGACGATGTGCAGTTCGCCGCGCAGAACGATGCCTGCCTGCGTGACCGGCTCGCCTGCGTGAAAGACAAAGCTGTGTTTGGAATAGCTTCGCTGTTTGGCAGAGATACAGCCGAGTACGGAGGAAATCTCTTGCGGAGTAAGACCGCGGAACAGCCAGCAGTCTGTTAAGATGGAAAAAAATGTATGCATAGAATTACCTTTCTTTGTTGGAAATCCAACGGAAAATTTCTTGTGCTTGCAGTATAATACGTTTCAATAAGAAATGCAACCAATAACAACGGATACCGATAGAAGGAGAAGCGTATGAAACGACGAATTATTGAAATCAATCGAGAAAAATGCAACGGCTGTGGTATGTGTGTCGATGCCTGTCATGAGGGCGCAATCGGCCTAGTACACGGCAAGGCACAGCTGATGCGCGATGATTACTGTGATGGATTGGGTGATTGTCTGCCGAACTGTCCAACAGGTGCGATTTCGTTTATTGAGAAGGAAACTGTACCATATGACGCGGAAGCGGTTAAAAAGCATATGAAAGTGCGAAAGCAACACACTGGTGGTTGTCCTGGATCTCGTATGCAGACCATGCAGCCAAAGCAGACCGATACACCGACTGCTTTGACGCAGAGCCAGTTGCAAAACTGGCCGGTACAAATGAAACTTGCCGCGCCCAATGCGCCATATTTTCAGAACTGTGATTTGCTCATTGCCGCGGACTGCACTGCGTATGCATATGCCGGATTCCATGAACAGTTTATCAAGAATCATGTGACAGTCATTGGTTGCCCGAAACTGGACAATATCGACTATAGTGTCAAGCTCGCGGCGATTTTGCAGTTCAATACCATTCGTTCGATTACCGTCACGCGCATGGAAGTACCGTGTTGCGGAGGATTGACTGCGATGGTTGAAAGAGCAGTAGCAGCGAGTGGAAAGGATATTCCAGTTCATGTCCAAGTGATTTCTATTGACGGTAAATTACAAAAATGATAAGATAGTTCATAGAAATAACATGTATGGGAGAGAAACCGTATGAAGATTGATGGAAATGAACTGGCAATCAAGCAAAATGAGCTGGATCGGCAAGGCTTCAAACAGGAAGCATATGAGATGAAGATGGAGTTTTTGCGTCAGGTGCGAGAGAGCGGCGATCACTGTCCCTGCCAGGAGGCCTGTCCGCACCACGGCAACTGCTTTGAATGCGTGACGATTCACCGCGGACACCGCGATCATTTGCCGATGTGCTTGTGGGATATGGTCAATGAGCGCATTGCGGCACTGTCACATATAACAGAAGGCTCTCTGCATCAGTATGAGAAAAATCACGCAAATAAAGGATAAAAATTTGCAGATTTTGCTTATTTTATGCCGAACCAAAGAGAAATATCCATGTTTCGTTGAAAAAGTTCCTGTTTTGTAGTATAATAAAAATATACACAAAAAGTGATGGGAGGGACTCAAACGTATGACATGGACAAAACGATTGGTGAGTGTGATGCTGGCGAGTGTCATGTGCGCAGCAGCACTGACCACCGGCGTACTGGCAGAAGATGCTGGTGTTGGTGGATATGATGTGACACACAAACCGAACCATAGTGCGGATTATGTGTTGACCGAGTCGGCAACCTATGATATGAAAGAGGGAACCAAGGAGGAATACACGAAATATTGGAATGATGCACAGGGAAATATTGTTAAGGCTGTAGACTATGATGGCAATGGTGAACAGACCACGTGGGAAGCATATGCCTACAATAGCAACAATCAGCTGGCGCAGATCAGCGAATATCAGGGAAGCAGCCTGATGCAGACCAATGTTTACCAGTACGATCAGAGCGGCAACCTCACCCGCGAGGTGGCGACCGTCAAGGAATCCGGCGGCAACGCGGTATATGAATTTATTTATACTTACGATACGCGCAGCAATATCATCAGAAAGACGCTGAACTTCACAGAGCATGGTCAAAAAGCGACATATGTGGAAAAGTTCAGCTATGAGTATGACAGCAACGGCAACATGACCAAAAAGACGGCATATACCGTTGTGGACAGCAAGGATTATTTGATGTTCTGGCAGACCTATTCGTATGACGATCAGGGCAGAGTTGCAGAGGTATGGTATCACGACAACGGTGATGCAGAAGGCTCTGCGCTGAACTTTGTTGAGCAGCGATTTTTCTACAGCAACGAAGGCAATGAAAATTGCTATGATTACCTGCAGAACGCACAGAGCGAAGGTACCTATACGCTGTATCAGTACAACAAATTGAGCGAAAATACGCCATATACGCTGACCTATGACGAGATGTTCTGCGATGTCAGTGCAAGCGATTGGTTTGCATCAGCGGTAGAATATGCGTACAACAATGGTCTCATGAAGGGCACAGCTCCAGCGCGCTTTGAGCCGAACGGCACATTGACCCGTGCACAGATCGCACAGATTCTGTATTCGAAAAACGGACAGCCAGAAGTCACAGGCAATATACCGTTTACCGATGTGGCGCAAGGTGATTGGTTCTACAATGCCGTCTGCTGGGCATATGAGAACCATATTGTCAATGGTACATCCGAAACGACATATGAACCGAATGCACCAGTGACACGCGAACAGATGGCAAAAATGCTGTATGCTGCAGCAGGTTCGCCAGAAGTGGCAGAAGGCTCGCTGGACAGCTTCGTTGATGCATCGGCTGTTTCGGATTGGGCGCAGACCGCGATGCTTTGGGCAAATCAGAACAAGATCATCAACGGCTCAAAAGACAACGGTATCTTAAGATTGAACCCGCAGAATGGCGCGACCCGTGCCGAAGCGGCAACAATGATGAAATCTTATGCTGCTTACGAGGCAAGTCACAATTGACAATCTCTAAAATTCTGCTATAATAGCAACTGGTCGGACGGTACAAGCTATGTACCCTGCAAGGTGTCTCAAACAGATTGAGATTCCCGGACGGACATGAAACATCATGAGCCAGATAAGACAAACGTCTTATCTGGCTTTTTTTGATGAAAAAAATAGAAATTTGGAGGAAAAACATGGATTTACTACAGGATCAGGTAAAAAAATTATATCTGCGCTTCCTGCTTCCATCGCTTGGCAGCGCGATGGTCATGTCGATCTATACCTTGTCGCTTGTCACGCTGGCTGTTGTGGCTTTGGCACTGTGGCTGATATATGGACTGGGTATTTCTGAACTGCTGCGTGTAATGGGCGCAAATGATACGCTGTTTCCGTATGCACTGACGTATATGAAATACATCAATCTGTTTTTGCCCGTGGCGGTGTTTTCTAATTTTATTGCGATTTTTGTTCGAGCGGACGGTGATCCTAACCGCGCCATGGCGGGTGTGCTGCTCGGCGGCGCCGTCAATATCATTCTGGATATTGTGTTTATTTTTCCGCTGCATATGGGAAGCGGCGGCGCGGCATTGGCATCTATGATCGGCATGGTGATTCAGGTGCTGGTGGCAGGCTCTCACTTTGTCAGCGCAAAAAATGGCTTGTACATCATCCGACCGAATCAGATGTGCGCCTGTATTTTATCGCCTTTCTCCCCATGGGAATTAATCTGCTGACCTCGTACTATTTGCAGTCAGTGATATGTGTCAAGCAGTCGCTGACGATTTCCCTGCTGCGCAATATCATTTTGAGCGGAGTGGGAATTTTGGTCTTTCCGCGTGGGAATTTTGGTCTTTCCGCGTGGGAATTTTGGTCTTTCCGCTGCTGCTGGGCGGCAATAGCCTGTGGATGGTTATGCCGACCGTGGAGATCGTTGTGCTGCTGCTCAGCGCGACATTTCTGAAACAGCATCGCCAGCGGCGTTAATTTCCGAACAAAAACCGCTGAAGCGGTTTGGTCATGCGCTTTTCCCAGAAGCGGATGCACATGCCGACGCCAAAGGCGGCGATCAGTGTGCCCTCGCGCACGCCGCTGATGTTGTGCAGCTGCGTGACGGATAACAGCACAGTCAAAATGACAACGATACAGTCAAAGACGATCTTGCAGCTGGACATGGGCTTGCCGGTGACCTCTGCCAGCGCAAGGGCTACGCCGTCTGCGGGCATAGACATAATATCCGCTGTGACGTACAGAAAGATACCGGAGCCGAGAAAAAGAATGCTGCACAGCATGTAGATAAATTGAATGGGATATGCCGGATGCTGCGGCAGCAGGGCAGTCAGTGCGCCGGATAGGCTGACAAACCAGCCGAAAATCATGGACAGAACAATCTGCAAGAGATTTTTCCACTGGAATCGGCGGCGCAGAATGCAAATCTGCAAGACGATATACACCGAGAAAACCAGTGTGGTGCACAGACCGAGACTTTTTTGTGCAATCAGACTGACGATATACGGCAGCGTATCAATAGGCGATACGCCGATGCCGGATAAAACCGATAGATTGACGCCGATCGTCATAAGAAACATGCCGATGAGATAAATCGGTATGCGGCGTTCCCAATGCTTGGATGCTGACACAGCATCACCTCCTCCTATGTGATAATATCAGTATACCAGAAACTTGCGTGTGAATATAGAACATTCTTGCGAAACAAGGCAAAACGGTGCTATGATACATACAGAAGAATTTGTGATGAAAGGTTGGAGAAAACGATGCTCTCAAGTGAAATTCAAGAAGTTATGCGCGAATGCGGGCAGCTCATGCTGCGGGCGGATCACGCCAATGCGGCGGTAGAAAATAAGGGAAGATATAATGATCTTGTCACGAAGTATGACAAAAAAATTCAGGATATTTTGAAGAAGCGTCTGCTGGACGTCGCGCCGGATGCGCATTTTGTCGGAGAAGAAGAGGATGTACATGAGTCCATTGCCAAGGGACGCGCATTTATCGTGGATCCAATTGACGGCACGACCAATTTTGTCAAGGACTATAAATGCAGCGTGATTTCTGTCGCCATGACGCTGGACGGAGAGGTGACATTGGGGCTGGTGTACAATCCGTATCTCGATGAGATGTACACCGCGCAGAAGGGCAAGGGCGCTTCGTGCAATGGCATTCCGATTCATGTTTCTGACCATGTATTGCACGAAGGCATTGTGCTGTACGGCTCTGCTTCGTATTATCGGGAACTGATTGATGAATCCTTCCGCCTGCTGCGCCTGTGTGCCGATGAGGCGATGGATATTCGCCGCAGTGGCTCGGCTGCATGGGATCTGTGCACGATTGCCGCAGGCCGCGCAGAGATGTATTTTGAGTTGCGCTTGCAGCCATGGGATTTTGCCGCAGGCAGCCTGATTGTCACGGAAGCAGGCGGTACAGTTACCTGTGTCGATGGCAGTCCGATTACTGTCGATGTGCCGTGCTCGATTCTCGCCAAGGGGACACGGGTGGACGATGCATTTATGCGGAAGTAAAACCTGCCGTGACGGAAGGAGCGGCACGTGAAAAAGTCTGTATCAGAGTTCCTCTGATTCGTCAGGTGCGCAGTCAGCACCGGCTTCTCAGCTCTCCCTTTGGGAGAGACAAGAATAATTTGTAAAGCAAAGCACCAGTGCCGGAAATCCGACTCTGGTGCTTTTGTTGTGTGTATCAGGTTGTTTGATTTGTTTCCTGGGTTTCTGGCTGCGTCCAGCGCGGGATTTCTACGATAGCTTTGAACAGATCTCCGTCGATTTCCACGCGGCAGCTGCCGTGCATCAGTTCGGTGAGGCTTTGTGCAATGGACAAGCCCAAGCCGCTGCCTTCTGTATGGCGAGAACGATCCCCGCGCGTGAAGCGCTGCATCAGATCTTCGGCAGAGATGTTTAACTCGGTCGCAGAGATGTTTTTCATCGTCAGTGTGCACATGGTGTCAGTCTGTGCGATGTCTACATAGACGCGGCTGTGCGGCACAGCATAACGGACACAGTTGGAGATCAGATTGTCCAGCACACGCCACAGCAATCTGCCGTCCGCATGGACATAAACCGGTGGGTGCGAGGTGATGCGCAGATCCAATCCGGCGCGCTGGATGTGTTCGGAGCGTTCTCCGAGTGCCTGCCGGAGCAGAGCATCCAAATCGGTTTTGGCAAGCTCTACCTGCATGGCACCGCTGGTTGCCTTGGAAGCATCGAACAAATCCAAGGTCAGCGTGCGCAGACGCTGGGCTTTCTGGTCAATCACACGGATATACTCCTGCACGGTCTCATCCGAAATATCGCACTGCTTGAGCAGATCGACGTAGGTCACAATGCTGGTCAGGGGTGTTTTGATGTCATGAGACACATTGGAAATCAGCTCGGATTTTAACCGTTCGGATTTTACCGCCGTGTCTACGGCGTTGTGTAAGCCTTCTGAGATGCCATTCAAATCATCCGCCAGTGCACAAAGCTCTTTTGGTGTATATTTAGGAACGGTAATGTTGGTATCGGTCTTGCCGGTGCGAATGTCATGGGCACCGCGCGTGACTGTTTCGATGCTGTCTGCCAGGCGAATGCTGGCGATGAGCAGCAGAATGATGACAAACGGCGCGGGAATCCATGCGACGCACAGCAGCGGAATGACAATGCTCAGAATAATAAACCGGCGGCGCAGCGGGCTTTTGTGGAATTGTTTGTGCAGCCACTGTACTGAGGCAATACCGAATTTACGGAACAGCCGCCAGATAATCCAGCCATTGAGCCACTGCCGCGCCTTGATGCGGCGTACCTGCGACAGGAAGATAGTCAGGCATACGGCAGCAAATGCGGCGGATGCCGCACACACACTGGCACAGGTCAGGCTCACCGACAGAGAAACCGCAGCATCGCCAAAATAATTCAGGAAAAAGGCGATGACACCGGCGAAGGCGAGACAAGCACAAATGCCGAGGATAATCTGCACCTCTGTCCAGATGTGGTCAAAGCCGATGAGATAGCGCTCATTGTCATCCGTCTTGCGGCCTGCGCCAAAGCACAGAACGATCAGGCACAGTGCAATGACAACGGCAGAAATGGCGTAGATTATGATGAGATTAGTGAACAGACGATGAGTCTCAGACCAAGAGAGACAGAGATTGTCGTATGCATCGGTTGTCATGGCGCAAATTGCCGTGCCATTTCGAGTGCTGTCCAGCATGTACTCGGATGAGTCCAGAGACTCCAATTCCTGCGCGAGATCCGTGTGCTTGGAATAGAATTCGGCATCGGTTGTTGAGGACTTCAACGCAATGGCATATTGGGTCGCGTGCAGCAGCTGTGATTCTGCACTTTCCTGTGTGGTTCCATCTGGCAGAGAGGTGAAACAGTCTCCCGTGACCGTATTGAGCATATAATAGGCGAGCTCCGTGTTTTCCGACAGCTCCTCTTCTGCATTGGCGAGACTGTTGAGCTGACCGTTAACATATTCCGAGCGGGAAGCAGCATATGCGTCTGGGTGATGCGTCAGCCAAGTTTGAAATGTGCTGTTGGAGATGTTATCATAATCGTCACTAGATGCAAATGCTGCCATGATAGCATCTACGGTTTCAGCATCCAGTGTTGGAGCGGAAGAGTCATAGGATAGTTCCAATCCGTCTGTTTCCCAAAGATCATAATCATCACTGTCGTAATATTTGGATACGAGTTGACCAAGAAGATCTGAGGGCTGTAAATTTTTCTGAATGCTTTCGGCTGTCGTACCGGATTCACTCACTGAGTATAAATGCCGGAGTGGAAAGTATAATTGCTGTGCGAGATATTCCGCAGTCGGTTGTTCCTGCGTGAGTACGTCTGACAAAGAAAATGAACGATAGCTTTGGTCGAGATTGTTTTTCTGCACAGCGTTCATGACGTATACTGTCATAGCGGCAGATGACGCTGTCATCGCGAGGATGAGCAGCCAAGATACAGCTTTAACCCAGCTGTTTCGGGTGAAGTTTTTCCATTTTGTAGCCAATTCCCCACACCACCTTTAAATATTTGGGTTCTTTCGGATTGATTTCAATTTTTTCTCGAATCCGGCGAATGTGGACAGCAACGGTATTTTCCGAGTTATAAGCCGGCTCTCGCCAAACCGCTTCATAAATCTGTGAAATAGAGAACACTTGACCTGCGTGTTGGGTCAAAAAGAGCAAGATGCCGTACTCGCGCGGCGTGAGACTGACCGGATCGCCGTCGACCGTGACGGTTTTGGATGCGTCATCCATAATCAGCTCACCGGTTTGATAGACCGCTGCCGCCGGTGTCTGGTGCATACCGCCGAGAGAGGTGTATCGGCGCAGCTGCGATTTGACGCGGGCAATCAACTCCGCGGGCTGAAACGGCTTGGTCATGTAGTCATCAGCACCGGCGGTCAGACCGTCGATTTTGTCGATGTCTTCACTCTTTGCCGAGAGCATAATAACCGGAATATTGTGCGTGCGGCGCAGAATCTCTGTCGTCTGGATGCCGTCCAGTCCGGGCATCATGATGTCTAGAATGAGCAGATGAAAGGTCTGGGTGCGGCAAAGCTCCAGTGCTTCGGCGCCATCGTGCGCTTCGACTGCTTCGTATCCGGAAGAACGGAGATAAATGCCAATGGCGCGCGCAATTTCGTGGTCATCGTCGCATACTAAGATGCGGTAGGTCATACTGTGTGTCCTCCTTGCTGTCTATAGGTATAGGATACAATGGAATCCTTTCAAACTAGCGTATAAAAATCTTAACATTTTCTGAAGAAAGATACAAATAAAAAAGCAAAACCCCGCGGGAGAAACCGCAGGGTTTTGCTTTACAAAGAAAAGAGATAGGAAAAATAGGTATGAAAAAATAGGTAAAAGCTAATTAACGGTGAGAAGCAATGGAAATTTCCATGTTGTGATGGAATTTACGACGTTCTTTGCCGGTTGCCTGAGCACTTGCATTCGCAGAGGCGCGTTCCTGATTGATAACCGAGTTGATTTCGCTGACCTGACCAGACTTTGCCATGTTGTGCAGGGTTCCAAGAAGACCCATTCCATTCGCTTCCTTTCTGAAAGCCCATCGGCTTTCTCGATTGTGAAAAGTGGTTTTGCGTTTCTGACGCTCTCGCTTTCCATGCTTAGTATAATAGACTTTTTTCGAGGAAATGTCACGTGGCATTTTCACCGAAATATTGAAAAAATTGAAGGAATTTGTTTTACAGGTTTTACAGAAATTTGATGCCGCAGACTTGCACAGTCATATGAGAGCAAAAATAACGAATCATTCACGATGCAATGTAAGGTTTGTGTTAAAAAATAAGAGAAAAGTTTTAGTTAAAAAGTGCGAAAGTTTAGTAAAAATAAAGAAAATAATATCAATTGATGCTTTAAACAGGTGAAGAATGAGAAAATGAATCAAATACAAAGAATTTACAAAATATGGAAATTGACGGTACAAAAACGAATACTGTCATTTTGAAAGTTAAATGGTCTAGACTTCGTAGAGCAAAAATGATAAATAATTTTCTTTTTTGGTGAAAAATTGTGCAATTTTGGGACAAGATTTTGCAATTGGCACGTGCACGTTCGCACCGGCTTCTTGGCTCTCCCTTTGGGAGAGATGGCATTTGCGAAGCAAATGACTGAGAGGGTAAAAGCCTTCCTCTTTGAGGAAGGTGTCGCGGCGTAAGCCGTGACGGAAGGAGCAGCACGCGAGCAAGTCTGTATCAGAGTTTCCCTGATTCGTCAGGGCCAGCTGGTTACTCCCTCAGTCTTGCCGCAAGGCGGCAGGCCAGTTCCCTCACGAGGGAGCCAGCCCTCTCTGTCGCTACGTGACATCTCTCCCAGAGGGAGAGACGAGTCTGGATGATGCGTAAGAGTAAAAAATCGTCAGAGCCGATATTTCCGGCGCTGACGATTTTGTGTTATCGCTTTAAAAAATT
This sequence comes from Anaerotignum sp., assembly GCA_963620595.1. GTDB lineage: Bacteria > Bacillota > Clostridia > Oscillospirales > Butyricicoccaceae > Butyricicoccus_A. The sequence goes on along the minus strand of CAVFAY010000026.1, from coordinate 957 downwards.
GTGAAATTCCGTGAGGTCGGAAAAGATGTGAACGGCGAGCTGCCGCATTTCTTCGGTCGGCGGCAGCAGATCCGGCACCATGATTGGCATCATGCCCGCAGCGTGCGCAGAGCGGATGCCGTTGTAGGAGTCTTCGATGGCGTAAGTCTTAGCAGGGTCTGCGTGCATAGCGCGGCAGGCAGTCGCATAAATATCCGGAGCAGGCTTGCTGCGCGTGATTTTGTCGCCGCCGAGTACATAGTCAAAATACGAAAGAAGCTCCCTCTCAGACAGTTCCTTTTCGACAACCGCCTGTCTGGTGGAAGAGGCAAGACCAAGTGCATAGCCGCTCTCCTTGGCCCAATGCAGCAGTTCTCGTGCGCCAGTCTTGACCGGCACGCCCTCGGCGTCATCAATTTCATGATAGCGGCGGCTGGCGGCGCTGTTAAATTCTTCTGCCGGAAAATCTGCACCATAGCGCTCGCGCAGAATCTCGCAGGTGTGCACGCGCGTTGTGCCAACCGTGGAGAGAAAGACCGGATCAATGTCTTCCGCGTGAAAATCCAGAGCGATATCATGCCAACACCGCCGAACAACCTGCTCGGTGTCGAGAATGATACCGTCCATATCAAAGATCAGTATGGGATGGGTTTGGTTCATTGTTCAAAATCCTCCGAATCATGGTGTACAGCAGGGGTTTTATGTGGTCAATCGTGTCGGGAATTTGCTCAATAATGCTGGAATAACAGACCGAGCCACACAGTTCAACAATAATATATATGATATTAAATAGCTCTTGCTGCGTATGGTTTTGGGAAGCGGGAAAGGCCTGCAATCGTTTGAGCAATTGCTGATGCAATGTGTCGTTTTCCGGCTGTTCTAAGTTGTGCTGCACCATAGACCAGGTAAAATTGCGTCGAATGAGGCGCAGGCTGTCCTTGTGTGCAGAGAAATACGTGATGATATAATCAACAAAGA
>CAVFAY010000025.1:0-36056 GCA_963620595.1 Anaerotignum sp. | reverse complement strand
GTCATCAACAGCATCACAAAGATTTGCTATGGTATGGCAAAGATGAATATGCTTCCCTCCATTTTCCAAAAGACCAATCGCCGTGGTGCGCCGTACATCGGCATTTTGATTTATGGCATGGTGATTCTGATCATCGAAGCGACCGGACTGGCAAGCGCGTCCTCGCTCTCCTTTATGATTCTGGTGGCATCGGTGTTCTGGATGGTCTCGTACATCATCTCGCACATCAATCTGCTGGTGCTGCGCCGCCGTCTGCCCAAGGCGCCGCGCACGTTTAAGATTCCTTTTGGCCCTGTCATTCCGCTGATTGGCATCGTTGGTATGGTGTATATGGTGGTCAACATCTCCACCGATCCCGCACAGCGCGCCGCTATTTTGACCATTGACGCCATTATTTTTGTGATTCTGGCGATTTATGCGGCACTGTGGTCGAAATTTAAGCTGCGGATGCCGTTGTTCCGTCCGCTGAGCCTCGAAAAGGTCATGGCGATGGAGCATCCCGCTTACTTCCAGCTGCGGCAGGAGGCCGCCCGCAAGCAACGCGAACAGCAGGAAAATAGCGGCAAGTGACTTCTCATCCGCTGTAAGAAACTGTAAGTAAACGAGCTTACTGTCTGTAGAAAATGCAGGCGGTAAGCTCGTTTTTTCATTTTATGCGTATAAAATTCCCAACAGCGCGTGTACACCGCTGGAAATCCCCTCTCGCACCGACTCCCAGACGGCCAGCGCATCCATGCCGAAAAACGGGAAAATCAGCAAGCCGAACAGCAGCAGAAAAAAGACTTCCACACGCAGAGCGGCGAACAGCTTTTGTATCCCGTCATAGCGCGTGAAGGAATGCACCGCCGCAAACGCCAGCACCAGCAGCGTCAGCTCCCAGTGTGTAATGAGCACGGACAGCCTGCACGCATGGAAAATCTGCGCCAGCGGCATATGCCACAGCAGCAGCGTCATGGCAGCCGTTGCGGCAAAGCCGCCCCATCGGCTCATACACACCAGACAGAAAACACCGCTAAGCACGATATGTACATACACCGTGAGCGCACCCGCTTCCGGCTCTGGAAGCCCTGCAAGCATCCACGTATACACCGCCAGCAACAGCGCCGCATGAGAACCCAATACCGCCAAATAATCTCTCGCATGGTATTTCATACTGATTCCTCCTTGTTCCTTTTATATAGGATACAAGAGGATTTTTCGAGATTTTTTTGGAAAGAGAAAAAACGCGCATCACTCCAAGGATACTGGAAATGCTGCGCGTTTGGCTTACTGTATTTTATAATGTTTTTGCTTGTTTCCGAAGCTCTTCCGCTCGCGCGTATTCCGCCGCAGCTTGCTCTGGTCGGTCTGTGTTCTCGTACAACTCTCCTAGATTTTCACAGGCAATTGCTAAATCTAATGCATATACCTCCGGTGCAAATACTGTTAATCGCTCTTTTATCTCTTTTGCTCGGAGCAATTCTTGCTCTGCTAGTCTCATTTGGTTATTTTTATAATACAAAACACCCAAGTTATTGCAGCTTATCGCCAAATCTGACTGATACGCCGATGGACTCTCTGCCACCAGCTGCTCATAGATCTTCTTTATACGAAGAAATTCCCGCTTTGCCGGTTCCATACGGTTGGTACTTACATACAATATACCTAAAACATTACAGCTTATCGCCAAATCTGGCAGATAAGCTGATGGATTCTCTGCCGCCAGCTGCTCTCGTATCTCCTTCGCTTGGAGATATTCCTGCTCTGCCAATTCTAGTCGGCTGGTCTGATAATATAAATTTCCCAAGTTAATGCAGCTATTTGCCAAATCCGGCTGATATACCAATGGGGTTTCTACCGCCAACTGTTTATAGATTTCTTTTGCTCTGAGATATTCCTGTTCCGCCTTGTCCATGCGATTTGTATTCATATATAGAACACCCAAGTTGTTGCACGTGCTTGCCAAATTCGGTTGATACGCCGATGGACGCTCTACCGCAAGCTGTTCGTAGATCTCCTTCGCCCTGAGATATTCCTGCTCTGCCGTTATCAAACAATTCGTATCTGCATACAAAGCACCCAAGTCATTGCAAGTACTTGCCAAATCCGGCTGGTTCTCCGATGGATATTCTGCCGCCAATTGCTCTCTTATCTCCTTCGCTCGGAGATATTCTTTTTCTGCCAGTTCAAACCGGTTCATTCTTACATACAAATTGCCCAAGTTGTTGCATCTGCTTGCCAAATCCAGCTGCTTTACATCTTTCAAACGCTGAGAATCGGTATTCTTTTCCCTTTTCAGCGTCAAAACCGGTGTGCCGCCAACCGTTACCGCAGATTCTTCCAGTCCAATCGGCACATCCAAATTCATGCGCTTCATTTGCAGCAATACCTTTAAATTGACCGAATCAATGTGCGTATAGGTCAGCGTGTGTTGCTCCAACTGTTCTTCCAATTCATTTCTAAACGCAAGGAGACTGTCTTGCGGTGCATATCCCTCTCCCTGCTTAAAAAAAGTCAAAATTGCCGGCGCGCCGGTGTTTTGAAGCTGTTTATACGCCTCGTGAAATTCCTCCACAGTAAACTTTCCCGCTTTGTTATAAAACAAGGCAAGAAAAATATCCGACTGTCTGGCGTGCTCGTTGTGTTCGTCCTGCTTGCGCCCACTCGTCATCGCCTGATTTTCATAGGTACAGTCATATAGGTCAATGTTCACGCCACGGGCATCATAAATGTCTCTCAATGCGCGAACAAAATTGCCTATGGCATTTCTGTCATTTTCCAGTTCTACTACCGATGATGCTAAAAAAATCTTTACCGTTTTCATACCTGCATCCCTCATTTCTTCCCTCCCATCATACCATGTCTCGCCCCGTCTGTCATCTTTTTCCGTTTTCAAAAAAAATCCTCCAAATTCATCCTGTATGATAAAGATAGAAAACAAAGTATCTGCTAGAAAAGGAGGATCGTCTATGAAATTTCTTGCACTCGGCGGCACGGACTATGTCGGTGCGTCCAGCTACTATGTCGAGTTGGACGGCACTAAGCTGCTGCTGGATTGTGGAAAGGGCATCTGCCGCAGCCGCAGTCAGGTGTTCTCTCCTGCGTTCGGCAGCCTGCTCACCAGCGGCTGCTTGCAGTCGTTGGGACAGCTGGATGGGATTTTGCTCTCCCATGCACATTTCGACCACATCGCCGCCATAAATGAAATCACTCACGCAGCCCCCGACACGCCGGTATTTGCCACACAGCTGACCAAAGAACTCGCCGACCACCTGTTGTTTGACCGCTTTTTCTACTGGGAAAGCGACGATGTTCTGTCGGATTTCAAGCAGAAATTTGCCGTTTCCGAGGCCATTGACCGAATGCAGCAGGTCAGTTATCACCAGGCCTTTTCTGTCGGTTCCGTCACTGTGACCTTCTTTGAAGCGGGGCATGTGCCCGGCGGCGCGGCAATCTATCTGCAATCAGAAGAAGGCAGTGTGCTGTACACCGGAGATTACATGCTGGATCGGACAATACTCACGCCCGGTTTGCAGCTTCCCGACTGGGTCAAGCCGGATGTCGTGATTCTCAACGGTCTGCACGCCAAGCATCCGACCTACCGCCCCAAGCACACGCTGCTCCCGATATTACATACGGTACAGGATCACGCCGCAAGCGGCACGCCATTGCACATCCAAGTGCAGCAGCTGACAAAAGGCGTGGAGCTGGTTGCCCTGTTCAAGCAGGCTGGGATTTTTGTCCCGATATTCTTGGACGATGCCATTTATTCCCTCGCGCAGCGCATGTCCTATGTAGGCGTGCCGATTCTCACGCAAAACTGTCAGCGCCTGCCGCCATACGGCAGCACAGATGGAATTGTTCTGAGCAGCAGGAGAATGTACGGGATGCCGCACATCAAAGCGGATTTTTCTCTGCACGGCACGTTCTGGGATGATCTCACGCTGCTGACACGGTTGCAGCCGCAATGCGTGTATCTGGTTCACGCGCCGGAAAGCGTAGCTGTGGAATCGGACACCCTGCAAAATCACTTTGCCCAAACAAGCATCATTTGCCCGAAACAAGGACAATTATACACACATTCAATCAGAAATGAGGAACATTCATGAAAAACAAAACCATGCACATCCAGCTGAAAATCGGCGATCCGCTCTTTCAGCGCATCTGCGCAGGCATGAAGGAAATCAGCGCCCAGCAGCGCAATCCGTTTACGGATGAAAACCGCGTCTTGCAGCTGTACGCCGCCAATCCCACACTGGAACCGAGAGAAATCGGTGAGCTGTTTACCAACCGATACGGTGCCTTGCACAATGGAAAGCAGCTCAACGGCGACGGTGTAATTCGTATGCTGCGGCTGTGCCGTCTGGCGAACCCCAAAGAACGCACAGAGGTGCTGGCCGCGGCAGACCAAGCGGCAACCCTTTTGCTGCACGCCTTGGCTGGCAGCAAGCAGGCACAAGCCCAGCTGCCATTTTCGCACAAGCATCCCAATTTCAAACGGCTGGTGCTGCTGTCTCTGCTCCGGCACAGCAATCAGCTGTCGCGCTCTCCTGCCGCCGACTGTATGCTGCGCATGAACAAGGATTTTTCCGCAGAAGCGTTGGATTTTATTGTGGATCAGCTCACACCGGCACAGCCGGAACCGCAAACCACCGATGCCGCGCAAGAGGAAATTGCCGCGCTCCGTGCTTCCCTCGCCCGCACGCAAAAGCTGCTGGCAAACCTGCAGGACAGCTTTGAGACCCAGCTGGAAGAAAGCCGCCAGCAGGCAGAGGAGGATTTTATCTCTCAGCTCAACGCGGCGGAATACGGCTATATTTTGGATCAGATGGCAGCGGCATCGCAGGGATTTCAGCGAATGCGCCGCAACAAGGTGCGTGTTCCGGTGGAAATCCGCAGTATGCAGACCTTGGTACGCCGCTTGCACGAATTTGTCGAGGACTGCGGCGTAACCCCTATGATAGAGAGCGGCACCTGTCTGGATGTCACCGCCGAACAGGCGGCAGGCTATCAATACGAAGGCTCTCCGTTCGCCAACAGCAAAGAAACCAAGCGCGTCGAAATTATCTCCCCCGGTTGGGAAATCAAGGAAAAGGACATGATTCTCGCACAGCCGCGCATCCGTGAAGTACATAAGGAGGAAAATTCATGATGACAAACCAGAACGACCTGTACATGGGCATTGACTTGGGCACAACCAACAGCGTTGCCGCCATCGTCAGCACACAGAACGGCAGAATTGACACGCCGGTCAAAGAAGTATCTCGCTGCATTGACCTTTCCAGACGCCAGCCGCGCACCGCGCGGCGGCCGCTGCTCCCGTCTACTGTCGCGTACTGCCAGAAAAATGACGGCACCTACGACACGTATGTCGGAGATTTCGCCAAGAGACTTGCACTCACCCAGCCCTTTGCGGTTGCGTGCTCCATCAAGTCACAGATGGGCGAAAGTCAGGTACATATTCCCGGCTGGAAGACGGAGTATCCCGACCAGACACCGGAGCAGATCTCCGCGCGAATCTTGGAGCATATTCGCCGCGATGTGGAGCGGCAGGAAGGTGAGCAGGTCAAAGACGCCGTCATTACTATTCCTGCCTGTTTCAATGCCGCACAGCGGCAGGCGACGCTGCGCGCCGCCCAGCTCAGCGGATTGAACGCGAGTGAGGAAATGCTTTTGACAGAGCCGGAAGCGGTGGTCTATGACGTCATCAATCGGGTACAGAACGGAGAAATCCGTCTGCCGATTGATTTCCATACACCTAAAAACGTGCTTGTCTTTGATATTGGCGGCGGCACGTTGGATATTACGCTACATAAAATTTGCAGAAATGCCGAATATCAGGAATTATTTGATATTCAGCCCATCGCTATCAATCGGTACTGCACCATTGCCGGAGACACATTCGACCGCGCGCTGGCGCAGCAGCTGTATCAAAAATATCTGGATGACTACAGCATGGAAGGCCCAGCCTTTGCTGCCCGCATCATGGATAACAAAGAACAACTGATGGGCAGTCTGATGCATTACGCAGAAGAGCTGAAACAAGACATCAGCGAGCGCGTGGCAGAGTGGCGTTCCCGTGAAAAGGTCGTTTCGCCGGATACCGACTTTGATTGGGGCGGTGAAATGCCGAATGGCTACGACTGCACCAATACCATGACGCTGGCAGAATTTGAAGCCTGCCTGCATCCATTGCTTGGGGAAGCATACACGTTTGATGATTATATCCGTGCCAATTCGGCGCAAGATGCCGGAATCATCGCACCGATTCTCGATGTGCTCGCCAAAGCGGCGGATAAACTCGGAGAAACGCCACGCATTGATGCCGTCATTCTCAACGGCGGCATGAGCCGACTGTATCTCATCGAAGATCGGCTGGAACGCTTTTTCGGTTTCCGTCCGATCAAGAGCAACGACCCAGACAAAGCTGTTGCCAGAGGTGCCGCTGTCTACCACTACTACCTCAAACGCAATGGACTGTATCTGTCCTCGCACCAGAGCTTTATGCGGCAGACTGATGCCGAACAGGCGCAGGCGGTTTCTGCATCGGAAACTCTTGTTCCGACACGCGGCATTCGTTCCACCGGCAGTGTGCTCAATGAAACCTTGTATCTGGGTCTGCGCGGCGGCGCAGTACAGGAGCTGGCAAAAAGCGGACAGGATCTTCCCTATACCTCCAAGCTGATTTCCGGTTTTTGTATGCCGCCAAAGACCACCCGTCTGGATATTCCGATTCGCCAGAAAACCGCATCGGAATATAAAACCATCGCTGTCGGTCATGTCCAGCTGCCGCAGAGCTTTCCAGAAGAAACCGAGGTCAGCATTCGCTTCACGCTGAGCCGCAATGGTCTGCTTTCCTTTGAAGCGTGGATCAACAATCGCTGTGTCGGCACAACCGCAATTTCTGTCGGAGAAGAACCAAAAAACGGCAGGCAAACCACAAAAAAGACGCTTCTGCCGCCGACTGGCGCCAAGCTCAATGCCGCCAATGAGCTGTATATCCTCCAGCAGGCACTGCGTATGCTAAATGGAAAGGGACGCAAGGCAGCAACCGAACAAATTCGCACGAGCAAGCGTTTGATTGCAAGCTGTTCCAACCCGCAGGACTTCGCCAAAGGCATGATTCAGCTGTTAAGATCCAGCGGAGCGCCAACCGTACTCAAAAACTGTCTGCCGCTTGCCCGCAAGCTGAGTGCCTTTTGGACAGAGAGTGAAAAGCAGGAGCTGCGTCGCATTTGTCTTGATGCGCTGCGCACCGAGCTGATGGGCTGGGGCGGCGGCGGAGAGGCCGTGAGCGCCAACATTGAAGCCATTCACACGCTGGGCGCGCTCGGCTGCGCGGCAGACTGCGAAAAACTGACACCGCTGCGTGACTATCCCAAGTATCGCTCCGCACTGCTGCAAGCATTTGGCCATGCGGGCGTGCAGGCGGCATGGATTTACAACGAATTTCTCTCCGACTGGGAAAACGGCAGCAGCCTGCAAAATTCCCTGCGGGCGCTGGGTCTGGTTCTGCATCATACGGAAACCGATTCCCTGCCGGTCGAACAGGTCGCGGACGACATCATGCAGCTGATTGAAACAGCGGACTGCTATGACAACGAGCTGTGCATTGCCATCGCCGCGCTGGGTTTTGCCGCGCCGCATAGCAGTGAAACCGTGCAGAATCGGGCACTGGAAACCCTGTCCAAGCTGCCGGAATGGTACGAACCGCAGACCATCGTTCACTGCTCCAAGGCGGAGACTATCGCCCGCAGACTGATTCAGACCGGCACCGTAGACACCGCAGAAGAACAGTATCTGCTCGGCCTTCTCAGCGAGCTGTAATCGCTTAACGGCTTCCCGATCTCCTATACAGGAACATACAATGAATACCCTAACAGGTCACACCTGTTGGGGGATTCTTCGTTTATCTGAATCTTCACTCCGGTATGAGCTGCTTGTCAAATCCAGCGTCTACCAGTCTCCGATATGCTGCCCATACATCGGATGGAATCTCCTGCGGAATTTGAAATCCATTCCGTCCATAAATATCTATGCGCTGCAAATCACCGACCATAATACTGAGAAAATCCTCGACATGCAATTGCTCTGACTGCCGATAATACTGATAATATTCCTCATAGGTGTTCTGCGGAGAGGTGACACGAAAATCTAAGTCGCTCCATTGTTTTTTGAGCGTTGCATAGATTCTCCGTTCCTTAAACGGCTTATCTACAACCAGACAGTTGGAAAATGGCAGCTGCTTTTGTTTTAGCAAACGTTTCGTATTGCGGATATTTTCTCCGGTATTTGTCGATTCTGATTCGATAACAATTTTCTCCCGCGGAACGCCTCTTTTTACTGCTACTTCAGCAAATTTCATAGATTCTGGCTTCCTCCAAATATTTTTTGTAATGCGCCCTAAACCACCAGTAAAAACAATGTATTTCCCATATCCGGCAAGATACAATTCTGCTGCCCGTTCGGCAACATGCAGATCATGACTGCCAAAACCCAAAATAGCATCTGCCTTTTTCAAGGGCTGATGGAGATGATGATACTCCCACAATACTTTTGCGTCTATATGAAAATCATACATACCATTTTCCTCCTAAACTTGCGAAACGGAAAACTCCAGCGGTTCCTGCGTGTGAACTGCTGGAGTTTTTACTTCAAGGGGTTCCTCTGCTTATTCTTCTATCACATCATAGGTCTTTTCAAACTCATCCCGCGCGACAAAATTGAAATCGACATCGATAATCTCGCCGTGTTTATTGTGCTCGGTGGAATAAAACACAATGATACTGTCCTTCGGCGTGCGCTCCAATGTTCCCCATAGTTCGGCAGAAAAATAATGCGCTTCATCCTCTTCGTGAATGCACAGCTTCTTTCGCGCCTGTAACCAGCAAATCTCCTCACACAACGGTTCTTCGATGCACCATGCCCGCAGCGGCTTGGGTATCTGCTCGTAGGTATCCGGTTCGTCCAACGGCCTGTGGTTGCTCAAAAAGTATACGCGGGCGTTGGGATACGGCTGATCCGAGCTGTCAATCTTGAAAAAGTCTCCGGCTTTCGCGCGCTCGCCGTGCTCGTCGGTCTCCTGCGAAAACAGCTCATAGCTGCCGTCCTGATGCACCAGCATCTTGCTCTCTGCCATCATGCGCTGTTCTGCCTCAGTGCCCGCGCCCAGTTCATAGGCGCGGACGGTCTTTCCATGTTTCTTCTGTACAATCATCGAAATTCTCCTTTTCTCCGACTTTCATACCTGTTGATTTGATTATAGCATATGTTCCTGTTTGACAGCAACAAACGCCGTACAGGTATTTCTTCTGTGTTTTCCTCAATCATATGTCCATGTGCCAGCCTGAATCTTCTGTCCCTTGTCGGAATCCATGCGGATAATTGTCACGGCGCGATTCGCAGGATTCTGCTGTTCCGCAGAATCCTGCTGATAATTGGGGCCTGCTGCACCGAAACCCACGACATGCAGCTGATCGGCAGACACACCGTTTCGTGTCAGGATGTCCGCGACAACCTGCGCACGCTGTTTGCTCAGCGCACGGCATTTCTCAGCCGTATCCGTATTGGTTGTCGTACCGCAGACATACACATCCACATTCGGATTGGTCTGAAGCTGTTCGATAATTTCCTGCAGGGCAGTCTCTGCGGCGGCAGCATCCATCAGCTCGGCAGAGGCATCCTGAAATCGAATCTTGGATTCCGGAAATACCGTTTCTTCCGGCACGCCCACTGCCTGATTTTCTTTCTTTGTCACTGGAACCGGTGTGATAGCCGGTACACGCTCGTCCAGCTCGTCTTCTCCGAGAGAATCATTGTTCAAATGCAGCACGGCACCTGCCGCCTCCATATATTGATTGTAAAAATCATCGAGCTTGGTCTCATCTTCTGCAGACAGCTTTTTCTGGTCTCCCAGACCCTCTCCTAAACCGTACCAAACCACGGTACAGCCGGACAGATCAGGGATATTGTTGCTATTTTGAAGCGCCTGTATCGTGCTTTCTGTGTCCAGCTGACTGAGCGGCTTTTTGTTTCCGTCAATGTTCGTCAGATTCAGCGGTGCTTGGGTGCTCAAGCCGCTGTCCACGATCACCAATTTCTTCTCATTCTGCGAATCGCGCAGCTGCTTCGCTGCCAGCTGAATCGCACCCAACGTGTCCAATCCACCGGTCTGCGCCGTGCACGAACTAAACGCCTGATGCACGTCAGACAGACGCTCCTTGTATGCTCTCTGCTGTCCGCTCTTGGATCTGGAGGTGTCCAACGCATCATAGGCCATGGTCTCCCCCACAACTGCCGGTGCACCATCTACGCGAATGACAGTAAGCGTACCGCCGTTTGTGAGAGTGTCGCGCAGCTGTTCATCCACTAAATCGCTGTCTACCCACGGGAAATTGGCGTGCTTGCCGCCCCATAAAACAACGGTGTCCACCTTTGATTCCGGTTCTTTCTTGCCGCATCCGGCAAGTGCACTGACTGCCAATACCATCAACAGTGCTGTACACAGCAGTTTCTTCGTCCAATGTTTCATGACTGTTCCTCCTTTTGGTTTTTCTGTTTGTGTTTGCATCTATTGTGAAACGAAAAATCAACGGCTCGCGGGTCTTCCGTGCTTGCGGCAATACGCAGCTTTTGCTGGTCAATCCACGCGCGATTTTCCGTATCCATCTGTAAGATTTTCGCCTTTGCCTCCGCCTTGCTCAGCGTAAACTGCGACTGCACGGTCGGTTGATTCTTTATCTCCATCAGCTGCTGCTCTAGCGCATATTCTTGGTTTTCGAGTGCTCGATAGTGCTTGACATCCGCCCACAGCCGTTTCTCTTCGCTTCCTCTATAGGTCAGAAAAAGCAGAAACAGCGTCGAACAAACCGTTACCATCTGCAAGGAACGCTGCATGTTCCGGTTAAACGCCGAATCAGCGTTTTCTTTCACTTTCTCGTACTTCTTGTATTCGTCCCAATGCTTATCCTTATCCGGTTCTGTCATCTCCGAAACCGTCTGCACCTCTGCGCTGGCGGATCGCGTCTGCCACGTGCACCAAAACAGCACACCCACACATGCCGTCAAGGCAAGAAAAATAGCAGTCATACGGCTTTTTTTATACGTCAAAACATTGCCTAAGACAAACATAATGCCATCAATCGCCCAGATAATTCCCACAATGGTCAGCCAAATAATCTTTGCACTGTTTTTCATACCAATCTCAAATGCCTGATACAACGTGACCGCATCGAGCAGCATGGCAACCATGGCAAGAAAGTTCTGCGTGTGCGGATGCAGCAATGGATTGATTTTCAAGTTCCACTTGCGGTGATAAACCTTTGATTTCATGGTTACCTCCTATTCAGCTCTTCCAGTTCCAGTATCTCGTCAAGTTCTTCTTTCTGCCTGCGAATCTGCTGTAACTGTCTCTGTATTCTGTCTATCTCATCCGGTCTGTTTTTCTCTCTCCGGACAAGCTGGTCAACGTCCTCCAGCTGCTGGAGCAAAATGTCATCCTCTGTGGTGCGGTGCAGCAGGTTCTCCATGGATTCTGTCACACCGCTGTATTCATCTATGAGCGGATCTTCTCTGCTCAGCTGTTGAGAAATTTGCGCCTCCCACTGCTGTTTCATGCTTTCCAGCTGGACAGGATCGCGGTAGCGTTCCTGTTTCTTTTTCGCAAACCGCGCTTTGAACCAATCTCGCATGTTCATCGTGTTACAACCTTCCTTCCTGCTCAATAATTTCTCTGCATATTCGGTCAAGATACGCATATTTTTCCAGATATTCTTCCTGCACCGCCGTATCATTCAAACGATGATAATCAAAATACACCGCTTCTTTATACATGGACATTCCGCGCAGATAGGCGGCAATCTGCTGCACCACATGTTCTCTTTTCCTGCGAACCTTTTTCTCCGTTCTCAAGATTTTGTTCTGTATCTGCGCATATACCTGATAAATCTCTTGATATAAGCGCTTTTTCTCCGGTTCTTCCCGTTTCATGCGGCGCTGAATGCTTCGATTGTGCCGCAGCGCATGGACATCTTTTTCCAAGATATACGTTGGTTTCTGCAAGCTCTGCCACTGCGCGACAAGATATGCCTGTCGCTCTCTCAGCTTCGCCGTCTGGCGATTGTTTCTTCCCCACATGTTTTCTTGGTAGGCAAAATTTGCTGCTACCCGATCAATGGTGTATGGAGACTGAATACAATCTCCATACGCTCGATAGATAGCATACTTTCCATCTCTGCATCCAAGAAATTCCAATCGTTTTTTCTGAATCCACAGCATATCTTTCGCCTCATTTCCTTTGTAATGATTTCATGATACACCTAGATTTTTCCAAATTTTTTTCCATTCGATTTTTTTCGCGTCATTCTTTCGTTTTCGTGACTCTAGTATAACCGAGGAATTTTTGCGTTTTTTTCTCAGACGGAAAAAATAAAACTTCCGTTAACAATTAACGGAAGTTTTATTGCATCAATAATGGATAATTTTTATGTCAATTGGTGTTGCTTTTGGGTTTCGCACTTTATTGATACATCAAGTATCACTTTTCCAAAAGAACATCGGAGTAAAAAAGATTTTTTTGATAAGATTCAATCAAAAATACATTATTATTAAATTCTTTATTCTCATGACTCAAGATAATTTTTAATAGTTCTTCATTTATTCGTCCCAAATCATCATGTTGAAAGCATGCTACTTTAAAGCAAACGGGAGACATTGTTGGAGAATTCGCCATCAATAGTCCAATCAATCTTGAATGAACGCCCTCTGCTTTTGCAAAGTTAATCGTAACACATTCTTCTGAGAAATCATTTTGTAGATCAACATAAATATTACTTCTATCTTCGTGTACTCTCCCAGAATATGTATACTCATATTTCCCGTTTTTTTCATTTACCATTAAAGCAGCAGTTCCATTTTTAAAATGCAACGTAGAATCTATTCTTCGAAATTTCATAAACGGAGAAAAAGAATAGTAAATCATATGATATGTCTCATTCATTTGCACACGGCTGTTCTTACTATGCAACATAGAGATAATCTTATGAAAAGAAGCATCAAAGTATTCCATATTTGCTGATACGCCATTGAAATTTCTCAATTCTGTTATCTCTGCTGGAAGTTCTCTGGGCCACTCAAAATTTCTCATCATAATCGGGATAATATTTTTCTGTTTTTGTATAGCATATGCAATTTCCATCCTCACCCAATCTTCAGACTCATTGCATCGAGAAAGTCCATTCGGCGGCAACACCAACAGCACATCTGTACAATTCTCTATTACTTGAAATATTTTCTCATTAAATTTTCCAGATCTCAAGGATTCAACATCATAAAAAACAGAAAATGACATTTGTTTTAACTTTTCACACAGCAAACATGCTAAAGATTCACCGCCATCACGACGATAACTAATGAAAATGCTATATTCTTTCATATTATCACCACATCAAATGTTTTCTCAAACTCATCTCGCACAGTAAACCGAAAAAGATTGTCTCTCCGATTTTCATACTTGTTGGTTTGATTATAGCACATGCAAGCGCGTTTGCGCACGCTGTTATACCATAGGGGAAGATCTTTTTCTCGCCATGCGAATCGCGGACACATCGTCCACATGCGGCTCTATCACCTCTCCCCTGTCCAATGCGGCGTCGATTTCGGCAAAGTCATAGCGCACCTGTTTCTTCTCCCAGCCATCGCTGAACAGCGTCACGGCGTCCATGTGTTCGATTGGTATCCGCTGCACGCGCACATGCTCCATGACCGGAATCATGCTCGTGAGATAGGTCTGATTTCGGCGTCTGCCGTTTTCCGGCAGCGAGAGAAACGTGCGGTTTTGTTCGTCATCAGTCTGCGAAATCCAGCCATCTCCCAAGTGAATCACCAACAAAGTATGTTCTGTCGCGGCCGCCGCGAGCAGCGTGGAACCGACATCCTTGAGATAGACATCCTCATCCCAGCAGTATTCGTCCAGCGCCATGCGCAGGCTTATCAGCACATAATGCCGGATGTCCTGATCTTCCAAGGTCTCCAATTGCTGCGCATCCCGTGCCAATATCTGCGCGGTGATCTCCGCCGCAATGCGGGCGCCATCTTCTGCTCTGGAGCAGGAACCCGCGCCGTCTGCCAGCGCGATAGCTGTGACTGCGCCGTTATGTGCAACGGCAGTAAAATCCTGACATGCTTCGCCGCGTGTCTCGTGATAGGTTCCGGCTCTGCGCACCGCCGTAACGTCCCAGCGCATCGGTTGATTTGTGTTCATTGTCATCACCCTTTCATTTTCGTACCTCTAGGATAACCGAAAAATTTTCGCGTTTTTTTCTCAGGCGGCAAAAATAAAACTTCCGTTAATGATTAACGGAAGTAAAAAAATGAAAATAGATTCATTTTTTAACGCAAATTTGCATGAATAATCAGGAATTTCTTGAAAGAATGTCGAGTTATGTTATACTGAAAATAACAAACGCCCTATACCAAGGCAAAAAAATCTCATTATAAAAAAATTTCCTTATTTGATCTGTTATGATGTTTTTTAGGAGGAATCATTGTATGACAACATTAAAAAGCTGTGCTCATTCTAAGCTGACACGGGAACAAGTCCAAGTCGTAAAACACTTATACAACGAAGATCTCCAATTAAATAAATTCGTGAACGATCCGAATGATCTGTTTCTGAAACTGCAAACCATCTCTTCTTCTCCGAAGGCAAGTGCATTACTGGATCTGCTTTCACAAAAGCAGGCACCCGCGTACCGCTATCTTGTATATTATCTTCTTGAACGGTTTAAAGAAGACCTGAAGACAAAGCCGGAATTTCCTAAAACACCCCAAGACCAAGCTGCATTGCTGTTTCAAGAAATTGCACAGTTTGAAGCGGAATCTTCCTATCAGAATCGATATGAAAATTCTGCTCCGCTGCACATCCTTACCGATCTCATCTTTCAGGAAGCACTGGACTGTGGATTTGCTGCAAATCAAAAAAGAACCCGCATCCACGCTTCTCTCCATGACTCCCAAACAACATGGACGAAAGGAACTTTATGCCGCGACCTATTTTTCTCCAAAAACAGTCAGTGGAGCAGCGAAACATTTTTTACGCTTTCTCTGATCCTCTCTTTTGATGAGCCATTCATTGAAGATTATCTGACACGAGTTTTTGGAAGAAGCACATTAAATACTTGGGATATTCACGAGGCACTCATCTATGCCTTGTCCTCTCAAAGCAGTCCACTCCAGCATCGGTATCAATTGTATACGAATCTTCTGAAAAAATACGAATCCATCGATCCGGCAGCACTTCCAGAAAGCCGCGATGCACAAACAGAAGAAATTCTGAACACCGCCGATGCATTAAATGAAGCATTGGATGCTTTACATACACAAGATGACATAGCCGCTATTGTAGAGGACGCACGCGTACAGCAGGCATTGACTCTGCACAAAGCCTTTGTACAAGATCATTCTCGTTCGATGAAAACCTTCCAGAACAAATTTTCCCCTTCTGATGATACGATGGTAGAATATCTTGTTTCCAACTATCAAGCGAAGATTCCCAATCATCAAACAATGGCTTCTCTCAAGGAAAATCTGTTCGCTGAAATCCATCGCGCAGCAGGACGGTACGACAAAAATACCTGTCCGTGGCAGACCTGTTTTACAGATTTGATATTCGAAGATATGAAAAGCCATGGTTTTTCTGCTTCCAGTCATTCTACAAAGCACGGCGTGCAGCATGAATACGTTTATGCTTCTCTCTGGAACGCAAAACAGACATGGTCTAAAACTACCTTATGCCGCGCCTTATTCGCTACAAATCAAATGCAAATGAAAAATTTCTTCACCTTAGCATTTGCTATTTCCATGGATATACATTCTGCTTTCGAATATTTCGTCAACACGTTTGTTCAAATCAACTCACAAAAGGCATTACGAGAGTTAAAAGAAAAATATCCCAATCGTTGGCAACTGATATTTTGCGCAACAAATGTGCAGGAACTCATTGTATATCTATTGTGCAGCAAAAAGATTCCGGTTCCTTCCAACACTACTCGCTATGACTTTTATCATTATATCCTGCAAAGAATTGATTCTAATCAAGCATCGCAAGGTTTTATTGATGCGCTAACAGAAACTGCTCGTCCGGATGCCAATACAATCTGGTCAACGATTGATAAAATGGCCGCTGCAAACACTGGAGAATTAGATTCTATTCTCGCATTGCTGTCTGCCATAAACAAGCTGAATGAACAAGAAAAAGAGCACAGAAAAGCGAAAAAAGAGAATCAACCGGTCTCTGATACAGTCCCTCACCCCTCTGCTACCAAATGGAAATGGCCACCTCAAAACAAGTTTCTGATCAAGAGAAAAACCGTGCAGACCAAAAAGCAAGAGAAAGAAATCTGTCCATTTCTTCATACCGCAGAACGAGAATTCATCCAGGAGAATAACCGCTTGAATTCCAGACTTTCCGCTCTTCATCTTCCGGATTCAATCGCTGATTCAAGCACTTCCGATGATGATATTCCCATTCCCGAGAATTGTCATGCTTATTTTAGATTGCTGAACAAGTTTTCTGATTCTGACCGTTCTCCGGACAAATCTTTGGTCGAACTGATGAAAGGCAATTATCCATCTGACAGCAAGCTGTCCAACATAAAAAACGGAAAGGCTACTGTCACGCGGAAAGAATTTTTAACTGTCATATTCTTAAACGAAGTGTGCACATACGATGAACCGCCTGAACAAAATAAAGTTCTCTTACAGATTTCCTCCATCATAGACGAGTTAAATCAAAAGCTGCGTTACGCCGGATTTGATATTATCTATCTGATGAACCCATACGATTGCTTTCTCTTGTATGTGTCGCTGTTTCCCAATCCATTTGAAGCCTATTTTGATTTATGGTCTATCTGTTACAAGGCAACTCTCTCTGACTAGATAGAAAGGTAATATCTATGACACTCTTACAATCCACATATTCTATCGCTCCACCTGAGCATTTTTACCACGATGATTATGACATCATCATTGATTCTGAAGCATCTGTGAAATCTGGTGCATCCAATAGATGCTATCGTGTGTTGGTAAAACATAAAAACTCTGACGAAGAACGAATACCAAGAATCTTGAAAGAATTTCGTCCGACTACCAACTCCGGAGAGCCTTATCCGGCAATATATGACGGACAACAACTCCACTTCCGTTTTTCTGACACAGCAGCAGATCAAGCATTAAAACAATCTTTTCTGAAAAGGCGAACCTTTGTCGAGCAGGCTTATGCCTTACAAAAAAAGCTGTCTGGCATCAACCAAACAATGGGAATTATTGTCCATCCAATTACTTCTTGGAGCGATGATTCACTTTCATACTACACACTGCACGAAGCCAATTGGGGAAAAAGTCTGGAACAGGATCCCCCAACCGATTTGCGCGATATTCTGCGCGTCATGCATTCCGCGGCGGATTCTGTCGCCCGCATGAATGCACAGGGCTATGTGCACGGAGATTTGAAGCCGGAAAATCTACTGTGGCTTGACCGAGGTACCGCCTCTTCTCACGTTGCATTGTTTGATTTCGACTGTTCTTTCCAGTATATAAACGGAGACTATTCTAATATACCAACCAGAGGAACCGACCAATATACAGCACCAGAATTAAGAAATAAGTGGGTGAGAAGTCCATTTGAAATGGCTGGCATCTATCTCCCGACATTAGATGTATATTCTCTCGGCGTTATCTTGTTTCATCTACTTTTCCATCGTTTTCCGACAGCAGAGGAAGAAAACAGCGCAACAGAACAAACTATTTATCAAGTGCTGTCACAAAAATTAGAGCATGATCCGACATGAAGAGCAAAGCTTCTTTCCGAACAGCAAAAACAATTAGCAAAAATCATTTGGCGAAGCATTCGCTCAGAGCGAAATCCACGAAAATCGAACGCTCGCTATTCATTCCCCGCTGACCTTGCCGCTGCTCTGGGCAGTCTGCTTGACAACTTGGGCATTCGTCAGCTGCCGAAAGACACCGTCAGCCGCGCCAGCTACACCATGCTGTCCGCAGAAATCATTGACAAATATCCACTGTACCACTACAAAAAGTCCGACACGGTAGATGTCGTGCTCGCCGGTATCTCTCCCATGCGCGATGCTTTTCTGGAGCATCTAGTTTCCGCCTGCCAAATGCTTGATACCACGCTGCGCGTGCACATCATTTCTCCGCATGTCAACGACTATCTAGAACAGCTGTTGCAGACGCGCCCAGCGCTGGGAAAGATCGTTTCCATTTGGCTGAACGGCAGCAGCTATACCGGAGAGCGGTACGCTCCCAACGATGCTTCTATCGTAGAACAAAAGCTCGCCGAGCTGTATTGCTATGATGCCCCGATAACTGCTGAGAGCATCCAAGCCTGCCTCCAAAACCAAGAGGTTGACTATTATCTGCTCGTTGATGCGGACACGGACAGGAATTATCACACCGCTCAGACACTCGCTGAACAGCGGAAATCCCGTGCCTTTATCGGCTACACTGACGGCAGGGGAGATGGGTTTGGCCTGCGCAATCTGCCGTTTTCAGACACCGCGCCGATTGGCTGCAACGAACGATTCTCTGTCTCTGAGAAGAGCTTTCAAACCGACATTGTGGAACGCGCGTTTCAGGTACACAAGCACTATGCTGACAAGAATGCAGACGAATCTCACCTGCGCAAGGAATTTCTGGAGACAGATCCGTATAACAAAAGCTCCAGCATTCGCGCCGCGCTGTCACTAGCGTATGAAGCCGCTTCGATTGGCATCAATCTAAAACAAGCAGAGGGCGCAGCGGCATTTCAAACGCGCATAGAGAAGCGGGGAGAGGACTATAACAAGCTGCTTTGGCTGGAGCATCGCGCCTGGTGCGGATACATGGTCATGCAGGGCTATACCCAGCCAACACGAGAACAAATCCGCGCCTATGCCTTCCGTAATGGCAATGACCAAAAAAACAAGAGGGCCAAGCTGCATCCGTGTCTGTGCCCCAGCCGTGCAAACGGTTTGGAACTGACCTCCCTCAGCCATGCGGATTGGGAACGAGAAGAAACAGAAGCTGCCTTCGATCCCTTAGACCGTTTTTCTCTATTCTTTCATCGGCTGTGCGCGCAGAAGAAGCAGGATGCACAAATCCAGCCGCTTCTGACAGCCATGGCCGCCTATGCAAAATCAAAGCAGGAAAAAGTATTTCTCCGCGAGGTGCAAACCGCCTGTGATGCCATGCAGCACGGAGAAAATCAGGCGTGGAATGCCCTGCAAAAGCCTGTATTTCAGAGCAATACCCTCGCCAGTCTCTTTCACGCACTGAAAGAAGAGACCAGCTTTCTGCGCGAGTATAACCGATACCATGATTTCAAGCAGTCGGACGAAGATATTTTGAACGCCGCACCTGCCATCTTCGACAATGCCTAACTTCCGTTAACAATTAACGAAAGTCTGTGCCGGAAGGGCAGAAGCGCACATCCTACTTCCGTTAACGATTAACGAAAGTCCGTACCGGTAGGGAAGACGCGCGAATCCCACTTCCGTTAACATTTAACGGAAGCAGGCCAGAAAAAAACGGCCGCCTTTTATTGTGTCGCGCACTGTCGAAAACTTTTTTTTATTTGATTAAAAAAAATGCTTGCTTTTTTCGGAAATCCATTGTATAATACTCAAAGAAGATAAAAAAGACAAGAATGTAGAACACGCTGTGCAAGGCTTTTAGTGATTGTGTCTTGTATAGCGTGTTTTACTATGTCTCAAAATTTGCCGATACACTTCCGTTAATAATTAACGGAAGTAAAAACAGAAGAACCCACACGAGGTATACTAAGTATACTTCTCGTGTGGGTTCTTGTTGTATTGGGCAAAATCATTTTATGTCACACAGACAGACGGGTATAGTATCCCCCTCAGAAATCGAATCCCTTTAGCTGTTGTCCCATGCTGCGCAGCAATGTTTCGTCATGCATATACGCATGATAAATATACGCCTGCGCCAAATACTTGGTCAGCGACGTCAGCTGTTCAAAGGTATCGTTCCACCAGTCTATCAGTTCTCCACGGCGCACAGCAGCGAGCAGCAACTGCATCTCATCCATGGCGGTATACCGTTCTCCGGTCGGGAAGTTTTTATGTACGCCAGCTCGATACAGCATGGCAAGGACATAATGCTTGCGATTTCGGATGTCTTTTCGCAGTCGTACCGTATCCAAAATCTTTTCGACATCCCAACGAGACAGCCTAAACAAGGCTTCCTTGCACGCTTCTGGCGTGACGGAAGCTCCGTCAATATAAATCGTCTTGTCGTCGCAGATCGCATCACAGATGGCGTCTGTCACTTCTTCCGCTTCTTCCGGAGAGAAATCTTCACTGAGCGTATCCTCTTCAATCATGTCCTTGACAACTTCTCTGCAAGCGTCTTTTTCCAGCTCTTTGCTCTGTGCAGCAGACAACTCGCCGTTCGGATTGGCGACAGACAGCAGGGTTACGCCCTTGTTTAATTCTTCTTCCCGAATCCGGCGCGGTTTGCCGTCCGTGTTTGCAATTGGCTCCTCAAAGACCACATATTCGCTGCGAATGCGCAAATTTCGCTTGCTTAACACGTCTACACGTACAACAAAGCCCTCTCGCATGAGCTCATCCATACAGCGCTTGATGCAGCCGATAGATTCTTTGAACACATGAGACAGGCCTTTTAATGTCATCGTCCACCGGTCATTTTCCGAAACAGGCGTAAACGAGCTGTCACGCTGGCCAATCAGGTAGGTCATCAGCATTTTCGCCTTCATAGAAATCTTTTGCGAATAAATCAGGCTGTTCGGAACCTTGGTAAAACCGGTTTGATATTCTGTTCGATTAATGGTCAAATTGACTGCTACACCCATGATGGAACCTCCGTATCGTAATTTCTGCACAAAAAAAGTGCTGTTATCCTTCAACAACACTTCCATACAATCTTACAATACAAAAAGGATACATCTCTATCAGGGGGGCATGGTGTATATGATATATTCTGTATGCTTTTGCAGACACAATGATTGTGCAGAAGATAAAAAATGAGTTAAGACAAGAAAATAAAAGATAATAAGAAAAATAAAAAAGAAAATAGAAAACATAACTATGTATACGGTTATTATAGCGGACGTCTGATAACTTGTCAAGATTTTTTTAGCTAGCTATGCTCTATCTCTTGTAAGTAATAATATTATATCTCTTAGTCTTATATCTAAATCATATTATATATATACCTGGTTTCGTAATTTCGATTTCCGTAATATCCATTTTCGAAATTACGGAAATCAACACGACGGATGTCGCTCTGTGATGAATATTTTTGAATTTCATTGAAATCTTTTCGCATGTATTGCTTGACGAATAGATAGTGAACAGCATATAATAGATGCATAAAGAGGTGATTTTTATGGCAGGCAATACAAAGCTGACGACTGTGCGTTGGCCGGTTGAATTATATAGCAAAATTGAACGGGAAGCCGAGAAAAAGGGGCTGCCCGTTGCGAGCTACATTCGTATGATCGTGAAAGAGCGCATGGACGCGATAGAAGAAAAGGAAGTGGGAAGATGAGCTGTTCTGTCATTGCATTTTCCAATCAGAAGGGCGGCGTGGGCAAATCGACGTCGGTTGTCGCGACTGCCGGATGCCTGCTGGGCCGTGGCTATTCGGTGCTGGTGATTGATACCGATCCGCAGGCAACCGCGTCTTCGTATATGGTTCCTGACTTTGAACAGCAGGAAGAGGGAAGAGAGGCTTCGTTGTATCATCTCATCATGGATGAGAATCTCAGCGTGCCGGACAGCATCGTACATACCACGTCCGGCGATTTGATTACCGCTTCTTTTTTGCTCTATGATATGGATCGACTGGGCGTCGGCACGTCTGCCATCAAGGAGATTGTGGACGAGGTGCGCGAACAGTACGATTTTATTTTGATTGACACGCCGCCAAATCTCGGCTGGTTACAGACGGCAGCTTTGGAAGCGACGGATTATATCGTCATCCCGACCAAGGCGACCGCGCAGAGCATCCGCGGCATCCCGACATTTTTTGACACGGTGTACTATGTCCAGAACACCAATCCGGATTTGCGTATCTTGGGATTCTTGATTACCATGTCCAGCAAGCGCGTGCGCGCCTGCAAGGCCATTGCCGGAGAATTGGAGTCCATCGCCCAGCAGATGGGCTGTCAAGTGTTCCCGGAATGGATTCGCTTGGCAGAAGGATTGTTTGGCGAATCGGAAGCGATGCACACGAATGTGTTCCAGATGCATCGAAAGAACAATGCGCTCAAGGATTATGAGGCTTTTGTCGATGCGCTTGTAAAGGCGGTGAAGTGACATGGCACGAGGAGGCAAACCGATTATTCCTACAGGCGGCACAGCCCAGCGCATTCAGGATCAGCGCAACCGCTCGACCCACAGCATTCCGCTGAATAAGCTGATTCCGTATCATCGAGAGAATGTGAACGGCAATCCGATTTTCCGTGATTACTCGCAGGACAAGCTGGAACAGCTGGCGAACAGCTTGGAGCGGGACGGACAGGTAGAGAACATCATTGTGTTCCCGTCCGAACAGCAGCCAGGCATGTATGAGGTGTTGTCCGGCAAGCAGCGCACGCGCGCAGCGCGGTTGGTACAGCAAAAACATCCCGAACGCAGCACGCTAAATGCCACAATTTTGGATTTACAGGCTGTAAAGGCCAACACCTTTGCACTGGGCGATTTGACCTATGTTTTGACCAATGTGCACCGCAGAGACCAATTATTGATCTCAGAATTGGGAATGGCGTTTGAAATGCAGTTCCAAGCGGAGAAGCATCAGGGAAAGACGGCAAAAGAAGGAAAGGACACGCTCACGCAGCTGGCAGAGCAGAACCAGACCTCGCCGTCCTTTATCAAGTGTGCCCGACAGTTTATCCCAGCAATTGCTATTCCTGAAATCATTGCCCTGGCAGACAGCGGAAGTATTCCAGTATCTGCGGCATCGCAGACACTGACGCGCATGAACAAGGCAACCCAGCGCGGTCTAATAGAACTGCTCAAGCAGGCGAGTGAGCCGGAAGAGCTGTCCAGCTATTGCAAGAAAAAGCTGACCACTGCCGCCCTGCGTGCCATCAAAGCGGCTTATGACACGCGCATCGCGGAGGCGGAAGATCCGGAGAGCAACGTCTTGACGCAAGAGGATGTCGCGTTTCTGTTCACAGACGGCAAGCCAAAGACCGTGTTCAAAGCGCCGAGCAAAAAGGCATTGCAGAAGGTCATTCCGGAACAGCTGTGGGGAGACCAGAAGGCCGCTTCGGAATATCTCGTCAAGGCGATGGAAGAGCTGAAGCGGTATAAGGAAAAATATGGGGAGCTGTGAGATAAGAAGAGCAAGCCTGTGAAGGCTTGCTCTTTGAAAAAAGAGAAGAGTTATGTCACGCATTAAACTGCACAGTTGATAAGACAATAAAATTTAGAAAACGATGGAGGATTCAGATGAAGAGATATAGTAATACTGGCAAAACTAAAGAGAACGGGGCTATCTATACACCTAAAGAAATGGCAGATTATGTGGCAATTGAGATGCTTAAGTATAAGAAGAACGGATTTGAAGATAAGATCAGCATTTTGGACCCCGCTGTTGGAAGAGGAGAACTACTTATTGCAATGATAAATGCGGTTGCTGACAAAGGGCTCCCAGTTTATGCTGTGGGATATGAAACCGATAAAGAGGTGGCGCAAAATACAGAAATATTATTAAAGAAGCTATATCCAAATGCTGAGATTGAAATAAGAAATGAAGATTTTATTGAAGCTGTAGAACAAGGTACTGCTGGAATATATGATTTGGTAATTGCGAATCCTCCATATATTAGAACTCAAATCATGGGGAGTGAGAAATCGCAGATGATTGCCGAAAAGATGCAATTGACTGGCCGAGTAGATATCTATTATGCATTCCTGCTTTATACAAAACATGTTTTAAAAGAAAATGGAATATCTGGGTATATTACTTCAAATAAATTTATGACTATAAAATCGGGTAATTCTGTAAGAAATTATATGATTCAGAATTATCAAATTCATCAGATAACTGACTTGGGCGATACGAAACTTTTTACTGCTGCAGTTCTCCCTTGCATAATAATTTTTTCTCTTGGTAAGACAAAAGATAAAGAAAGAGTTGGTTTTACATCTGTATATCAAGAGTTCACTGATATATGTGACATACCTAAAATTAATAATCTCTTTGAATCCATTTATCAAGAAGGTACTTTTATGGTTCCAGGTGGGAGAGTCTATAGATATCAGCAAGGTAGCATGCAAAGCATAGCATTGAATAGCACGTGGGCAATTGCTTCCGAAGAGAATAAGCGTTGGCTGGAACAAGTTCAAAGTCATACATGGATGACTCTTGCTGATATTGGCAAGATTAGAGTTGGAATAAAAACAACAGCGGACAATGTTTTTATTGGAGATGATTGGTCGGGAAAAAATTCCGAATTAGAATTATTGAAACCACTTATTACGCATAGAAATGCTGGACAAATAATAGCGAATAAACAGGATTGTTGGAAAGTCTTGTATACACATACTATGGTGAACGGAAAGAAAGTTGCTTTTGATATAGATGACTATCCTAAATCTAAAGCATACTTGTTGACTCATTTTGAGCAGTTAGATGCTCGAAGTTATGTGAAGAAAGCCAATAGAAATTGGTATGAAATATGGGTGCCTCAAAATCCGGAAGCATGGAAACACAGAAAGATTGTTTTTAGAGATATATCTGAAAAACCACAATTCTGGTTAGATGATACTGGTGCAATAGTAAACGGAGATTGTTACTGGATAGATATTAACCAAGACGTAGTTGATGAGGTTATCTATTTAGCTCTGGCTGTTGCCAATAGTCCATTTATAGAGAAGTTTTATGACATCAAATTTAATAATAAGTTATATTCAGGGAAAAGACGATATCAAAAGCAATATGTCGAACAGTTTCCAATTCCGTATTATGGCTCGAACGAAGCGAAGAAAGCTATTGCATTAGTAAAAAAAATTATCGTCGAGGATACAGGAAGAGTATCACTCGACGATAAAGCTGAGTTGGATTCGCTTGTTGAACAGATGTTTGATTAATCAAAAAAATTATTGGGAAGAGGGAGCTGAAGTTTTGTATTGGTTCCTCTTCCTTGGAAAAGAGGAAAATACTTAGTAAAATCAGAGCCTGTTACAAGATACAAATTTTGCAAAAGAACTTGATTACCAATAACCTTCCCATCAAAAATTGCATATCTAATGTCTTCACTAAAGAATGTTGTATCATCAACGGTTGCAATTATCTCTCTATCTTCGGGAGAATGAAGACCAAGATCAATCGTAGGAGAAGTCTGAAATTTAACTTCAAGCAATTGGTTCGCAATATCGGGATATAAGCCATCATCTTCATACCTCGAATATCCAAGGTACTCGCAAATCATAGCATGTAATTTTGCACCGCGATTTCTTTCTTGAACAGCATCTAAATAGCTGATAGACTTTCCAACAATAGGACTTAAGCGATGATATATCTCGGAGATACGTAAAAGCTGATTTTTTTGAGGAGCACTATTGGGAGTTGACTCAATAATGGCATTAGGTGAATCGATAATCCAATTACTTACGGTTGGAGAGTCGTTAAATGAGCAAATATCATGACCATAAGAATGCATTTTTGCTTGATACTTTCTTGTTAGTGTGCCTGTGTGGTCATATTGAATTAATTCTTCACCGCAAATTACTTTTACTGCATTAATGACATCATTTTCATTAACGTGAAGAAATACATATCTTCGATTTCCATCGACTTCCTCGTTCCAAATTTGAACATTCATGCTTTTTTGAGTATAAACATCGAAGTTCTGCCCTGGAAAACGAGGTTGAGTTTTGGTAAAAGATCTTGGAATAGGGTATCCTAAGGCTTCACAAATGGCACTTTTAACAACTTTAGATCGAGTTCTTAATGCTAATCCATGGAGAGATAAACCTATAAGCGAATTTCTAAGGATTGTCTCAAGTGCGTATGTAGGAATGTAAAGTTTGTAATCTGTAGGGTCAATGTGGTCATAAATTTTTAATCCACTTTGCTTGATATAATAAGGGTAATCAATCATGATATTCCTCCTCATCGAGTGTGTTTTTTGGAAATAGGTCAGCCACAGGAATACCGAACCCATCAGCAATTTTTTTTATATTAAGCAATGAAATGTTTCGTTTGCCTGATTCAACAGATGAATAATAAGTCCTGTCCATTCCTATCATTAGTGCAAATTTTTCTTGACTAAGACCTGCTTTTTGACGTAAATTACGGACTCTTTGCCCGAACAAAATGAGATGATCGCTGTACATAATACATCTCCTTACTATATAATAATAAAAGTAAACGGTTTATAAGGCAACGGACTATAAGCAACAGTGAGAAATAGTGATCAAGCCAAAGGCGATCAACCGTAAAGAGTTGGTCGCTTTTGTTTTGTTCCGTATTGTTTTTATAGACAAAGCATTGACAAAAAACAGAATCGGTGTAAACTGTAGTTAGCATTGGCTAATTACATGCTGCAAGGAGGAATAACCGGTGAAACAGAAAAAACTGTCTATCTATACCTTTATCGGGGCGCGAAAGCAGGGATTTATCCTGTCCGTCATTCTGTCGCTGTTGGGCGTTGCCGCGGAAATGGTTCCGTACTTTGTCGGCGCCCGGGTCATCTGCATGATGTATGAGGGGCAGAGCGATCTGCATGCATATGTGCTGCCGCTTGGGATTGCCGTGGCGGCGTATATCGCGCGTGCGCTTCTCACAACGCTCTCGACATGGGCATCGCATAAGGCGACATTTGATGTACTCTATGAGATTCGCTGCGCGCTCATCGAAAAGATGAAGCGGGTGCCGCTGGGATATATTCAGGAAACGCCGACCGGCACCCTGAAAAATACCATTGTTGACAATGTAGATGGCTTGGAGCAGTATCTCGCCCATTATATTCCAGAGCTGACCGCCAATTTGCTGGTTCCACTGGTGCTGCTCATTTATTTGTTTATCGTGAGCTGGCAGATGACGCTGATTATGTTTCTGACGCTTCCAGCGGTTGTGCTGTGCTGTGTCGGCATGATGCGCGGCTTTGACGAGAAGTGCCGCAAGTTCTATGCGGCAAAAGATGCCGTAAACGATGCAGTCATTGAGTATGTCAATGGCATTGAGGTCATCAAGGCATTCAACCGCTCGGCGGATTCCTATGCCAAGTATTCCAACGCTGTGTACAATAATGCCAAGTTTGGCTATGAGTGGCAAAAGGGCGCACAGGGATTTTTGTCCGGTGCCATTTGCATTCTGCACTCTACCATGCTGACTATTTTGCCGATTGGCTATTATTTCTGGCACAAGGACAGCATTTCGGTAGAAGTGCTGCTGACGTTTATTATTTTGGCAATCGGCCTGATGACACCGATGATTAAAGCGATGTTTATGTTTGAGACCACGACAAAGATGGAGGCAGAATTCGACAAAATTGCCGCTGTGCTGGAAGCACCGGAGCTGGTTCGGCCGGAGACAAGTGCACCGCTGAAGGGTCATGAGGTCGTGATGAAAAACGTCAGCTTCCGCTATCAGAATGCAGAGGACAGCGCGATGATTCTCAAGGGCATCAATCTGACCATGAAGCCGAACAAGGTCACGGCACTGGTCGGCCCGTCGGGCAGCGGCAAATCCACGATTGCGAAATTGATTGCCGGATTCTGGGATGTCAATGCGGGAGAAATCTCCATTGGCGGCGTGCCGCTGCGGCAGCTGTCACAGAAGAACCTCAATCAAAGCATTGCCTATGTCTCGCAGGACAGTTTCCTGTTTAATGATACCGTCATGGAAAACATCCGCATTGGCCGAAAGGGCGCGACAGATGAAGATGTCAAAAACGCGGCGAAGGCGTGTGGCTGCCATGAATTTATTGAACAGCTGGAGCACGGCTATCAGACGATGGTCGGTGACAAGGGCGGCCATCTGTCCGGCGGTGAGCGGCAGAGAATCACCATTGTGCGCGCCATGCTGAAAAATGCGCCGATTGTCATTTTGGATGAAGCGACATCGTTCACAGACCCGGAAAATGAAGCAGTATTACAGCGGTCGATCTCTCGTCTGGTTGCGGGCAAGACCTTGATTATCATTGCGCACCGGTTGTCTACCATCGCGGATGCGGATCAGATTGCCTTGATTCATGACGGACAGATGGAGGCGTGCGGCACGCATGACCAGCTGTATCAGGAAAGCGCGCTGTATCGGCATATGTGGGATTCCCATGTCGGTGTGCGCAGCGAGGAGATGGAGGAGTAACCATGATAGACATTCTGAAAAAGCTATACTGCTTGTCGGATAAAGAACAGCCGTATATTAGAAAGTCGGTCGTGTACGGCCTGTTGTATTCTGCATTTGAGCTGCTTCAGTTTTTGGCGGTATATCTTGTGCTGCGTGCGGTGGCGACAAAATGCGGAGGGAATATCCCGCTGCAAGCCTTTTGTGTGATGCTGATTAGTATTGCGGGCTGTATTGTCATGCACGCTCAGTCCAACATCAAGCAGATGCGCGCCGGCTTATACATGGCGGCGGACAAGCGCATAGACATTGGCAACAAGCTGCGCCATGCGGCCATGGGATATTTTAACGACAGCAGCCTGGGCAAAATTACCGCGGCGGTATCCTCGAAGATGTACATGATTGAGAACACCGTGCCGTCTATTTTGAGCAATGTCTTGCAGGGCATTTTGTACACAGCGGTGCTTCTCGTCGGATTTTTGTGCTTTCAGTGGAAAATCGGTCTGGTCATGGTGATTTCTGCTGTTCTGTACTGCGTCATTGTGCAGGCCATGTTCCGCGCGACACAAAACGAAGCCCCGCGCAAGCAGCAGGCTGTGACTAAACTCATTGAAGGTGTGCTGGAATACATTCAGGGCATTGTCATCATTCGTTCGTTTCAGGACGACAACAACCGCGCTGAAGTGCGCATGAAGCAGGTGCTCAACGAAAGCCGTGAGGCAGAGACATCGTATGAGAAAAAGGTCATGCCGTACACCGTCATTTCGCAGATTGTTTTGAAGTGCGGCTCGGTGCTGGCGATGTATGTTGCGGTGGTGATGTGCCTGAATGGACAGATTGCCGTCGAAAAATCCGCCTTGGCAGTCATTTGGCTGTTTGTCATCTTCAATCAGCTCCAGCTGGCAGGCAGCATGATTGCCATTTTGCAGAATGTGGATACAGCGCTGAATGAAATTGAGGAGAGCGGCAATCCGCCGCAGCTGGAAAACGGCGGCGAGACGTTCACCGGAAAAAACTGCGATATTACCGTGAACGATATTTGTTTCTCCTATGAGAAGAAAAACGTCATCGACCATGTATCGCTGACCATTCCGCAAAAGACCTCGACGGCGATTGTCGGATATTCCGGCAGCGGCAAATCTACGCTGTGCAATTTGATTTGCCGATTCTGGGATGTGGACAGCGGTTCGATTTCCATCGGCGGCAAAGACATTCGTCGATACAATACCGATCAAATGCTGGAAAACATCAGCGTGGTGTTCCAGAACGTCTATTTGTTCAATGACACGATTGCCAACAACATTCGCTTCGGCAAGCCGGACGCGACGGACGAGGAAATGATTGACGCGGCAAAGCGTGCGTGCTGCCATGATTTTATCATGCAGCTGCCAGACCAGTACAACACGGTCATCGGCGAGAACGGCGCGGCGTTGTCCGGCGGCGAAAAGCAGCGTATTTCTATTGCGCGTGCGATGATTAAGGATGCGCCGATTGTCATCTTGGATGAAGCAACCTCCAACATTGATCCGGAAAATGAACAGCTGATTCAACATGCGATTGAAGAGCTGACGAGAGACAAGACCATTATCATGATTGCCCATCGGCTCAAAACCGTGCGCAATGCAGACCAGATCGTTGTGATGAATCAGGGACGCATTGCCCAGCGCGGCACGCATGAGCAGCTCATGAAACAGGGCGGCATTTATGCTTCGCTCATCAACGTCCGCACAGAGGCGCTGGGGTGGAAGCTGTCCTGATTATCATGAGATAGATAAAAATCCTTCTAATATAGGGTCAAAAACGTCCTATATTAGGAGGATTTTGTTATACACGAAAATAATGATCATAAATTTGACTAAATTTATGATAAAAATCTGATAAAATTGACTTTTTATTTTAAAATAAGTATAATTTATATCATAACATCGCATGATACTTTTACAAAATGATCATTGAGGTTGATATGATGAACTATGAGCCGTTAGGAAAGCTGTATTATAAAGAACACGAGCGATATGAAGAAATCTGCGCGGCACGGTATCATGAACCGGATACCATGCATTTAAACTTTGACATCCACGGAAATCCTGCATTTTTGGTTTCTCGCGCAGAGCTTTGGGAGCGAATGCTGGAAATCCAGCGTTTGAATACGGTTGTTGTGCGCCTGCGCGGACAGCTGCCCGGTATTGCCCTGGAGCAATTCACCAATCGATGCTTGGTGGATGAAATTGTTCTAACCAATGATATTGAGGGCGTCAGCAGCACGCGGAGAGAAATTCATGATGTTTTAGAGAAACTGCAGAGCAAAAAGGATCAGAAGCCCAAACGATTTTTGGGACTGACCAAACAATATCTACGTCTGCGCGCAGGCGATACAATTCCGTTAAAGACCTGTCAGGATTTGCGTACACTCTATGACGAATTGGTTTTGCCGGAAGTGCTGGAGGAAGATCCGGCGGATCGACCGGATGGACAGTATTTTCGGAAAGAGGCGGTTTCCGTGATGAGCCCCTCACAAAAAGTGCTTCATCAGGGCGTACAGCCGGAGTCAAAAATTATTTCTGCCATGGATCAGGCACTGGCATTTCTCAATGATATGTCTGTGGAGCCGTTGCTGCGCGTCAGTGCGTTTCACTATTTATTTGGCTATATTCATCCATTTTACAACGGCAATGGACGGTTATCCCGTTTTATCAGCAGTTATTTTCTGTCCAAAGATTTGGATCCGCTCGTCAGCTACCGTCTTTCTTATACGATAAAAGAAAATATTCGTGCATATTATGATGCATTTAAAGTTTGTAATGACAGACGAAACAAAGGTGACATCACACCGTTTGTACTGACATTTTTGGAGATCATCGCAGAAGCGATGCGGCAACTGACAGAAGCCTTGCAAAGACGCTCGATGGATTTGCGTCATTACGATGCATTCCTTCGCAAAGACAGCTTTTTTGCAGAGGATAGACAACGGTATCCGATTGCATATTTGCTGCTGCAAGGCACCTTGTTTTCTCATGAAGGTATTTCGACGAAAGAACTGGAACAATTCTCTCATTTGTCGTATATGACGTTAAAAAAACGATTGGATGACATGGCACAGCATGGGTATCTGCTCATACAGTCAAGCGGAAGAGAAAAACAGTATCGCTTACATTTGGAACGATTGGAAAAATAAATAGCGTTTTATATCTGATACCGTTTCTGGATAAAGGCGAGCAGATCGGAAAATGGCAGATCACGCTTTCTGCGCAGCCACAGCCGGAAGATAGACAGGGCGCCCTGATAGCGAAATTCCACCAGATAGGGAAAATACGGATCGTCTGGATGCAAATCAAAATCCAAATTGCCCTGCACGGCGAGCTGCAATAAATTGTCGAGAAACCGCGGCGTGCTGTGCGGGCCGAGCATGGCATCCATATAAACTTTTTCCTGTTCGTACAGCTCCATGAGCTCAGAAATAAAATTGGAATCGGATGTGTGCACGGTTTTGCGCTGGGTGGCGATGTACGTCAGCGTTTCCGTCTCAATTTCCAGCAAAATATCATCTAAATCCAGATAATACTGATAAAATGTACTGCGGTTGTATCCGGCAATGCGGCATAATTCCGTGATGGCAATCTTGTTGATAGGTTTCTCCAGATATAATTGGCAGAATGCTTCTTTGAGTGCCCGCTTGGTTTGTGCGCTGCGGGCAGAGCGCTTTTTTTGTAATTCCGACATTTGTGACCTCCGGTGTTGTGGTAATCTCTTTGGAATTTCTGTAAGATAATCATACAACATGATGTCGGAAAAGAAAAGGAGTATGATGATGACAGACATTACCTGTGTATTTACATTAAATGGTCAGACTTGGAACGGCGCGCAGCTGGAGCGTTTGGAGTATGAGCGAAATTTGCATATTTTGCATCAGATGAAGCGCCATGGCATTGCCATTTTGGACGGCGAAACCGAACTGGATGATGATGCCATTGATTATCTTTCGATGCAGGATGCATGGCGCATTTCGATTGACACGCGAAGCAAATATTCCGGCAAGGAAATTGTGGAAAAATACGGAGATTCGCTAAAAAAGGCGGATACGATGTGGAAACAGCTGGGTTTTGCGCTGGATAAGCCGATGAAGGTTTCCGAATGCATCATGCAGGTAGAGGGCATGTCGATGCAGGACTATTTGGGTGTGCTCAAGGAAATGCAGATGGATGAGCGCGTCGGACTTTCTGTTCATCCGGAACATTTTATGGCAATTGTCGAAGATGAAAAAATTACGGGTATTGAACCTTTTGGTATGTATGGAACACCGACGCTTGTGCATGTCGATGTGTGTCCGCCGGAAAAATTGGGTCAGCGCATCATGCAAGACAGACGGCCGGATTTTCCGGTTGCCTTGGCAGGTCTGGCAACCTTGACGGATGGCGTGACGTTGGTCAATTGCCCGGTGCATCAGCTGAAGCCGACCGAGCACGGCTTTGAGGCGGTTTTGGCTGTGTATTGGCCGGAGCATACGCCGGACGAAATTGTAGACGGCCATTCGCTGCATCTGGCGATGGAATTTTATGAAGGACTGCGCTATATGGAGAGCAAGAACAGATGAAAGCGTTCATTTTATATTATTCTCGTTCTGGTAATACAGAAAAGCTCGCCAAGCAAATTCAGCAGGACTTACAGTGTGATCTACTGAAAATTGTTCCGGAGGAGGCCTATGGCAATTATGTCGCCTCTTGTCTGCACGTCATGAAGGAACGGAAACAGAACGTCGCGCCAGCTTTTGTGACGAAAATTCCAGATTTAACCGCATATGATGTCATTTTTCTGGGGTATCCGGTCTGGGCACAGGATGTGCCGATGTTTGTATCGGAATTTGTCCGGCAATGCGACATCAAAGGAAAAACCATCATTCCGTTTGCCACATACGGCATGTCCGGCATCAACTGGACACGCAAGACGCTGGATAACATTTGTCAGGGAGCCACGATAGCCTTCCCGTATGATTCTGGTCTGCTCAAAAAAGGCGACTATGCGGCATGGATGCAATCGGTAAAACAATGGATGGAAAGCCATCATCAGAAAAGTTAAAAAGATTGATGGAAGCGAAAAGCTCAGAGGTGACAACCTCTGAGCTTTTGGTATTCTATCTTGATCTTGCGTTTACAGTATGGTACTATTATTTCGGCACTATCACAAACGGTAGGCGGTTGTCCCTCTCTTTTAGGAGGGAACACTTCTTTTCCCTCCAATCTGTACGGGGAGGAGGGATGCACGATGGTTACATATGAAGCGTTATTTGCTTATACAGCAGCCATTGCAGCGGTCATTTCTGTAGTTTTACAGATTTTAGATCATACAAAAAAGAAGTAACTGCCTAGTCCACGAAACTTGCAGTTACTTCTATAAGACTGTAGGGGGACAAACCGTCTACTGGTAGTGCCCTTCTTCTATTTAGATTATAAACGCATGGGATGGAATTGTCAATTCTCTTACAGAGGGAAATTGTTAAGAAAACCATGATAGAAACGTGTAATGAGTGCAATGGAATTTTTTTCAAGTATCATACCAACAGTCGCATTAGCTATGCTATATAGAATGACTTTGGGAGCAATCTTTGAAACCAACGTTGGAAGAAACAAAAAGGAAGATATTGAATCGCTTTTAACTTTTTATCAGCGGTTATCTGCTTTATATATAAAGCAGTATGTAAAGAAATATCGCATTCGATACCATATTTTCATGGGTATTTATTACAGTGGTTTTGTGATGCTTTTACCTATCTTCCTTTCCGTGTTTTTTCCTGTGTTGAGAACATATTTTTGGATCAATGCTTCGGGAGAATCGAGTGTTCTCAGTATCTATTGGACAGCAGTTTGTTTTATGGTATGGACGATACCTATGCATATCCTGCCTAAAAAAGATTGGTATTATAAAGAAGTAAAACGTGTGTATACATTTGACGAAACGGTGGAACGATTGCAAGCAGCACAACAGGTTTGGGATACCATACCGCCAGAAGGACATCAAGCATTTCGTAAAAAAATCTTAAGTGAATTGCAAAAACGTGCGATTGACATGCAATCTGCCCTTATGGATGAACGACTAAAAATTGCCGGATTATCAGAAGAGGATCGGGAACGTTCTGTTCAATACGCATGGAACTGTTTATGTACCGTAGAAGACATATCATCAAAGGCAGATATGCCAAAAGTGATGCGAAAAGAAAGTCCTGTTATTATGATGCATGAGGATTTGGAATATCAATTCGAGCATGCATATCATAGCTTTCAGAAAGCACAGACAGAGACAGAACAATCACATGATCTTGAATCTATGATTAGTGTTATCGCACATTTTGCTTATCGTATGAAACGGATTCATAAGAATAATGTTTCGGTTCATCGAGACGATTCTTCTGCCATCATTGAGCAATATCAAATTTTTCAAAACATGCTGAATCGCGCTGGAGACTGCCCGCAGAGAGAACGAGAGCAGGATTTATTTGATTCCATTCAGGACATCTATCATTTTGCAGTCAAACAAGATGTATTGTAATCCAACAATGCGCAGGAGTCTCTTTGGGAATAAAATATTGATTTTTGTTGAAAAGTATAGTATCCTTATTAACAGGTACACCATAAACGGATAGGCGGCGCGACTTCTCTATTTCGGAGAGGGAGCGAACAATTTTCTTACCCCTCTCTTTTTATAGAAGGGAGGGTGATGCTATGTATGTGACATTTTCAGATTTGTTCCAGATGATTTCCGTGTTTGCGACTTCTGGCATGTTTTTTCTGGCTCTGCTTACCTATTTAAGCAAAAGAAAATAACCGCCCAAGCGACCAAACTTAGCGGTTATTTTCTCAAATAACTTAGGATAAGAAGGCGCGCCGTCTATCGGTGTGCCCCTTTTTTCTACTTAGATTATAAACGCATGGGATGGAATTGTCAATTCTCTTATTCACTATTGACCTATGATGTTGTCGATTTGGATGAGAAAGTCTCTCCGGAACTGCTGGCGAGCATTTAAAAGGAAGGGGTAGTTTTGTATGAAAAAGTTTGAAAATTACTGTTCAAATCTCGATGTCCTGTCTCGCGCAGGACAACAGCATGATGCATATCTATGATGGAGAAGAGGCGCAAAGGCTGGTGCATACAATTTTGGATCGATATATTCCAGAGTTCATCCGACTGAAAGATCGTCTTCAAGAACAATATCCTTCTTCGTTAAACATCCTTTAACTAAAAAATAATATAGTAAAGAACATGTATTCGCCGAATGAGAAATGATGCTCATTCGGTATTTTTTTTACATACAAAAAATGCTTTGTGTATAACTTACTACACAAAGGTTGGGATAGTGCTTGAAAAATACAAGTAAATTTATAGGTTGAATACATTGTTGATATATCAAATAACTAGAAATATACAGGCTTAATTGAAAGGGAAAAAGTGAAACGGTTTGATTGAAAATAAAGACACACTATTGCAACATAAGTGCTTCGTGTGTAAAAAGTGTCATCAGGTTAAGGTGATGGGATCGCTGGAGAAGTCGGTATCTTGTAGAGAGAAAGTGTCATCAGGTTAAGGTGGTGGGTTCGCTGGTGAAGTCGGCATCTCGTAGAGAGAAAGTGTCATCAGGTTAAGGTGATGTGTTCGCTGGAGGGGTTGGCATCTCGTAGAGAGAAAATGTCATCAGGTTAAGGTGATGGGATCGCTGGAGAAGTCGGTATCTTGTAGAGAGA
>CAVFAY010000024.1:0-36713 GCA_963620595.1 Anaerotignum sp. | reverse complement strand
CCGATCATTGCTTTTCATTCATTTGACGTCCGCGCTCTCGTCGAGTGCCTGAATAGGATATCATTTTTCTCGACAGTTGTCAACAGTTTCTTTGAAATTTTTCTCAAAAAATTTCCATCTGCTTATTCTGGATATGCCAGCTGCTCCGGTGTCCAGTCTTTCAATACTTCTCTCATCTTTTCCGCGATGCGCTTGGCACCTTCCAAATCATGAGACAGATAATTGCCGCATTCTTCCTTTGCAGAGCCAGGAATCGTTCCTTCAAACGCACAGACGAACTGCATCGTCTCTTTGACCAGCTGAATGGCTGTCTCCTGTCCCATCGTCTCACGAACAAGGAAATAAAAGCCCGTGCGGCAGCCCATCGGGCCGACATAAACGACTTCATCACTGTACTTGGTGTTTCTTACATAGGTAGCAAACAAGTGTTCAAATGTGTGTGCAGCCGGTGGATCCAAATAAATGCCATGATTCGGCTTTACCATACGAATATCATAGGTGACAACATCACCATCTACGCGAGAGGTGTACATGCCCTCGGTCAACGTATCATGGTTGATGCAAAAACTTGCAATGCGCTTCATATATTGTATACTCCTTTTCTGTGCAATGTTTTCCTGCTCTCATTATACGAATTTGCATTGACGAATGCAAGCCTGCTTTTTATAATAGAGATACATGAATTTTTCAATCAGAAAGGAAAGTATCACTATGAAATGGGGTATTCTCGGCGCATTGGATGCAGAAGTCGCTCTGATTCGCAATAAGATGACCATCACCTCCGAAACACCAATGTTTGGAACCGTATTTTATGAAGGAATCGTCGGCTGCGAACAAATTGTTCTCGTCTGCTGTGGTGTCGGCAAGGTAAACGCCGCTGTTTGCGCCGCTGCGGTTATGAATCAGTTTGAAGCAGACTGTATTATCAACATCGGCATCGCCGGCGCCATGGGACACGGCTTAAAAATTCTGGACGTTGTCATCAGCAGCGAAGTTGGTTTCCACGATCAGGATGAGGTCATGCTCAAATATTATCCGAAGCGTGCATTCTTCCCTGCCGATTCCTTCCTCGCTTCTCTGTGCGAGAGCGCGTGTCGGGCTCTTCCGGAAATGGAAGGCCGCTTCCGTCACGGCCGCATTGTTTCCGGCGATGTTTTTGTCAATGATGCTGCTGTCAAGCAGTCCATCAATGAACGTTACGCCCCAGTTTGTGTCGAAATGGAAGGCGCTGCCATCGGTCATGCAGCATATATGTATCGCAAGCCGTATCTGGTCATTCGCACTATGTCGGATGCTGCCGATGATGCTGCCGATACTTCATATGACAACTTTATTGACGAAGCCGCTCACACCTCCGCTTCCATCGTCTTAAAAATGCTGGAACTTTCGGAATAATAGGAGGCTCCGTTTTGACTGTTATGTCTGCGCTGCTTGTCAGCTTCATTATTTTGGCGGTCATTGCGCTCGGTCTTTGGTATTTTGAGCGCATGTTCGCCAAACGCCCTTCTAAATATGCCGGTCTTGGTATGCCCGCAGCATTTCTCATCTTATCTCTGTTTTCTGTCATCAAATCCACCCCATCACTGGTAGAAACGATGCAAGGACAGGGCTATGGTATCATGGCGATGGTTCTCACGGCGATTTTCTCTTTCATCGTGACTAATATTCCGACACTCTGGATATACTTTGTATATCGCCGCACACGAAAAAAGCTCGGATTAGAAATCTGGCCGTTTAAAAAATAAGCAAGAAATCCGTTCTGCGATGGTGCAGGACGGATTTTTTCACGGAGACACACAATGTTTTTTGTCTATGAGACACAACTTCCCCATTCCGCGGGCTTTTCCTTGTATGGCATCCCGCACTTGTGTACACTCGCGAGTACCTTTCTCTCGTGCCTGATCGGCGCGCGCTGGTATAAAAGGCAGTCGGATTCCACCCGCCATTCATTTTCTCACGCACTCGGTCTGACAATTTTCTTACTCGATATCCTCCGATATGTCGTATACTGGCGAATTGGCGGATTATCCATTTATGAACTGCCACTGCATTTATGCGGTCTTGCCGTCTATCTCTGTATCCTGCACAGTATCTGGAAGCCCGACTGGCTCGGGCAAGTGCTCTATACGCTATGTCTGCCCGGCGCCTGTTGTGCGATGCTCTTTCCCGATTGGACGCACTATCCATTTTGGAGTTTTGTCTCTCTGCACAGTTTTCTGGCGCATGGTCTCCTCGTTTTTTATATTATACTTCAAACTGCTTCCGGCGAAATCATACCTCGGTTATCCGCCATTTGGAAACCAATTTTATTTCTATGCGCTGTTGTTCCGCCGATATATTGGTTCGATACACGATGGCACACCAATTATATGTTTCTGCAATTGCCCTCTCCGGATTCGCCGCTTGAGCTGCTTGCCCGCTGGGCGCACGGCAGTCACGCGCTCTATCTCGTGTTATTTGCCGGTATCGTTTTTCTCGTCATGCTCTGCATGAATCTCCCATATATCAAACGGTATCGCCGCTAAAAAAACTCCCGCCGAAGCGAGAGTTTTTTTAGAGTTCAATAATATTCCTCAACATTGTCCACTGTAACTTTTTCAAATGGAATCCAAATCGTATGACCGTCTAGTTCATACGAGATACCCGCATTGACTTTCTGTTTGGAAGCCAAATTGATTGCCGCCTGCAACGCTGCTGTCGCCTGCCCCGATGCATTTTGAAAAACAGTCGCTGTCATATCACCGTCTAAAATCGCTTGCAGACCGGTATTGATACCGTCCACACCCACAATTTTCTTCTCAGAGATGTCCACGCCCGCCTGCTTCAGTGCTTCAATCGCACCAAGCGCCATATCATCGTTGTTAGAAATAATTGTATCCACCTTGGAGAAATCCGCGCCGTTAGCAAGCAAAGCATTGACTTTCTCCATCGCTACACTGCGGGAAAAATCACATTCAACAGCCGGAATGGTTTCTTTGGCGGTAATGCCGTTTTTCTGCAGCGTCTCAATGACATCTTCTGAACGTGCTGTTGTGTGCAGCAGTCCTTCCGTACCCTTCAGCATAAAGTAATGCGCTTCGGTTTGTCCATCCTTTTTCAGCGCATCCGCCAGCAGTTCGCCCTGCATCACACCGGAGGCAGACTCATCCGAGCCAACATAAACATGCGTATCATCCAGTAAAGAGGTATCTGCCGGGCAGCGATTGACGAAGACAATTGGTATATCTTCTGCTGCATCAATGGCATCCTTGGCTCGATTGTCATCCGCCAAATTGACAATCAGCGCATCCACTTCATTCTGTGCAGCCGCACGAATCGCATCGTTTTGCTTGTCCTGATCCGCACCGCAATCAACAGAATTCAGTTCTACACCGTTCATTTCGGCAGCAGCCTTTACTGCATTGTCCAGCGTACCCAAGTATTCATCCTTTGTCGCAATGACGAGAGTAATCTTGCCATCGTAATCCGACACGGTTACTTTATTGGTCTTTGCGCTGCCCTGTGCCGTTCCCGATGTGCCGCATCCGGTCATCATGCCAGCACACAGTACCCCTGCTAAAATTGTCGCCGCTGTTCGTTTCATCCTCATCATTCCTCTCTTTCTTCGCATTACATATCATAATGTCAAAAATATACGCATAATTTGTATTAAAAAATACACGAATGCTTTTTTATTTACTTCTCTTTTTCTGCCATCAGTATAGCATGATCGCAGGATAAAGTCTTTCACTTTCCCGCCATAAATATGTATTTTATGGTCACAATTGATAATTTTTGTCAAATTTCATCGCTTGTTTTTGGCGCTTTTGTCAAATCTACTTATGCTATACTAAATGCATGTCAAAAAGGAGATTTCGCATGTATTACACTTACTTATTGCGCTGCGAGGACCGCACATTATATGCAGGCATCACGACGGATCCTGCCCGCCGATTCGCGCAGCACTGCGGCAAGCTGGCAGGCGGCGCCAAATACACTGCCGTCCATCGTCCTGTCCGTATGGAAGCCGCTTGGTGCAGTGCAGACCGCGCCGCGGCTTCCCGTTTGGAATATCAGCTTAAGCATTTAAGCAAGGCGAAGAAAGAATTACTCATTCAAGACGATTCCGCCATTCCTCTGTCAGAAGATTACACCCGAATTACCATTCGTCCCAATGGAGCAGTACTCCTTTCCCCTAATGCAAGCAGCAAGTAGTATCGTTTTTTACAAGACAATTTGCTTCGTACCATCTATACTAAGAGACAAGCTAAGACAAAGGCGTCGGTCAGAAAAAAACTGATCGATGTCTTTTTTATTCTCATGATATACC
Organism: Anaerotignum sp.; assembly: GCA_963620595.1. Taxonomy (GTDB): domain Bacteria; phylum Bacillota; class Clostridia; order Oscillospirales; family Butyricicoccaceae; genus Butyricicoccus_A. Next base: position 32,404 of record CAVFAY010000024.1, on the reverse strand, counting down.
GAGGAGGAACAGAGGATGGATAGAATTCAAAATCATCCGATTTTAGGAGAAAGTCCAGAGGGACGCAAAGTAACGTTTTACTATGACGGAAATCCTCTGGAGGGTATTGAGGGAGAGCCAATCATGGCAGCGTTAAAAGTAAACGGCATCATGGTTCACCGATACACCGCAAAGAAGCATGAACCGCGTGGTGTATTCTGTGCCATCGGCAGATGCACAGACTGTGTCATGATCGTAAACGGAAAGCCCAACGTCCGCACCTGTATTACTCCACTTACAGAAGGGATGCAGGTACAGACTCAATACGGCGTTCAAGCAAAAAAAGAGGTGTGAACAATGGAAATCAAACGATATGACATGATTGTCGTGGGCGCTGGCCCTGCCGGTTTATCCGCAGCAATCGAAGCTGCCAAGCGCGGCGTCAAGCCCATTGTATTTGATGAAAACGCCAAGCCTGGCGGACAGTTGTTTAAACAGATTCATAAATTTTTTGGTTCCAAGGAACACAAGGCAAAGATTCGTGGTTTTCAGATCGGTAAAGAACTTCTCGCAGAAGCAGAACAGTACGGTGTAGAAGTCGTCCTCAATGCCGCCGTTGTCGGTCTGTATCCAGATCGAGAAATCACGGTTCGTATCGGTGAGGAACTGCGGCACTATAAGGGCGACAGTATTCTGGTTGCAACCGGTGCTTCAGAAAACATGGTCAACTTTAAGGGTTGGACGCTGCCCGGTGTTATCGGTGCCGGTGCCGCACAGACCATGATGAACTTGCATCATATTCTTCCAGGAAAACGTGTATTGATGCTCGGCTCCGGCAACGTTGGATTGGTCGTCAGCTTCCAACTCATGCAGGCAGGCTGTGACGTTGTTGCCCTCTGTGATGCCGCGCCGCGCATCGGTGGTTATGGTGTCCATGCAGCAAAGGTTGCTCGCTGTGGTGTCCCATTTTATCTGTCTCACACCATCATAGAAGCAGAAGGAACCGATTGTGTGACCGGCGTGACCATTGGTCAAGTTGGTCCAGACTGGAAAATCATTCCGGGCACGGAAAAGCATTTTGATGTCGATACCATTTGTCTGGCCGTCGGTCTTTCTCCAATGTCTCAGCTGCTCAGCCAAGCAGGCTGTACCATGTTGGACACCAAGGGCGGATATGTTCCTGCTTGTGATGCGGACGGTCAGACCAGTCAGCTCGGCATTTTCGCCGCCGGTGATGTCTCCGGCATTGAAGAGGCAAGCTCCGCGATGATTGAAGGTCGTATCAGCGGTGTCGCTATGGCAGCTTATCTCGGCTTTGCCACACAGGAAGAAAAAGAGAGCCGAAAGGCAGAACTGGAAGCACAGCTGGATACCTTGCGTCAGGGCATGTTCGCTCCAAAGAACCGCGGCAAGAAAATCGAAAAGACCGAGGAAGGCATTGACATTTCCACCAATCTGCTGGCGCACGGCTTTGTCGCAGACAATGAGATCCAGCGTTTTCCTGGTGTCACCAAGCAGCGCCGCATTCATCCGGTCATTGAGTGCACGCAAAATATTCCGTGCAACCCGTGTCAGGACGCCTGCCGCAAGGGCTGCATCAAAATCGGCAGCAATATCACCTCTCTGCCGGTCGTTGATGAAGAACATCCGTGTATTGGCTGCGGCATGTGTGTTGCCTCGTGTTCCGGTCAAGCAATTTTCTTAATTGAAGAAGACGTAGAACCCGGATATGGCGAAGTTACTATGCCATATGAATTTTTGCCGTTGCCGTCGGTCGGTGATCACGGCACTGCCTACGGACGCAATGGCAAGGCTGTCTGTGCCTGTGAAGTCACAAAGGTGCGCACCAGTCCCGCTTTTGACCACACCAATCTGCTTACCATTAAGGTTCCGAGCGATATGCTGATGAAAGCTCGTTTTTATCGCGCAGAGGAGGCATAAATCATGATTGATATTCAAGCAAAATTAAAAGAAATCGGTCCCTTTGTTCCCAGCGCAGATGATGATTTTCTTGTGTGCCGCTGTGAGGAAGTGACCCGCGGTGAGATCCGCCGCGCCGTCCATGCGGGCATTTTTACCATAGAAGAAATGCGCCGATACCTGCGAAACGGTATGGGCTTGTGTCAGGGACAAACCTGCGGAAAGCTCGTTAAGGCAATTATGGCAGCGGAGCTGCATGAAACTCCGGATTATGTCGAACCCGCTTCTTCTCGCGCGCCAATGCGCCCGATGGAAATGAGAATCTTAGGAAAGGACGGCGGCAGACCATGAATCGAACAGCAGATGTAATCATTATCGGCGGCGGTATCGTTGGATGCGCCGCAGCCTATTACTTGGCAAAGTCCGGAACCAAGCATGTGATGGTTCTCGAGGCTACCAAGAGCATCGGACACGGCGGCAGCTGCCGAAACGGCGGCGGCGTCCGTCAGTCGGGACGCGATGTGCGTGAGCTGCCCTACGCGATGTACGGCATTCAGCATTTCTGGCCCACCCTATCCGAAGAGCTGGGTGTAGATGTAGAATACACGCAGAAAGGCAACCTGCGTCTTGGCAAAACCGAAGCTCATCTCCACAAGCTGCAAACACTGGCAGACAACGCGAAATCGATTGGTCTTGGTGTAGAAATGGTCGATGCAAAGCAGGTACAGGAAATCTGCCCATACCTCTCCAAAGAGATTATCGGTGCCAGCTGGTGTCCGACAGACGGTCACGCCAATCCGCTGACTACAACCCTCGGATATTACAAGCGCGCTCTAGAGCTTGGTGTACAGTTTTTCACTGATGCACCGGTTGCAATTCTGCGCAAAATTCGCGGTAAAGTCCGTCAAGTGATTTTGCAGGACGGCACGGTGTTAGAAGCTGAACAGATCTTGCTCGCTGCAGGCTTTGAAAGCCGCGCCATTGCTCGTTCTGTCGGTGTAGACTTGCCAATGACTCGCCTGATTGACGAAATGTTTGTCACAGAGATGGAGCCGCACATGTTTGACATCATGTTGGGTACTGCGGATGCCGATTTTTACGGACATCAGGCACATCACGGTTCTTTTGTTTTCGGTTCCGAATGCGGTTACGAAGAAGTCACCGACATGGATGATCCATCCAAACTGTATACCAATTCGATGACTCTTTCCGCAAGCTGCCGCGCTGTCATGGGGTATATTCCCTGTTTGGCAGAAGCAAAGGTTGTGCGCAGCTGGTGTGGCTGGCTGGACAACACCTTCGATGGCGTGCCGTTCATTGGCAATTGTCCGGATGCCGATGGTCTCACCGTAGCCTGCGGCTTTACCGGTCATGGTTTCGGAACAGCACCGGTTGTCGGCTACATGCTGTCACAGATTCTGCACGGAGAGCCAACGGTAGTGGACATCAGCGCACTGGCACCAAATCGGTTTATGCCAAACAAATAATCGCTGTATCGTTTTTTACAAGACGGAATTGGTCAAACCTTGTATAATATAGACAATTAAAAGATAAACAAAGCACTTGCATCTAAAAGAGAATTGTGCTAAATTAACAGAAGACAAAGGTGTCAGATGATTCTTCATTTGATGCCTTTTCTTCTTTGCAAATATGTGAAGGAGGATCACTATGGATACCAAGGATACCAAAATAGATTTTCTGTACCTGTCTGAGCCGGATATGATCAAAGCCGGCGTCAAAGACATGGTAAAATGTGTTGATTGCATGGAAGATCTGCTGGTCACCTTAAACAAGGGCGATTTTATGATGGGCGGCGAGAATCACAACTCGCATGGCTGCATGATTATGTTTCCGGATCATCCGCAGTTTCCGGGCATGCCAAAGAACGGTCCGGATCGCCGCTTTATGGCAATGCCGGCATATCTCGGCGGCAGCCACCAGCTCGCCGGTATGAAGTGGTACGGTTCCAACATCGAGAACAAGCAGAAGGGACTTCCGCGTTCCATTCTGATGATGATGCTCAATGACAAGGACACCGGCGCACCGCTCGCCCTGATGTCTGCAAACCTGCTCAGCTCTTACCGCACTGGCGGCATTCCGGGTGTCGGCGCTAAGTACTTGGCACGCAAGGATTCCCGTGTTGTCTCCATTATCGGTCCGGGCGTCATGGGTAAGACTTCTCTTGCCGCATTCATGGCGGTTTGCCCGCATCTGGACACGCTGAAAGTTAAGGGCCGCGGTCAGAAATCCCTCGACAACTTTATTTCTTGGGCAAAAACCGAGTATCCGCAGCTGACCAACATCATTATTTGCAAGGATGAAGAAGAAGCCGTTCGAGACAGCGATATTATCAGCTTTACCACGACCGTGCTCAATGACGTCTCAACATTCCCGCTCATCAAGGAAGAATGGATCAAAAAGGGCGCATTGATTTCCATGCCGTCCGCTGCACGATTTGACAGCAATGAATTTGTTGCCAAGCGCGCCAAGATGGTGGTTGACCACTATGGACTGTACGAAGCATGGGAAGAAGAATATCCATATCCAACGTATGACACCGTTTGTATTGTCGGTTCTCTGTTTACGGATTTGGTACACGAAGGTCTCGCCAAGAAAGAAGATATTATCGATCTCTCCGACATCATTACAGGAAAACGAGCAGGCCGCGAAAGCGATGATGACATCATCATTTATTCCGTCGGAGGCATGCCGGTCGAAGATATTGCTTGGGGCGATGAAGTGTACAAAAATGCTCTGAAGGAAGGAATCGGCGTAACACTGCCTCTGTGGGATAAGCCTGACATGGCTTAAGAGGTGTATTATATATGAATCTGCGGCAGCCATATGTGCAGAAAAATGCGACAGGTTATCACAGTATCCCGTCTCATGACAAAAATATTTTCTCGTATTATATCTTTCAAGAAGAACCCACCACCCTGCCGATTCACGCAGTGCCGGATGGCTGTGTTGATCTCACGTATGCGATCAGTTCGGACGGTGTCCGCTGCTTTCTCGGCGGCACGGTACTCCGCATGAAGTACTGGCCGTTCGAAGCTGGATGCCGCTATTTCGGCGTTCGGTTTCGTCCCGGTCAATGTATTTTACCAGATGGTATCCGTATTGATGACATCATTAACACGGACATTGAACTTCCCGCAGACTGCTACGGCGCAGATATCTCCGAACAGCTATACGAAGCGAAAACCTTGAAAGAACAGGCGGCACAGATTCATACAGTGCTGTCAAAGGTCAGCCGCTCCGCGGCATGTCAAGACAGCAAAGCATCCATTGAACACTATATCCGTAAGCGCATTTATGAAACAAATGGTCAGGTTTCCATCCGTGAAATTTCGCAGGAGACCGGTTATTCCGAATGCTACGTGCGCCGTGCCTTCCGGACAATCCATGGCATCAGCCCCAAAGCATTCGAACAAATTGTCCGCTTTCAAAATACGCTGGACGAAATGGCACATCACAAAGAGTTGGGTATCTTTGCACTGGCACAAAAGAGCGGCTATTTTGACCAATCTCACATGGTGAAAGAGTTTCACAAATTTGCTGGTCTGACCCCTGAACAATATTTACAGGAAATGGCGGATTTATAACACATCAGGAGGAACCGATATGGCTACAGGATTATCGAAAATCGAAATCATCACGAGCTTTACTAAATATGCAGAATTACAGTCTGAGCTCAACCATCTGGGCGTGCGCGGCATGACCGTTATGCAGGTCATGGGCTGCGGCATTCAGAAAGGCACCAAAGAATTTGCTGTCAAGGAAAATGCAGAGATTGCCCTGCTTCCGAAGCAGCAGATCAATCTGGTTGTAGAAACCAAAGATGTAGATAATATCGTGGAAAAAGTCAAACAGGTACTGTATACCGGTCATATCGGAGACGGCAAGATCTTTGTGTATTCCATTGATAATGTCATCAAAGTGCGCACCGGTGACGAAGGCATCGACGCATTATAACGGTGAGGTGAACGATTCATGGAAGAAAAAAAATTAGGACTTCGAAGTGTCGTATCCACCTCTGTCGGACTGGTTATTGCAACCAGCTGCCTTGTCTCGTTGGGACAAGGCGCCGGAGAGATTGGTATCGTCTTTATCGGCGCGATGATCGTTGCGTGCTTACTGAATTTGACAACGATTGCTTCCCTGTCTGAGCTCAATGCGTTGATGCCGAATATCACAGGTGGCTTGGCACAGTATACCCTCGCTTGTATGGGACCGCTTCCCACCATTATCTCGATGGTCGGCGGATACCTGCTTTGCAATATTTTGTCGGCAGGTGTTGAGGCCTCCATCTTCGCCTATGCCATGTCCTCCGTCATTCCGCTTCCGATTCCAAGCATTGTATATACCGGTGTTATGATGATATTCATCATGGTTGCCAATCTGTACGGTGTGGATATGTTTGCCAAGGTTCAGGATTTGGTAGCTGTTTTGCTGGTCGGTTCTATGGTCATCATGGGTCTAATCGGCGTATTCAAGTTGGGCACCGGCACGGTTGTCGAACAGCCTGCCGTTATGGCATCCAGCCCTGGAGAAGTTATTTCAATGACCGCTACGGCATTCTGGCTGTTCATCGGCGCAGAATTTGCCATTCCTATTTCCAAAGATGTAAAAAACGCCAAACGAAACGTTCCGCTTGGCATGTCGCTCGGTCTAATTATCATCTTGGTCATGCAGATCATTATGGTTCTCGGTTTCTACCACTACACGCCGTGGGCTGATCTCATGAATTCCGCCGCGCCGCACATGCTGTACGGTGAAGCATTGCTCGGCAGCGCCGGCAAAATCTGGATGACCTTTATTGCAGCACTCGCCGTTATCAGCACACAGAATTCTGGCGTTAATGGCTTGGCTCACATTGGCGAAGGCATGGCAAAGATGAACATGCTTCCGCAGATTTTTGCCAAGACCAACAAGCGTGGCTGTCCATATGTCGGCGTTATTCTGATTTCGGTTTCCATGTTCCTGTTTGCGTATATCTCGGACGGCTCTTCCGATATGATCGAATTTTTAATCTTAGTCGGTTCAGTCTTCTGGATGATTACCTATATTTTCGCACACATTGATGTTTTGATTCTGCGTCGGAAGATGCCAAAAGCACCGCGCAGCTTCAAAATCCCGTTCGGTCCAATCATTCCGCTAATTGGTACTCTGGGCACCTCATACATGATCTTTTATATCTCCAACGACATGCACGAACGTCTGATGATTTGGGCAGTCACCGGTATTTCCATTTTGGCTCTCGGCATCTATGCATATTTCTGGACAAAGTTCAAGATGAAGATGCCGGTTTGGAAATCGGTTCCGATTGAAAAAGTCATGGCAATGGACGACAGCCGCTATTACGCGCTTCGCAGAAAAACCGGCATCTGGTAACAAAAAATCCCATCTGCATTTTATTTTTGCAGATGGGATTTTGTTTTATCCAACTCTATTTACTTTTCTTCTGCCGGAGCCTTTTCTCTCGGCAGAACAATATTCAGGATAATCGCAACCAGCGCTGCCGGAACAATACCGGAACCGCCAAAGATCAGCGAAATGTAGCTCGGCAGACCTGCCAGTACATCACTGTTTGCGCCCAGACCATAGCCCAGACCCAAAGCAACTGATACAATGCTCATATTTCGTGGACCCATCGGCTCCTTGGTAATCAACTGAATGCCGCTGAGCACGATGGACGAGAACATGATGATTGCCGCGCCGCCAAGTACGCTCTGCGGCATAATCGACACAAGAGCAGCCAACTTCGGGCACAGACCACACACGATCAGGAAAATCGCACCAAAGCCCAGTGCAGTTCGATTGACAATCTTCGTCATCGTAACAAGACCAACATTCTGGCTAAACGAGGTGTTCGGCAGAACACCAAATAAAGCAGCAAAGCTGGAACCTATGCCGTCACACATGACACCACCGGACAGTTCCTTGTCGGTTGCCTCTCTGCCCATACCGCCTTCTACACAACCGGAAATATCACCGACAGTCTCAACGGCAGTGACAATAAACATAATGCCAACCGGAATGATGGCACGAGCATCAAATACCGGCTTTACCGGCAAAAGCTTTGGAACGGCAAACCAGGACGCTTCTGCTACCTTGCTCCAGTTCAGTACCCATGCCTTGGTGTACTCTACACCGTCCGCATTGACTGCGGTGGTGTCGAGACATGCACCCATGATGGCACAGATGATATAGCCGCAAATAATGCCGATCAAAATGCAGGACGAACTTGCCAAACCCTTTGCGCCGTGCTTGAACGCCAGAATGATCACCATGACAACCAGACCCAGCAACAGGTTTTCCGGAGAACCGTAGTCGTTGGCACTGGAGCCGCCGCCAAACGAGTTGACGCCAACACCAATCAGCGACAAACCAATCGAAAGAACGACCGTACCGGTGACAATTGCCGGAAAGAAGCGGCGCAGCGGCTTTAAAAAAGCACCCAAAACGGTCTCAAACAAACCGCCAACAATCGAAGCACCCATCATCGCGCCGTATGCAACAATACCGCCGCCCATGACATTAGCAACACTGCTGAACACGCCGATAAATCCCGAGCTGGTACCCATGATAATCGGCACCTGTCCGCCTATCGGTCCAATCGAGAACAGCTGAACCAGTGTCACGATACCTGCGACCAGCATCGCGTTCTGCAACAGAGAAACCTGAATGGCTGCAAAGGCTTCCGCATCGCCAATTGCCGCACAAGCACTCATGATGACCAGCAGCGGTGTCAAGTTGCCGACAAACATCGCCAGCACATGCTGCAAGCCGAGCGGAATTGCCTGCTTCAGCGGAAGTTTACCCTTAAAATCATAAGGGGTCACATACTGTTTTTGGTTTTCCATATTTCCTCCTATAATTATTAAAAAATTGTAAACAACGAGTGTATTATAGCACAGATTTTTGTGTCATCCCATCTTTTTCTGTATTTCTGTCAGAATTCAATGAAATATTAAAAAACTGCGCCGAATTCGGCGCAGTTTTTTCCTGTTTTATCTATGATATAATAGCAAAATATCTTTTGGCGCTACTCCTAAATGAGCAGGACGCTGTTCCGTGTCTATATTCTTAGAGAATCTCCGCCAAACAGGCGCGCTGTCGTCGTTTTGACCGAAAAAACGAAATTGCATAATCCACTCAAACGGTTCTTCCATTTCTCCGATCCAAGAAACCGGAAAGCGATTTTCGTTTTCATTCGGATCAAAGGCATGCGCGCGAATGCCAATCGCCTGTATCTCTTCCCGCACCGGCGCCGCCGTCCGAAGTGAAATGCCCCAATCTGGTACGAAAACGGTATTTTCTCCCGTTTTTTGTGCCGAGACAACATTTTTGCATCCGGTCAGCATCGCCGCTTGAATAGACTGCGGACCGGCAAACAACGCATGGGTTTCCTGTCGGGTCAGTACAGTTCCCTGATACATGACGGCAATCTGTCTGCACATGTGATAGGCTTCATCACGGCTATGTGTCACAAGCAAAACTTCCCGTCCATATCGCTTGAGCAAGTCGCGCAGCTCGATTTGGAGCTTTTCGCGCAAATGACTGTCCAGCGCAGAAAACGGCTCGTCCAACAGCAGCAGCTTGGGTTCATTGACCAAAATTCGTGCCAGCGCGGTTCGTTGTGCCTGTCCGCCCGACAACTGGTATGGGCGATGCTTTTGCAGCTGTTCCAACTGCAAAAGCTCTATCACGTTTCGGTAGCTCTGTTCGCGCACGGCGCGCCGTTTTTCCCATTTTAAGCCGCACAGAATGTTCTGCCGCACGGTCATATTGGGAAACAGTGCATAATTTTGGAATAAATATCCAACTCGTCGTTTCTGCGGCGGCAAATCAATGCCGTGTTTGCTGTCAAACAGCACGGTTCCATCCAATTCGATATAGCCACTGTCCGGCTTTTCAATTCCGGCAATGCATTTGAGGGTCATGCTCTTGCCGCAGCCGGACGCGCCAAGCAAGCCGAGCACACCGTCCTGTGTCTCCAACGAGACATCCAGCGAAAATGCTCCCAATTTTTTGTGAATCTCTGCACACAAGCTCATGCTTTCACCGCCTTTTTCTGTTTGCTCTCCAAAAGATTGACGGACAGCAGGACAACCGTGCTGATGGCAAGATTGACCAGCACCCATTTCCATGCACCGACAGAGTCATTGGTGCGCCACAGCTGATACACTGTAGTGGAAATTGTCGCCGTTTTTTTCGGTGTATAGCCGATCAGCATACTGGTCGCACCGTATTCACCAAGCGCACGCGCAAACGTCAGCACGGTTCCCGCCAGAATTCCCTGTCTGCACGCAGGCATTCGAATGCGCCAGAAAATATAGGTATTGGACAGCCCTAATGTTTTGCCTGCATAGGCAAGATTCGGATCAAAGGCTTCAAACGCGCCGCGGGCTGTCCGATACATCAGCGGAAACGAGACAAATGCCGCTGCCAGAATGCCGCCGTACCAAGTCATGACAAACTGAATGCCATATTGCGCCAACCACTGTCCCACCGGGCGTTTGACGCCAAAAATCAGCAGTAAAAAATAGCCGCATACTGTCGGCGGCAGCACCATCGGCAAGGTCAAAACAACATCCAAAATTCCTTTGAGTGCACGCGGCAGACGCGCCGCGTAGTACGCGCAAAAAATACCGCAAAAAAACACCAGTACACAGCTGATTGCGGCAATGCGCAACGAATTCCATAAGGGATACCAGTCCATAGAGCCTCCTAATTAAATAAGGAAACAGATCAGAAGAGTGTTCTCCTCTGATCTGTCTGTTTCTTACTTGACAGCTACAAAGCCAACCTTTTCAAACACCTTGGTTGCAGCATCGCTGTGCAGATAATCCAGGAATTCCTGTGCTTCCTTCGGATGCTGGCTATTTTTCATCACAGCTGCCGGATAAATGGTCTTGCCGCACATTTCCTCTGTCGCTTCACCGACAACCTGCAGGCCTGCGCTGTACGCATCGGTATAGTAGACAATGCCGCAATCCGCACTTCCTTCGGAAACCTGCGTGGTAACTTCCTTTACATTGGAGCCATAGGTGATTTCACCAGCGTCTGCCAGTGCCTTCTCGTCCAGTCCAAAATACTGCAAAATCTTCTGGGTGTACTGACCAACCGGCACATCGCTGTTGCCCATTGCCATCAGCACATCGCCGCTCTCCAGCTTGCTCTTGAGATCGTCAAAGCTCTGAATGTTTTTCGGATTGCTGTCCGGAACGACCAGAGCAACCTTGTTTTCCAGAAGATCAATGCGGCTGTCGCTATCGACAAAATCCAGCTTTTCCGGATTTGCCGTCTCATCCTTAGAAGCGTCCAGCTGATCCATCTGCTTTTGTGCCGCAGAAATGAATACATCGCAGGTCGCGCCTTCCTGAATCTGGGTCTTGAGCGTACCGGAAGAATCGAAATTGTAGGTCAGCGTGATGTCCTTGTGCTGTGCCTCGTAATCGGTCTTGATCTGGTTCAGCGTTTCCGTCATAGATGCCGCCGCAAAGACGACCAGTTCGGTCTTTTCACCGGAATTGGATGCCGAGCCGGTGTCCGCGTTGGTGTTTGTGCTCGTGCTGCCGCATCCGGTCAGACCGGCAGTCATGGTCATTGCCAGCGCCATCAGCGCTGCCATCGCTTTTGTTCTCTTTTTCATGTGATGGTACTCCTTTTGAAAAAATAATTTATACTCGTGCGCAGTCATGCACTGTTCCGCGCAAAAGTCCTAATCCATGCGGAATGGTGTCCATAAACACATCCATCGTTTCCATGCACGCTTTCGGGCTGCCAGGAAGATTGATGATCAGCGTTCGTCCGCGAATGACAGACACCGCCCGCGACAGCATTGCCCGTTTGGTAATCTTCATGGATTCCGCCCGAATCGCTTCGGCAATACCGGGAACCTGTCTGTCTGCCACGGCAAGTGTTGCTTCCGGCGTGACATCTCTCTGTGAGAATCCCGTCCCGCCAGTCGTCAAAATCAAATCCGGCTGCCGCTGATCGCACAAGCGAATCAATTCGCATTCCAGTGCTTCCCGTCCATCCGGCAGCAGCAGCTGTTCGATCACGGTATAGCCGCTTTCCCGCAGCCGCTGCGCAATCATCGGACCGCTTTTGTCCTCCCGCGTTCCCGCCGCACCGGCATCACTCAGCGTAATCACTGCCGCCTGAAACGGAAACGGCTGTGTCCGTGCAACAACCTGCATCTCTGCTCCGACAGCAATCGTTCCGCCGTGCAGCACCCGTGCAAACACGCCCTCTCGCGGCATGATGCAGTCACCGACGCGCTGATAAATCGCGCAGTGTGTATGACATTCCTTACCGATCTGCGTGATTTCCAGCAAAACTTCCCCGCACTGTAATTGGGTGCCCACCGGCAACGCACGAAAATCAATCCCTGTCACGGCAAGATTTTCACCGAATGCGCCCGCTTGCACTGGCACGCCGCGCGCGCGAAAGGCATCAATTTTTTCCTGCTGCAGCAGGCTGACCTGCCGATGCCAGTTTCCCGCGTGTGCATCTCCCTGTATGCCATAATCCGGCACAAACTGTGCCTCGGCAATTGGCTTTTTAGGTGTACCGCGCGCTTTGCTGATACAAATCGCTGTTACAATTCCCATGCTATCCTCCAATTCGATTCATCGTCTGTCGCTCTGCGTCTATTTTTTCCGTTCCAAAACAATGTGTCTCCGGTTTGTGATAGATGCTCTGGCGCATGGTTTCCCGCAGGACATCATCCGATGCGCCGGAGCGCAGCAAGCCGCGCAAATCAACATGTGTTTTATAGCTCAGACACGGTTTGAGCTGGCCGGTACTCGTCAGGCGCACGCGATTGCACGTCCTGCAAAACCGATGAGTCATCGGTGCAATCAATCCTACTTGGCCGACCCATTGCCCGCTGGCATAGTATCGCGCCGGCGCGCTGCTGTCCTGTGTCTGCACCGGCTGCAAATCGCTCCAACGGCGGCGCAGCAAACACAGCACCTGTTCCGCATCGCCGGATGCACACATGTGCCCCTGTCCTAACGGCATCTGCTCGATAAATCGAACGGAAATCGGAAGCTCCTGCGCCAACGCGGCAATATCTTCCCATTCTTCCCGATTTTCCGCCAGCAAAACGGTATTGGTCTTGGTCTTTAATCCCGCCTGTACACACGCTTGCAGCAGTGCCCGCCAATCCGGCATGGTATTCCGTCCGGTAATCTCCCGAAACCGCTCCGGCTGCAGCGTATCCAAGCTAATATTCACCGCTTGCAAGCCTGCCTGCACCAAATCCGGCAGCAGTTTCTGCAGCAATACGCCGTTTGTTGTCAGGGCAATAGTCTCAATTTCCGGAATATCATGCAGCATACGAATCAAATCTGCGCAGCCCTTGCGCACCAGCGGTTCCCCGCCGGTAATGCGCACTTTGGTGATTCCCAGAGAAGCGGCAATGCGCACCAGCCGCACAATTTCTTCATAGCGCAAAATATCTGCGTGCTGCAATAACGGCACGCCGTTCGGCATACAATACAAACAGTTCAGATTACAGCGGTCTGTAATGGATACGCGCAAATAATTAATGTGTCTTTCAAATTGATCGGTCACGGCTCCACCTGTTCAAAGGAAAAATCACCGCTGCGGCCACCGTGCTTTTCAATCAGATGCACTGCCGTGATTTCCATTCGTTTATCCAATGCTTTGAGCATATCATAAATCGTCAGCAAAGCGAGATTGCATCCGGTCAGGGCTTCCATCTCTACACCGGTCTTGCCGTCGCAGGCGACAAGGCACTGCGCTTCAATGGCGTTTTGTTCCGGCAGCAGGGAAAACGTCACCTTACAATTGGTCAAGTTCAAGCGATGACACAGCGGAATCAAATCCGCTGTTTTCTTTGCCGCCATAATGCCTGCAATCTGTGCGACACCAAGCACATCTCCCTTCTTTGCTGTGCCCTGCTGTACAGCCGCAAACGCCTCGGCGTTCATGTGAATCTCACCGCGCGCGACAGCCGTTCGATGCGTGATCTGCTTTTCACCGACATCGACCATGACCGCATTGCCCGCCTGGTCAATATGCGTGAGCTTGTATTCCATGATTTATACACCCTTTCCAAAACCGCAATTTGGAAAATGACAAATCTCGCAATTGAGACACAAGCCGCCGTTTCCGAGTCCCGCCAGCCACTGGGCGGTAACCGGCACGTCCGCCAGCAAGCGCGGCAAAACCAAATCAAAAATCGTCCGCTTCGCATACATCACGCAGCCGGGCAATCCACATACCGGACGGCCATCCGGCATATATGCGGCAAGAAACATCGCTCCCGGCAGTACCGGTGCACCATACGAGACGATCTGCGCGCCGGTATTGCGAATGGCGAGCGGCGTGTGGTCATCGGGATCAACACTCATGCCGCCCGTACAAAATACCATCTCACAGCCATTATCCAGCATGGTTTGAATTTCTTTTGTAATGGCCGCCGCATCATCGCCCGGACAGACATGTGCTGTCATGGTACAGCCGTATTCTCCGAGCTTCTGCACAATGACATCGGTAAACGTGTCTTTTATCAGCCCCTTGGCGACTTCACTTCCTGTTGTCACGACACCGAAAGTCTTTTTCTTGAGCGGATACAGCTGAATGAGCGGCTTCTCGCCTGCCGCTTCTTTCGCGCGCTGCATTTTTTCCTTCTCGATGACCAGCGGAATGATGCGTGTGCCGCACAGCTTCGCGCCTTTTTTCACGACAAAACCGGATGGCTGTGTTGCAATCATCATTTCACCGAGACTGTTGACGCGGCGCAGGCCATCCAAATCAACCATAAGCAGGCCATCTCTGTCCGCAATCAGCTCAATCTTGCCTTCCTTGGCTTCTGAGGCGTGCATATAGTCTCCCTGGCAAATATCCCGCAGAATTTCTGCCGCTTCATTTTCATGCAGCATGTTCTCGTTGTTTTCCCAGATATACAGATGCTCCTTGCCGACGCTGAGCAACACAGGAATATCCTCTTCTCGAATGATATGTCCCTTGCGGAACACGGCATCCTTTGTCACGCCCTTGATAATCTGTGTGATGTCATGGCACAGCACCTGTCCCACGGCATCTTCCGTCCGTATCAGCTTCATACGTTCTCTCCTTCCGTCTGTACAGGAAAATACTGCGCCAACCGCCGTTCGGCGTACTGCTTGACGTCCTGTTCATATGCCGTGAACCGGTCAAGCAGATACGCTCCCGCCGGTGTCAGCTTGGCGCTTCCGCCGCCTGCGCCGCCGCGTGTGCGCTCGACAAGCGTTGTCTCCAACGCCGCTTCCATGTGCCGAATCATATGCCGTCCTTTGGAATAGGACAGTCCCATCTCTGCACACGCCTGCTGTACCGAACCGGTCGCTCGGATACCTGCCAGCAAATCCTTGGTTCCCGGTCCAAAAAATCGGTCATCCTCCGCATTTAACCGCACGCGCGGATTGGCGCGCAGTTTTTTGTTAAATGGATAGATTACAGACAATTGAATGCCTCCATTTTTTCGAGTGTCTTTTTCAAGACATTCGCTCTTTCAAAAAGAACTCGTACTCTCTCAAAGAATACGAGTTCTCACGTGGTCACTTCTTTATGGTTTTATTGTACTTGCGTCGCTCTTGTTTGTCAAGACAGGAACATCCCAATCGCGCCGTTCCCGCTGCGGAATATCAAACCAGAAGATGTCATCCGGATGCTGTTTCATGATTTTTCGCCCGCCGGCATCGCCGGACAGCCGCAGCAGCTGTTCGCGCCACGCGCCGGAAAACAAAGTCGGATTGCCCGGCTGTCCCTCTGACGCAACCGATGCCAATGGCTTTCCGCTTTGTATCGCCTGCGTCAAAAACTCCCGAACGGTTTCCGCCTGCAATTCCGGCTGGTCGGCGGTAAAGAATGCCAGCCAATCGGCGTGCTGCGCCGCACGCACACCGTGGCGAACGGATGCCGCAATTCCTTCCGCAGCATCCGCATTGTGCACCGCCTGCATGCCCAGTCTCTGTGCGTGCTGTTCAACGTGCGGATACTGACTGACAACAATGATCTGTATTGTCTGTCCGTTTATCTTCTGCTGAGACAAGGTGTGCAGCATCTCCAGCGCATACTGATACATGGGTACACCATCAATCTCATACAACAGCTTATTGGATCCAAAACGCCGTCCAAAGCCGGACGCCAGCAAAATACAAGCAATCATCCCTGCTGCTTCTTTTGCTGAATGCCGCGCCACACATGCTCTGGCAAAATCGGCAGCTCGTGATGCATAACACCCGTCGCATTGAAAATCGCATGGGCAAGTGCCGGTGACGGCGTATTGATGACAATTTCGCCGATGCTCTTCGCGCCAAACGGTCCCGTCGGCTCATAGCTCTGACGGAAATCCACTTCAATATCCGGAACATCCATACGCGTCGGAATTTTATACTGCATAAAATTGCGCATCCGATTGAATCCCGTGTCACTGTAATTCTGACCTTCATACAGAGCCATACCCAGACCCTGCATCAAACCGCCTTCTGTCTGCACACGTGCCAAATTCGGGTTGACAACTGTGCCGCAGTCCACGCAGGCGGTATATTTGAGTGGAATGACCTTGCCGGTCTCCGGATCCAGATCTATTTCTACCATGCCGACCATGTACGGCGGAGGAGAAACCGGACTGTTGCCGCCCGCGGTGACACTCTGCCAGCCCTCTGTACCGCCTTGCAGCTGATTGGCCAAATCTTTCAGAGTGATGCTGTTGCCGGTGCTCACACAAGTCAGCACCTTGCCGTCAAATTCTACTTCATCCTTCGGGCATTCCAGACGCTTTGCCGCCTGCTCCGTGATGTTTTGGCGCAGCTGCTCTGCCGCCTTGACCACGGCATTGCCGGTCAAATACGTAGTAGACGATGCATAGGAACCGGAATCATACGGCGATGTATCGGTATCTACGCCGTAGGTAACAACATCGTCCAAATCGCATTCCAGAACATCTGCCGCCATCTGCGCCAAAATGGTATCACTGCCGGTGCCCATATCCGTACTGCCCACGAGCAGGCTGTAGAATCCATCATCGTTCATCTTGATGGTGACGTTTGCCTCATCGACAAAGCTGATGCAGCTGCCCTGCATGGCCATTGCCACGCCGACACTGCGAATGTGTCCATTCGGCAAGGTCTTTGCCGGGAACTTATTGTCCCAGTCCATCATCTCTTTACAGCGCGCCATACACTGATCCAGCGCGCAGGCATTGGCGGTCTCATTGTTATACGCCGTCATGACGTCGCCCTCGTGCAGCATATTGTGCTCTCGAATTTTCACCGGATCAATGCCCAGCTTATGTGCCATCAAATTGACCGTGTTCTCCATCGCAAAAACGCCTTGTGTCGCGCCATAACCGCGGTACGCACCGGCACTCGGATGATTGCTGTACACGGTATTCGCAACAAAACGAAATGCCTCATACTTGCCGCTGTACAGCGGAATGGATTTATGCCCCACCAAACCGATGGTCGTCGGACCGTGCTCGCCGTATGCGCCGGTATTGGACAACGCATGAACTTCAATCGCACGGATGGTGCCGTCCTTCATAGCTCCCAGCTTGACAGTCACTTCCATCTCATGGCGCGTACTGCCTGCAATCATGGTTTCCTCGCGCGTATAGTAAATCTTGCTCGGTCTGCCGGTCAGCCACGTGACAACCGCCGGAAACCGCTCGACAACCGCCGTCTGCTTCGCGCCAAATCCACCGCCAATGCGCGGCTTGATGACTCGAATCTTGCTCTTTGGGATGCCCAGCGCATTTGCCATATTGCGGCGAACATGGAACGGAATCTGCGTCGAGCTCTGGATGACCAATCTGCCATAGGTATCCATCCAGCAATTCGCCGTAAACGGCTCCATCATCGCCTGCTGATCCTCAATGGTGTGATAGGTCTCTTCTATTACTTCATCGCAGGACGCAAACACAGCATCAACGTCGCCATGGCTCACATCCTCATGATAGACGGAATTGCGCTTGTTGTCGCCATGACTCCAATCGCTCTCTGTCCAGTCGTCCTCCGGATGAATCAAGGTTTCATTGTCCAAGGACTCATGGAAATCCAAAATCGCAGGCAGGACATCATACTGTACTTTAATCAGCTTGAGGGCTTTGTTGGCAGCTTTTTCTGTTTCTGCCGCAACAATCGCCACTTCATCTCCGACAAACCGCACGTGCTGGTCGAGAATATATCGGTCATACGGCGATGCTTCAAGGAAGGTCTGTCCTGCCTGTGTAAACCGATGCTGCGGAACATCCTTGTATGTCAGGACACAGGCAACGCCTGGCACGAGCTTTGCTTTCGAGGTATCAATCTCCCGAATCATGGCATGGGCGTGCGGAGAACGCAGAATTTTAATAATCAGACAATTGTCCGGTGCCAGATCGTCTGCGTATACCGGCTTGCCGGTGACCAGTGCTTCCGCATCCTTTTTGACAATCGGCGCACCGACATACTTTCCCGGCTCTCTGGAATCTGGTAATCTCATGCTTCTGCCTCCTTCTGCTGCTTGAGCCATTTATGAATCGCACGCATATGGCTGGCATAGCCGGTACAGCGGCACAGATTGCCGGAGAGATACTCTTTGATTTCCGCATCTGTTGGATCCGTCAGCTCGCGTGCCATTGCCAGCACATTCATGATAAAGCCCGGATTGCAGAATCCGCACTGCTCGCCGCCTTCTCTGGCAAGAAACATGCCAAACGCATGTGCTTCCTCCTGCAAGCCTTCCAGCGTGGTCACTTCGTGTCCGGCGGCACGCGCTGCCAGCACATTGCAGCTGAGCACGGGTTTGCCGTCCAGCCACACCGTACATAGGCCGCAATTGGAGGTCTCGCAGCCGCGCTTGACGCTCTTACAGTGATGCTTGCGGCAAAAATCCAACAATAACATATCTGGCTCAATCAGATCGACGATCTGTTTGCCATTCAATTTCAACTTAATTTCCATTTATTTCGATCCTCTCCAGTTCATCCGCTGCGCGCTGAATCAGCACGCCGGACAGCATCCGACGATACTCTGCCGATGCGCGAATATTGTCCTGATAAGACAATTCTTTTGCCTTGTCAATCAATTCCGGAATGGTATCCGCATAGATCTCCCGTGCGCGAATCGGACGTGCGCCAACGGCCGCACAATATTTGCCATCCTTGACACTGACTGCCGCCGTCAGAACCGGAAAATCCGTTTCTGTGTTGCGGAAGGACTGATAGGCAATCTTTTTCCCTGTTTTTTGAATGTGTACGGCGGTCAAAATACTATTATCCGGCTTCTGCCTACAGAATTCCGTTATTGGTATCTGTACCAATTTTTCCTCGCCTTGATACAGTTCTACGGTACAGTCCAGTGCCAGCAGCAGCGTCAGCGGATCGGAAAATCCGGCGCGAAGCCATACCGAACCGCCCATCGTCGCACAGTTGCGAAACTGCACGCCGACAATATGCCGCACACTCTCCTGCGCCGCATGGTCAAAATACGTGTTGAGTCCCTCGTGGGTCTCAAACTGCCGCAGCGTTGCCATCGCACCGATGATAAATTCGCTGTCTGTTTCCTCAATTTGGTCGAGGCCCAAACCGCTCAAATCAATGGCAGTAGAGACGTTTCCGCTGCTCATTTTCATCCATCCCATGCCGCCCAACACACGGTTCGGGCGCTTTTGATTTGCCTTCCACGCTTCTTCCAAAGAGCTTGCTTTCAAAAATTCTCGGATTGTAATCATATTCCCGTCACCTCATCGCCCTCAGTCTGTTCTCTCTCGTTGTTTTTTTCAAAAAATCCAAATGCAGCAGGGCTTCCAGCACGCCGCCGCCCACAGCTCTCGCCTTATCACTGACCGTATAACAGTGCGTCTGTTCGCATCGCGGGTCAACATCGCCGGACTTCATACCCGTTGTCACGACGACACCACTTTGCAGCAGACCGCGCACAACACCTGGGATTTCACTGCGCATTGGCGTCCCATTTACCGTGCCGCAAATGTCCCCACGCTGTACGGTGTCGCCAATGCCTACAATCGGCTCAAACACACCATCACATGGTGCGCGCAAAATTCGTTCTTTGGTATAGCCGCCAATATTACCCGGCACGCCTGTGTTGGCAATCGCACTGCCTGTATAGATGCATCTGCCCAAATAATGTCCGCGTTTGGTCTCCACAACACAATGACAATCTTTGCCCGCTATAAAGCCTGGTCCCACGGCGACCACAATCGCCGCGTCATCTATGCATGTTCCCAAATTTTGTTTTGCCAAAATTGCATCGACAACAGCATCCGGCTTCCATTGCTCCCGAATTTTTGCTTCCGGATCAATGACCACCGCAATCTCTCTGCGCCGCAAAACATCCTGCACTTCGTCCATGCTGCTGCACAGCTGTGCAGCAACGCCTTCAATTTCCGCCGTTTGTTCATAGATGGCTCTGGAAAACGCCACAGTGCGCCGCACAGCCGTCGGAACGGCGAGATCTGTCATGACAATGGAGAAGCCACACTGATGCAGCCGACAGGCAATGCCGCTCGCCAAATCTCCGGCTCCTTTTATCAATACTCGCATGTTGTTTCCTCTCGATATGTCGTCAAGACGCAGGGAATAGCATCGGGCAAACATGCCGCGATGCGAACACCTGCTTCTTTTTCTTTCCTGCTGTCCGCCTGATTGAGAATCACGGCAAACCGCCGCTTGTGTACCCCTTTGCGCAGACCGCTTTCATGCAAAATCAGGGAAGCCGCCGCTTCCGGCGTGATGCACTGTTCCGGTGTCATCGAGAGCACCTCGCACACGCGCTCCGGCCGATGGCACATCTGTGCAATCGGTTTTCCCACACCGGTCAAGCCCATAACCGCAATCACCAAGTCGGTCTGCGCTGTCAGCACCGGTTCATGTGCCGCCGGTGCCTTGATCGGCAAACCACGGCTTCCGTCTGCTTCGATGAGCAAAAAATCACATTCCCGCTTGAGTGCGTCCGGATTGTCAACGCCTCGGAGCTTTCCCTGCTGCGCGGGCAGCCCGACACAGCGCAATCGCTCCGGCAGCGGCTCCTCAAAGGGATAGATGCGCGTTGTGGTCGTGAGAATCGTCTGCTTGCCGCGCTGTGCCAGCTCGGTTCCCATCGTCAGCATACTGCTCGTCTTTCCTCCGCCGCCGACAAACGCCGTAATCGGTGCCGGAGCAATGGCATCTGTCAAACAGGAAATTTCTTTTAAATTCGGCAAATAGATATGTGGTCGTGTCATGTTCCGCTCAAATCCATCAAAAAGATTTTCATCTGACCACCGCACACCATGCCTTCTTCTGCCGCCACATCATTGCTCATATCGACGGTCACACACTTGCTTTCTCCCGTGCCAATCAAATGAAAGGCATCGCGCAAAACCGCGCTCTCACTGCATCCGCCGCCGATGGTTCCCTTTGCCTGAAACATCTCGTTTACCGTCATAAAGGCTCCTGATTTCACCGGTGTCGAACCGCTCGTCTCATACACAAGCAGCAGCGCTTTTTTAAGCGGATTGCTGACAATATCTTCTACGACATCAGCGCGGAAGATCTCTTCGGTTAATATGTGCGATTTGGAGCGGCGATCCAGTCCGCACCGACGTGTCTGTATCAGTTCTGCTGCAATCGACACCGCAATTTCCTGTACGGACAGCGCCCCAATATCCAATCCAATCGGCGTATGGATGCTGTCCAGCTTGTCCTGTGCAAAGCCTTCCTGCGCCAGCATGTGCAATAGAGCTATCGTGCGCCGCTTGGATCCGAGCATTCCCAGATACCGCGGCATGGTTCCCGCGAGCAGCGCACGCAGACAATCGGCATCGTATCGGTGTCCGCGTGTAATCACAGCGACATAATCGCCCGCATGAATATGCAGCTGTTCTATCGCATGCGTAAATTCATCACAGAGAATACATTCTGCCTGCGGAAACCGCGGATGATTGGCAAACGATGGTCTGTCATCCACGACAGTAACCGAAAAGCCAAGCATGGCCGCGATCTCACACAGCGGCTGCGCAATGTGCCCCGCTCCCAACAGAATCAATCGTTCTTTCGGCCGAAACAAGCGGGTGTATGTCTCCCCGTCAATCTCAATCTGCCACGCAGCAGTCTGATTGTTTTGTGTCTGTTTTAAAATATCTGCAAACAACTCTCGCATCACCGTTCTCCTATATCTTCAAAGATACAATCTGTTCAAACGGAATGTGCAGGGAGGAAATTGCATCTTTGTTTTGTTCATATTGTTCCGGCGTGATGCGCCACGCCAATCCACAGCCCGCAGTAATCTCCCGCGGGATAGGAATCAGTCTGCCAGGGATACTTTGTTCTGTACATTGCGCTTCCATCGCCATCGCATCGGTTGTCGTGCGAAAAGTCAAAATCACATACTCTCGTTTGTTACGCATTTGCGTCCTCGCATTCCGCGGCAATTTCCCGCACGGCTTGTATCGCGCGGTCAACTTCCTCCTCTGTGTTCCAATACGAGAAGCTGAACCGCACAGCACCCTGTTCTGCCGTCCCAAAGTGCTCATGCATGAGCGGTGCGCAATGCGCGCCGGCGCGCACACAGATTTCATATTCTTCCCATAGCACATCGCTGACTACCGCTGCATCGGCAGTGCCAAGATTTAATGTGACAATCGGCGCGCGCAGCGGCGCATCCATATCACCATATATTTTTACGTTTGCAATAGGCCGAATACCGGACAAAAATCGCTGCACCAGAGCATTTTCCCGCGCATGAATCGTCTCTACGCCTGTTTCAAGTAAAAAATCAACAGCAGCTTCCAGACCGGCAATACCGTGTCCATTTGCCGTTCCCGCTTCCAGTGCAGTCGGCATATCTGTCGGCTGATGCTTGTCAAAGCTGTGCACGCCGCTGCCGCCGACTAGCAGAGAGGGAATCGACAATCCTTCCCGCACATACATGCCGCCTGTGCCCTGCGGGCCGAGCAGGCTCTTATGTCCGGTAAAGCACAAAACATCTATGCCCATTTTCTGTACGTCAATCGGAATGGCGCCTGCGGTCTGTGCCGCATCCACGATAAGCAGCGCGCCAGCGCGATGTGCGATGTCTGCAATTGTTTGTATCGGCACGACATTTCCCGTCACGTTGGATGCATGATGCATAACAATAGCGCGGGTATTTTCGCGCATGGCGTCTTGTATTTTCTGCGGGTCAACCACTCCATTTTCGTCCGCTTGCATAACGGTTAAAAAAACACCGTTTTCTTGTTTTTTGTATAATGGACGCAGCACAGAGTTGTGCTCACACACCGTTGTTACCACATGATCTCTCGCTTGGAGCAGGCCATCTATTGCGATGTTCAACGCCTGCGTGACATTGGCTGTAAAAGCAATCCGCGACGCGTTCTCCGCATGAAACAGCTTTGCCAGCTTTGCCCGTGTGCGGTACAGCACGCGGGATGCTTCCAGCGTCGGCGCATGGGCACCGCGGCCAGCATTTCCAATCGTGTGAAACGCTCGGCACACTGCCCGCTCTACCTGTTCCGGCTTATAAAAGGATGTCGCCGCACTGTCAAAATAAATCACGGCTTTACAATCAGCGAAGCCTGTGTCATCTTCTCTGCAATTACATACATATTGGTCACCGTGCCAACCTGTAATTTATCCGTCAGACCATAATGATTCAGGCAGGTGCCGCAGGTCATAATCTCTACGCCCTGCGCTTCCAGCTCCTTGAGATCTTCCAAGGTCACGGCACCTTCGCAGGTCAGCTTTGCGCCGCCGTTATAGAACAGTATGGTTTTCGGCAGTTCATCCTGCTGAGACAGCGCATAGATAAAGCCCTTCATGAGCACAGCTCCCAGCGCATCATCTCCACTTCCCATACAGGAGGAAGAAATGACAACAACCGTGTTGTGTTCTTTTTGCACCGGTGTACAAACGACCGATTCCTGTGCGGTTTCCTGCACCTGCTGTTCGGTCTGCTCTCCCACTGTCATAACCACGCGATATTTGTTGCTTTCCAGCTGTTCTGACTGTACGCCGTATCCCTTCTGATCTGCCATTTTGGTCAAATTCTGTACCGCGATTTCATTGTCCACAAAGGTCTCGACGGTACCGCCTGCTGTACCCATCTCTTTGATGGCATTCTTTGTTTTTACGACTGGAATCGGGCAAGCATCGCCCATTGCATTTACTGTCTTATTCATGTACTTTTTCTCCTTTTTATTCTCAAAGAACCAAAATTTCCGGTTCTGTCTTATTGGTAAGTTCTCCGACAATGCGCGCCGGAAGTCCTGCCTGCTGCAATTCCTTTTCCAGCTGTGCTGCCTGCACCGGCTCTACAGCCAGCAGCAGTCCGCCAGAGGTCTGCGGGTCCAGCAGCACTTCTTCCATCGCAAACGGAATATTCTTGAACTGTACAAAGTCCTTGACATAATTTCGATTGCGCTGTCCCGCCGCGGTCAACAGAAATTCATCGGCATGGTGCAACGCTTCTGCTATCACCGGCACATGGCGTGAATCAATGCGCGCGGATAATCTTCCGTCCAGCATCTCATGCAAATGACCAAGAAAGCTAAAGCCTGTGACGTCTGTACACGCGTGTACGGCATATTTTTTGCAAATTTCCGCCGCATATTTATTGAGCGTTTTCATAGACGCAATGGCTTCCTGTATAGCTTGCTCTGATGCCTCTCCCACGCGATTGGCCGTGCATATAATACCGACGCCGAGCTTTTTCGTCAAAATCAGTACATCGCCCGCCTGTCCATGATTGTTGGCATATACTGCTTTCGGATCAATGGTTCCCATGACCGACAGGCCATATTTCACGCTGTCATCTGCAATCGAATGTCCGCCGACCAGAGAAGCGCCTGCTTCCAGCACCTTTTCCGATCCGCCGCGCATAATTTCTCCCAAAATGTTCAAATCCATTTTTTCCGGAAAACACACAATGTTTAATGCCGTTTTGACCTCGCCGCCCATCGCATAAATGTCACTCAGTGCATTGGCCGCAGCAATCTGTCCGAAGGTATACGGATCGTCCACCATCGGCGGAAAAAAATCCAGCGTTTGCACAATCGCCAAATCGTCCGACACCTGATAGACCGCAGCATCATCACGGCTGTCATATCCTACGAGCAGATTGGGATCCAGCTCTCCTTTCGGCAGTGCCGAAAGCACGCGGCTCAAAATGCCTGCGCCCAGCTTTGCCGTACAACCGCCGCCTTTACAAAATACGATTTCTTCTGCCATCGCGTTCTCTCCTCTGTCCTTCTTTTACCATCTTAATCATATCATTTTCGCCATGTTTCATCAATACTATATATTATTTCTAACCCAAATAAAAAAGATGCAGAGCGTTTTTGCACCCTGCATCTTATCGTACGGTTCTTTCAATTTACTGTACTTTGGATACTTCATCTATGTTGAGCGTGTATCCCAGTACCTCTCCGACATCGGTAATCTTTCCCTTGACTACCAGCGTATCGCCAATCGCTGCGCTCTTGACTGCACTCTTTTGCTCTTCCGATTGGAAATAACATTGTACACCAATAATTGCATATTCGTCATCGGCTGGTACAATAGAAATATATTTTCCACTGCTGTCAATTACATTCAACTTACCTGTCAATTCTACATACTGATCCTTATATTTATCGCTTGCGTTCATCGCATTTGTATTCAAATCATCCATCAATTCTGAAACACTGTATGCAGTGTATGTAATTTCCTGTTGTGTCGTGCTTGTACTGTTCGCACCATTTGTTGATGCACCGGTATTCGTCTTTTCCCCTCCAGACATTGTTGAACCGGCAATAACAAGTACAACAATCACGACAACGGCGATTATCGCAATCAGGCATCCGCTCGGCGTTTGCTTTTTCCGGCAGTGCGGGCAAATTTTCGCCTTGGCATCAATTTCCTGCTTGCAATACTTGCATTGTTTGGTTTGTCCGTTTTCCTTCTCCTGACTCATTTTCTGCCTCCTGTCCGTCCATCTTTATCGTGTTTTTCTATGTCAGAAGAATAGCAAATTTCCATTTTTTCGTCAATGCAATCACACTCGATTCCCCCTCAATTGGGTGTAAAAAAACATCCACCATATCTGAATGCAGTCTCCGCACGCAGTTCACCTCTCAGCTCTGTCTGATAAATACGCAAAACACGTTTCGTCCTCTGCCGGAAAGGTAAAGCAAGCACAAAAACCGCTTATTCAGTACGAATAAGCGGCAAGTAATGGTTGCGGGGGCAGGATTTGAACCTACGACCTTCGGGTTATGAGCCCGACGAGCTACCGAACTGCTCCACCCCGCGATATTCTCTTTTTGTTTTTGCTCTCTCATCGAGTGCTTATATAATAGCATACAGTTACCTATCTGTCAAGCGCTTTTTCAAAAAAATTTTATGTACAGGCGATTTTTTATCAATCGCCTGTAATTCCATCAATTGATCATCTGCTGTCCCAAAAAATTCGCCGCGGTTTGCAGCAGCTTGCTTTCTATTTCCCCGGCATCCGGATGGGCTTCATCGCGCAGCAGGGCAACGCATCCGGAGACGTCACCCCCCGCGATTACCGGTGCAGCAATGGATACCGCATACCGCGGGTCCCCAGTCAGAGACACCACACGTCCCTCCGGCCGAAAGATTCTGCGCTGTTCCATGATGTGTTCCAAATCCTCGCTGATACTGCGATCACATACCTCTCTCTTTGCACTGCCGGATACAGCAATAACAGAATCCCGATCGCAAATCACGCAGCTTGCGCCAGTCGTCTTTGTGACGGAATCACACAGTTGGGAGACAAACATATTGAGTTCTCCCATCGGCGAGTATTTTTTGAAGATAACCTCTCCATTTCGATCTGTATAAATCTCAAGCGGGTCGCCTTCACGAATCCGCATTGTTCTCCGAATCTCTTTTGGTATGACAACCCGCCCGAGATCATCAATCCGGCGGACGATTCCTGTTGCTTTCATAGCATCTATTCCTCCTGCAACACATCCTATTTTCCATATTACGAGTCTTATGGATAGTATGTGAAATCATGCAGATTTTATGCTTTATCTAAAACAAGCAGTCGTGCATAGCACAACTGCTTGTTAAATCATTTTATTTTTTCGTCATCTCATCAATCAGTTCAATGGCTTCATAAATCATTTTGTCACAGTGCGTCTTTTTATTTCCGCCCTTTTGTGCATTTGCCTTGAGCAAGTCGGCACAGTCCGTCATACCACCATGGTTCTGCGCGATGCGTCTGCGAAATTCTCCGACGGCCGCTGGAGAGACAACGCCCTTTGTACCGAGAACCATCAGTGCACCGGTAATTGCCCCGCAGGTGCCGCCACACTTCATGCCGCCGCCAAAATTACATCCAACGGCTGCCGCCTGTTCTTCCGTCAATCCCATTTCTTCTGCATAAGCGCGCATAATGGTCTGCGCACAGTTGTTGTTCTGCGGAGCAGTATCCCGCAGCTGTTTTGCTCTTTCTACATGCTTGTTCATATCTCTTCTCCTCACTGAAATCGCTCTGCATCCAATGTTTTGACAACTCGTGCCGGATTGCCGACCACAACGGCATTGGCAGGTACATCCTTCGTCACAATACTTCCCGCGCCGACAACGGCATTTTTTCCTACTGTCACGCCGGGTAAAATTGTCGCACCGGCACCGATCCACGCATTTTTTCCAATATGCACATCCCGAATGGTCAGTACATCACGCTCGTACATGTCATGATTATTTGTGATAATCGATACATTCATAGCGATGCGCACATCGTCATCAATCCAAACGTTTCCGGCAGACATACAACGGAAATACGGCATGAGTACAACATTCTTACCAATATGTACATTGGCAGCCAAATTGACAAACAGCGGCGTATTGACACGGCTTTTTTCACCAAATCCACCGGTAAACAATTCGTGTACCAATACATCATATTCTTCTGTATATGGCTCCGTTTGATTGAGCTGAAACACCAGTTTTGTGGTGCGATGGCCTTCCTTTGACCGCGCTTCATCGGGAATGCGCAGATCCAATCGTCTTTCTTCCATAGCAACATGCTCCTTTTTATCTGTGCTTGTTTTTCTTTATTTTACCCACAAATCGGTAAAATTGCAACGCTCATAAAATCATAGCGCAATCTTCCCTAGGTAAACAGTATACACTCCTCTCGTTTTGTGGTATGATAATTATATATAATATACAAGAAAGGTTGTTTCACGCATGATACATAAGCGCACAAAACAATGGATTGTCGGCGCATTGTCGGCAGTGATGCTCTTTTCCGCCTGCCCGCACGAGCAGGCATATGCAGCCAAATTTACCGATATTTCCGGTCATTGGGCAGAGAAATATATCAATCAGGCGGTAGATCTTGGCTTATTTTCCGGTACAACACCGACAACATTTTCTCCGGATACAGTCATGACTCGTGCGATGTTTGTCACTGTACTTGCCAAATACAGCAAGGAGGACATCAGTTCCTATACAACCACACAGTTTAAAGATGTTCCCGCCGATGCTTGGTACGCACACGCTGTCGCATGGGCATACCAAGAGGGTATTGTTTCCGGCACCTCTGACCATCAGTTTTCACCGGATCTTGCGATTACCAGAGAGCAAATGGCAGCTCTCATGGTACGGTTTGCCAACTATCAGGATTGCGTTCTGCCGCGCACGCGCAGCACCAAATTTTTTTCCGACAGAAAGCAGACTGCGGACTACGCGCTTGACGCAGTATATACATTGTACCGCTCTGGCATCATGAGTGGTACCTCTTCCGGTACATTTTCCCCGACAGGAAATGCAACCCGTGCGCAATGCACCGTTGTTTTCTGTCAATATAACGATGTACAAAAGATTTCTGAAACAGCAGATAAGCAGGTTCGTCTGGTCAATCACCGCGGATACAGCGCAGAAGCACCGGAAAATACAATGCCGGCCTATGCACTTTCAGTTCGAAAGGGGTATCGTTATGTAGAGACCGATGTCCAATTCACCAAGGACAATGTACCTGTCTTGATTCATGACACAACAATAGACCGAACCAGCAACGGCACAGGCAATGTTGCCGATCTCACCTATGGTCAGCTGCAAAATTACGATTTCAGCTACAAGAGCAATTCTTCTGAGCGCTGGGCGGGATATGAAGGCACAAAAATTGCGACATTTGAAGAATTCATCGCCTTCTGCTCACGCAATCATCTGCATCCATACATTGAGTTGAAAGTTCCCATGACGAAAAATCAAGTGAAGACATTATACAATCTCACCGAGCAGTACGACATGCGGTACAATGTCACATGGATCAGCTTTTACGCCAATAATCTGATGCACATGAAAGACATTGATGCGACAGCGCCGCTGTGTCTGCTGGCAAACAAAGTGGACTCCAACGCCATCAAAAACGCACAGAAGTTGAAAAATGGCAAAAACTCCATCACTATCGGTGCAAACTGCAGTCTTTTGACCGTTTCCCAGCGCGCGACCATGCTGAAAAACAACATTGCTTGGTGCGTGTGGACGGTTGACAATCTGACTTCTGTCAAACAGTACACGAATTCTTCTGCGGAAGCTGTCACGACTGACAACATCACACCGTCTGACGTCTATCATGCCGATTGATGGTCTAATCTCGCATCACATCTCATATGTTTCTCTCAGAACGGAGGGAAGCAATGGACAATCTGGAACAAGAATGGCAGCGTTGTATGCTGACCGGTCTGGTTCATGCCTTGTACCGTTCCGGCATGCTGACGCAGGAACAACAATTGCATTTGCTCTGTGAATTGCAGCAAACGCCGTCTGTACACTGAGTACAGGCGGCGTTTTCCCTACTTTCCAATTATCTATTTGTCTGCTATAATAAAGAGCAGTGGATACCAATACACAGGAGGAACACGACTATGAATCTCAAAGGAAAAAACTTTCTCAAGATGCTTGATTTTACGCCGGAAGAAATTGAGGGCATGATTGACCTCGCTTCCGATCTCAAGGCGAAGAAAAAGGCAGGCATTGCTCATGATACGCTGCGCGGCAAGAACATCGCGCTGATTTTTGAAAAGACCAGTACCCGCACCCGCTGCAGCTTTGAGGTTGCCGCACATGATCTCGGTATGCAGGTGACTTACCTTGATCCGTCCGGCTCTCAGATCGGCAAGAAGGAAAGCATTGCAGATACCGCCCGCGTGCTCGGCCGCATGTTTGACGGCATTGAATACCGCGGCTACGGGCAGGAAATCGTCGAGGAGCTGGCAAAATACGCCGGTGTGCCGGTCTGGAACGGTCTGACCAACGAATCTCACCCGACACAAATCTTGGCTGATTTTCTGACGATTCGTGAGCATTTTGGCAAGCTCAAGGGCATCAACTTTGTATATCTGGGCGATGCACGCTACAACATGGGCAACTCACTGATGGTCGGCTGTGCCAAGATGGGCATGAACTTTACTGCTGCTGCTCCGAAGGCATATTTCCCAGATCAGGCTCTGATTGAGACCTGTGAAAAAATTGCCGCAGAGACCGGTGCAACCCTGCGTTTCTGCGAGGATCCAATGGAAGCAACGAAGAATGCCGACGTTCTGTACACCGACGTCTGGGTTTCTATGGGTGAGCCGATTGAGGTATGGCAGGAACGCATTGATGCCCTCTCTCCGTATCAGGTCAACCAGAAGCTGATGGACAATGCCGCTGACAACGCTGTATTCATGCACTGCCTGCCGGCATTCCATGACCACAAGACAACCATCGGCAAGGAAATGGGCGAGAAATTCAACCGTGATGCCATGGAAGTTACCGACGAAGTCTTTGAAGGTCCGCAGTCCATCGTCTTTGACGAGGCAGAAAACCGGATGCATACCATTAAGGCTGTCATGGCAGCAACGCTGTAAGCATCAATCATTCAGATACCATCAAGCCCCTGTTCAGCTGTGAACAGGGGCTTTTGCTGTGTTCAATACAAAATCGGCTGCATTTGTTTCCCCACCAGTGCCAAGGCTGCCGTTTCCGGAATCTTGTTCATATCTGCGACGAGCGAGCGCGGTTTGGTGTGCGGTGCATCCTGTTTCATGGGCGTGAAATAATACTGCTTTCGATTGAGCAGCGCGGCAATATTTGGCGCAGAGCCTGCGAGCGCATCATTGCTTGCCACGGCCAGCACGACAGGCTTCTCCACGCGTAGTTGTGATTTAGCTGCAAGGGATACTGGCGTGTCGCTGATGCCATGCGCGAGCCGCGCCAGTGTACTTCCGGTACACGGCGCAATAATCAATACATCCAGCAGATCTTTTGGGCCAATCGGTTCTACCGCCTGCAATGTATGCAGCGGCGGTTTGCCGCAAATATCTGTGATGCGCTGTACAATGTCCTGCGCCGCGCCAAACCGTGTGTCCTGTGTATATACCTCTTGGGAGACAATCGGAATGACCTGCCAGCCCTCCTGTGTCATTCGTTCCATAACAACAAGAACTCGATCTATGGTACAGAAGGATCCGCACACAGCGAATCCCGCAGTTCGTTTCATAGCAACCCCTCCCTCTCCAGCATATGCCGCACGGTCTGTGCAATGGCATCTGCTGCACTCTTTGGTGCAACCTTTCCCGGCAGACTCAGCGCATGAATCACACGACAAAGCCCTTTAGCGTCCTCACAGACACCGCCTGCGCCGGATGCCAAATCTAGCAGCAACGTATCTGGCGTACAATCCGCCAGCACTGTTCGACTAAGAATATCCGCAGGAACCGTATTGATGATGAGCGAAAATTCATGCAGCCGTCCCGTCAAATTTCGTGTATCCAAGCAGCGATACCCCGCGCTGTACATGCGAGCGAAATCCGTCTCCCGCCGCGCCGACACGGTGACCTGTGCGCCGAGTCCGCGCAGACGCATCGCAAGTGCAGAGCCAATGCGTCCTGCACCGATGACCAGCACCGGAAGATCATGAATGGTCATCGGCAGTTCTTCCATCGCGATTTGAATGGCTCCCTCCGCCGTCGGAATGGCATTGAGCAGTGCCAGTTCTTCCTGTTTGAGATAGTCAAACAGGTGAATGCCTCTCCGCTGTGCCATATCGTACATGGTTTGCGGAATAGAACCGCCATACACCGCAGCACCCGCCGGAACGGCATCCAATACATCTT
Source organism: Anaerotignum sp. (assembly GCA_963620595.1). Lineage (GTDB taxonomy): Bacteria > Bacillota > Clostridia > Oscillospirales > Butyricicoccaceae > Butyricicoccus_A. The sequence continues at coordinate 385 of CAVFAY010000024.1, read as the reverse complement.
TCAGTCGATACGGCGCATTGGCGAGCGGGGTATGCAGTCGTTCCCCATCCCGCGTCACCGGCATTGGCAGCAAAATCACATCTGCCTGTGCAAACAACGCTGCCATATCGCTGTACACTGGCAGAGTAGACCGATGCCGTTCCAGTCCAATCGTACCAATCTGCATCCCATCAGCCGCCAGCCGCTCTCCGAGAAAAACTTGCCGCACATCACCGCCCGCTATGGCCGCCATCAATGTGTGATCCATACCTGCTTTCCCCTTTCCCTGCTTTCATCTTATGCGGCGAGCGGCGCGCTGACACTGCGGAAACAGCAAAAGCCGCCCCGAAGTGAAGTGACCCCCAATTGTTAGACAAAAATAAGAATTAAGTGAACTGAACGGTTT
>CAVFAY010000023.1:0-39424 GCA_963620595.1 Anaerotignum sp. | reverse complement strand
TGAGTCCATGGCTGTTAAGGCTCGCCGCAAGGAAGCTGCAGCTAAGGCTAAATAATACGATCATCTATCTCTCATTCTTCTTACTCGATAAGGGTTCGCGGCATTTGCCGCGAACCTTTGTTTGCTTTCAAAGAGATAGACTGTATGATATAATATATACGAAGATAGATGCAGACGGAGAGAGGTGGGAAGATATGCATCTCAGCTTTCGAGCCAAAATCAGTTTGACCATCATCATTGTATCTATGGCGATTACCTGTGTATTGTCCATGGTCTTTTACCAACAATCTGCGCAGACTGTTCAGAAAAATTACACCCAAGCACAGATGCAGCAGCTTACCGCGTGTGCCAAGCTGTTTGACAGCACCATGTTGGATGCCTACAGTGCCTGCATGTATGCGGTCAATGATGAGCAGCTTAAAGAAAGTATACAGGAACAGGACATAGATGACATCGGTAGGCTCTTAGATGCCTATCGGAGCAAAAATCAAAATATTGACAGCATCAGCTGTTATCTGCCAAGCAGACAAATGCTGCTCAAGGTCAATACCTATGGTCTGACAGAATTACAGGTGACAGACGAAATCGCGCAGACGCTGCAGCAGCTGCTGCCGGACAACAATACCAATAAGCTGTCTCCGGTATATGCCAGAGATGTGACATCTGTGACTCAGGACAATTTGTTTTTTTATTCCAGAAAAGCCATTGCATTTGGCGGAGAAGAACTGGCGCAAATTACGGTTGGTGTCAATGAAAGAGATATATTTTTTGATTGTCTGCAAAGCGAAAGCAATCAGGATACGGAACGATTTATTTTAGACGGTGACCGTATTTTATCCGCGGCGGATATTTACAGCTTGAATACACAGATTACATGGCCGGATAGCGGAATGCTCGTGACAGATGTTGCAATGCCAACGACCGATTATCATATTGTGTCTATTGCGCAGCAGTCGCAGGTGACCGAGCCGCTGCGCACCGTGCGCAATCGCATTCTATTGATTGCCGTTTTTCTCAATGTGGCATTTTCTGTTTTGATTTTCTTCGTGGTTCGCTATTTGATGAGGCCTATGGAAGAACTGCGGAGCAGTATGCAGCTGGTCAGCGGCGGTGATCTCAAAGTACGAGCGGTTGTCTATCAAAACGATGAGATCGGACAGCTGTCACAGGGGTTTAACAGCATGATCGCTCAGATCGAGGGACTGATTGGAGAATTAGTCACAGAAAAAATGTTGAAAAAGGAAGCGGAAATCGAGGCACTGCAGTATCAAATTACGCCGCATTTTATGTATAATACGCTGAATTCCATCAAATATGAGGCGATTTTACAAGGGTCTCAAAACACGGCAGATTTGTTGGAAGCGTTTATTGAGCTGCTTCAGCTCAGCGCGAGTGACCGCGGCGCGTTTATTACTGTCAAGCAGGAAATTCACATGGTGCAGAATTATGTCAAGCTTCAGCAGTTTCGATATGCAGATTGTTTTCAAGTGACGTTTGACTTACAGTCGGAAGCAGAGACTTGCTATGTGCCGCGGCTTCTCATTCAGCCGCTTGTGGAAAATGCGATTTTACACGGCATCGATCATCGCAGACAGAACAACCGGATTACCATCTCTGTGCTGTGTGATACCGGAGCTTTGGCGATTAAAGTAGAGGATCACGGAGACGGCATGACACCGGAGGAAATTCAAAAGCTGTTGGACGGACAGCGAAAGAGCAAATTCAGCGGCATCGGCGTCAGCAATATTCGAGAACGACTGCGGTTGTATTACGGAAAAAATGCAGAGCTGCGATTTTATTCGGAAAAAGGAAACGGAACGACAGCTATGATTTTGCTTCCTATTTCGTATGATGCGGAAGAGTATACGATATGAGGTGGCAATATGAAAAAAAGATTGGTTTGTATCTTTTTAATGGTTTGTGTTTTGCTGACAGGATGTATGCCGCAGGAAAACAACACTATGGAAGAAAATCGAAAACGAGTGGTTGTTATTTTAAAGGCAATGGATTCGATTCATTGGATGGAAGTAGCGGACGGTCTGCGCCAAGCGGCGAATGATAAAAATGTTTCACTGACCGTTTTGTATCCGAAACAAGAGAGTGATACCGATACGCAGCTGGACATGCTGCAGGATGCCATTGACTCGCAGCCGGATGCGCTGGCTGTTGCGCCCTGCGATGCCGTAGCGGCGCAGGAGTACATGGTGCACGCGAGAGAGCAGGGCATCAAAGCCATGTATATTGACGAAGAGGTCAATGCTCCCATTGGAATGCCGTATATTGGTTCAGACAACACGCTGATTGGAAAAATGGCGGCAGAAACCCTGCAGACGCAGATGCCGACAAAATCCGGTGCAAAGGTTGCCGTGATTGCAGGCAGTGAGGAGCAAACGACGCACAACCGACGTGTGGAAGGCTTTGAAGCCTATATCCGCGACCATACCGATTTTGAATTGACAGAGATTTGCCGCGTCAACAACAGCAGCAGCGCAGGAGCACGGCAGGAAATGGAACGGCTCGCAGAGACATATCCGGATTTGGACGCAGTATTTTGCACCAGTGCGATGATGACAATTGGCGCATTGCAGCAGAAAAAACGCGAGGGTTTAAACAATCTTCGTTTGGTCGGTGTGGATACGCAGAGTGATGCGCTGACTGCTGTGCAGGAAGGTGATATTTTGGCGATGGTCAGCCAAAATGGATATGAGATCGGCTATCGAACCATCGAAACGATGGTAGATGCCATGAATGGGAAAACGGTAAAAGAACACACGTATGTGGAGAATCGTGTGATTATTCAAACAAATGTCAAGAGCTTTTTATCAGAGTACTACAAAGAGGGAAGAGAAAAATGATAAAGATTTTGCTGGTAGATGATGACTTTTTGGTGCGAACTTTTTTGTCTCGACTGACCAATTGGACGGCACATGGATATTCGTTGGTCGGCGCGGCGCAGGATGGAGAACAAGCCTTGGAGATGGCTGTAGAATATCAGCCGGACATTATTATCACGGACATCAGTATGCCGGTTATGGATGGCATTACGCTGATTCGGCGATTGAAAAAGGAAAAGAATCCGGCGAAAATTGTGGTACTCAGTTGCCATGATGATTTTGAATATGTTCGAGAGGCAATGAAGCTTGGCGCAGACGAATATGTGCTCAAAAATTTGCTGACAGAAGAGAGTATGCTCAAACTGCTGTCTGAACTAGGAAAAACGATTGTACAGCCGCTGCCGGGACAATATGACCCGGAAAAAGAGCGGGCAGAAATTGTCCAGCAGCTCAAGGGCACAGCACAGCCACAGGAACAGAGCGCCTTTCGCATTCGTGCAGCACTTGCGATTCGCATCAAAGACTATGATAAACGTGTGGAAATTCTCCCGATGGAACAACAGGAACGCTTTCAGGCATCGTTTTTGCAGGTCTGCCAAGACAGCGCCAGACAGGATCATTGTATTCGCAGTGCACATGTGCGGCGGGAATTATATGCTGTCGTCTTTGATTTCCGAAAAGGGGAAAGCCGGGCAGAACGGCAGGAAGCATTGGCACAGGTGGCGGCGACCTTGGCGCACAATACCGACCAGTATTTGGCGGCAGAAGTCCGCATTGGCGTCAGCGATGCACCGGATTTTGGAATGGAACCGGCTGCCTGCTGGGAAAGTGCACTGGATGCCTTGGAAGCGACATTTTATGAACCACAGGCGATTTGCTACGCGTGGCAGTGCCGCCCCTCGCATCGCGTGATTCCGGAAGAAGCACGGACATTTTGCGACAATATCGCGGCGTATATGGAACGGCGCGACGGCAATGCCATCCGCGCTGGATATACACAGGCATTGGAGGCATTCGCTTCGCAGCATACTCAGTCTCATTTGGTAAGGGAATGGATGATGCAGGCACAGCGCAGTGCGGGACTTTCCGTACAGGAGGCGCCGCAGCATTTTTCCGAGCTGGAAGGACAGGAACAGGCGTTTTTGACGTTTTGTGAGGAGCTGCTGCCGGATTTGTCACAGTACAGTGAACCTGTGGCACAGGCGATTCGATTCGTACAGAAAAATTATCAGGACAATATCTCGCTCAATGATGCATCGGATGCTGTACATCTCAACGCGGCATATCTCAGCTTTGTTTTTCATAAAGAGACGGATATTACATTTTCTGAGTACTTAACCTCGTGCCGCATCAATCGGGCGAAGGAGCTGCTGCTGCAAACCGGTGATAAAGTCAAGGAAATCGGCAGACAGGCAGGCTATCGGGACAATCGGCATTTTTGCAAGATGTTTAAGCGTGTCACCGGCATGACGCCGCAGGAATACCGAAAAATCAATGCATAATACTGAAAATATTTTGTGCAGATATCATAACAGTCAAGGTAAAAAAGCCTTGGCTGTTTATCTTTTGAGAAAATTAAGAAATCTTAAGGAAAAATATTGCGGAAATTCATGATTTTTTCAAGGAATTGGTGCATAATGAAAAGGCTAAAATCTCAAGTGGAAGGAATGGAACGTATGAGAGGGAATTCCTGTCAGAAAGAAGGCTGGAGCTGTGATCAAATATAAAAATCGGCTGTACCAGTTTTTGACAGCGGTAACCGTACTCGCTCTTCTATGGTGCGGATACAGCACATGGCGGCGTGCACTCAAGGTTTTTCCAAAAGCAGTCTGTCCAAAGGGAGAAAAAACGCTGTTGATTCTCGGTGGTATTGTTTTGCTGGTGGGAACATGGCAGGTTTTATTTGCGGCGATTGACCGCATGAGCCGCCGTAAGCGTATCGTGTGTGCCGCTTGCTTGTTTGTTGTGATGATTGTTGTGTATGCCGGTATGATTTCGGTTTTGCATATCGTTCCGCGCAATGACAGCCACTCGCTGCTGGATCAAGCCCTGTATATGGCGCGAACCGGCACCAATATGATTCATCCGGACAGCGTGTATGTGACATATTTTTCCAAATATGGAAATAACTATTTGCTCACGCTGTTTTTTGTTTGGTTTTTCCGAGGCATGGATGCCTTGGGCGTGACGGATTTGTATCGGACGGTGTACATTCTCAATGCAGCTTGTTTGGTGGTTGGCTGTATCTTTTCCTGTTTGATTGCCCGCCGCATTCGTGGCGGCGCGGCGGCAGTGAAAGTATTGGTGCTGTTTGTCTGCAATCCGGTCTATTATATTATGACGTTTTGGGTGTATTCTAATACGCTGAGTGTCCCGTTCGCCATGATCTTGTTTTATCTTGGGGTATGCTTGTATCAGATAAAAAATCCGAAACTGAAACTGCTGCTTGGCTGTATCGGTGCTGTTGTCACGGTGCTGGGGTATCAGATTCGCCCGACAGCGATTTTTCCTGTGCTGGCATTTCTGGTTGGATGGTTCTTTTATATTATGCCAAAGCTCCGGCATAGACCTTGGAACATCAAGAGACTGGTACCGCGTATGGCAGCGTTTGTGCTGATGGCTGCCATAGCGGCAGGCACGCAGATAATCGTATCCGATCGGTGTCAGCAGGCGTTTGGTTCTGTCTCTCATGCCAATTATCCGCTGACTCATTGGCTGATGATGGGCTCGCACGGCAAGGGCGTGTACAATGAAGCGGATGATAAATTTACGCTGACTCTGCCGGATGATAAAAAAGGATCGGTGACGCGGGCGAAAACGATACAGAATTATCGCAATCTCGGTATCAAGGGAACGGCAAAGCTGTGGCTGAAAAAGACCGCGACGACTTGGGGAGACGGTTGGTTCCAGATGAGCCGCCGTCTCAATCAGATGGAAGGTTACAGCTGGGTGTATCAGCATTTGATTGGCGGGCGCAGTTTTGCCATAAAATATTACAGCCAGTGCTTTTGGCTGTCTATTTTGCTGATGACGGTGTGGAATTTACTGCGGCAGCTCGGTCGGCGCACGGCGTTGACGTATGATTTTCTGCTGATGACGGTTATTCTGGGCGGCATTGTCTTTTACCTGTTTTGGGAAGTGAAATCGGCATATGCGATCTCATTTCTGCCGTTCTTTTTCCTGCTGGCGGGAGGACATACGCTGCCGGTGCCGGAACAGAGGCACAGACGGCTTGCGGTGCGGATTGGCTTGTGTGCTGTTTGGGTGGCAGTGCTGGTCGGCTCAGGCAATGTACAGCGCGCTGCTGCAGCGCGCTCGCAGACGCCCAAATATGTGATTCGGAGCTATGGCAGTACATGGATTGAACCGGTGTCTCTGTTTGACGGAGAGACCATGACGCAGACCTTTTATCCCAATCACTCATTTGATACAATTCGGTTAAAGATTCGCACGCAGGCGGGCGTGCTCAGTGCGTCGCAGGAGATAGCCGATTTTGCTGTGCAGCTGCGCAATGCGGCGGGACAGGTTGTCTATGAGACAACAATTACACCGGATATGATTGAAAATGAGAGCAACGTTTATTTGGACACCGGCATACAGCAGGCGGACAAAAACGGCTATACACTGTCCATTACCAAACATGCAGGCTCGGAGCAGGATATGAGCTTGTGGACGAGCTCCGGCATGAGCTTGGATTCGTATACCGGTACGATGACAATCGGTGATATAGAAAAACAGACGGATCTTTATATGAGTGTCTATCGCAAATAGCAAAAGAGCAGCTCGATGAGCTGCTCTTTCTATATCTTAAAATAATTATATTGGCTTTGCGATATGGTCGTCTTCTGTGAGCGGGCGAATCACGTGGCAGGGATTGCCGTATGCCAGCACACCGGCGGGAATATCTTTGGTGATGACGCTTCCGGCACCAATGACACTGCCGCTTCCGATGGTCACACCGGGAAGAATCGTGACATCACCGCCGAGCCAAACGTTATCGCCCAGTGTGATTGGCTTCGCGCACTCCAATCCCTGATTGCGCTCGTCCGGAAGCATGGGGTGAATGGCGGTATACATGCCGCAGTTCGGGCCGATAAAACAATGCGAACCGATGGTGATTGGCGCACAGTCCATCAGATATGCGCCGTGATTGAGAAAGGAACCCTCTCCAATCGTGCAGTGGTATCCGTAATCGGTATAGAACGGAGAGAGAATTACAACGGAATGTCCGAGTTTCGGCATCAGCGCGCGGAGAATCTCCTGTTGTTTTTGCGCTTGATTGGGTGGTGTGTTATTGAATTGAAAGCACAGCATATCTGCGTGTTCGCGCTCTTGTAAAATGCTGGGGTCAAAATTGGCGTCATACCAAAGGCCCAGATCTCGTTTTTCTTGCTCTGTCATAGAAGTGCTCCTTTATTTGGAATACCTCAAGTATATCATATTTTACATCAGAAAAGACAACATTTCGATAGTCAGTAATTGTTGAATCTGCTATAATAAATGTACAAGAGAGAATAGAAACGGGAGAGGAGTATACTATGGCAGAACATCAGGCAATGAATGTGCAGTGTTTTGTAAAGAAGGATTTTCAGTCGGTATTTACCGGAAAAAATGACCCGAAGCTGCTATATGTCAGCGATATTCGGCCGGACACCAGCGCGCATCCGCGTGTGATGCATGCACATGAAGATTTTGTGGAGTTAATTTTGATTTGCAGCGGAAGCAGCGAATATCTGATTCATGATAAGAAATATAAGGTGCAGCAGGGCGATTTGCTCATTTATAATCCGCATATTGTGCACGATGAAATTGCAAGCTCAAAAAATCCGTTGGGCAGTTATTGTATTGCTGTTGGCAACTTACATATGCCGGGACTCAAGGAGTATGCACTGATTCCATCGGATGCGGGTTTTGTATTTCCAACAGGAGAGCAGTTTGAACCGCTCAAGACGCTGTTTGAGATGATGTTTCACAGTTTGTCCTCTGGAGAAACCAATGCAGAAGCGTTTTGCCATTCGCTGATGCACGCACTGCTGGTCAAAGCACTGACGGTTGTCGGCGTGAAGGCATCCAACAGTGAGGAAATAGAAGTTGAAGAACCCTCTATTTTAGGTCAGCGCATTAAGGAGTACATTGACAAAAACTACGCGGAACAGATCACCTTGCAGAGCATGGGCGAAGCGCTCAATATCAGCCCGTACTATTTGTCGCATGTGTTTAAGGAGATGAGCGGATACTCGCCGATGCAGTATTTGCTGCGCCGCCGCATTGGCGAGGCACAGACGCTGCTCATCTCGACGGATCTGCCGGTGACGACAATTGCTGGCATGGTCGGTTATGACACGCAGAGCTACTTTAATTTGCAGTTCTCAAAAAATGTCGGAATGCCGCCAAGGAAATACCGGCAAAATTATATTGTCGAGACGCGGCAGCCGGAAAAGAAGCGCAGAAAGAAGAAAAAAGAATCGTAAATCCTCCCGCCGGAGAGCAGAAAAATCTGCCCTCCGGCTTTTTTCATGCACGCGAAAAACAGGCAATCGCAGGATATTAGAAAAAGCGGTGCAATAAATGGAATGCCGCCAGCGGCGAGGAAACAGCAAGAATTTGAAAGTTTGCGCGGCGGGCAGGGTGACACGGCACAAAAATACAGCAAGGATATAAAAAATCGAAAAAATACGGACAAAATAGTGAAAAAACAAAAGGGTTAAAGTTTGTTTTTCGTGAAAATAGTATACTGAGTACAACAAAAACAAGGAACCGCAAAACAAAAATTGTGGATACAAGACGAATGTTTATGTATGAGGAGGAAACAATTATGAGCAAGACAAAGATGACAGTAGGTCAGGCAGTAGTAAAGTTCCTGAACCAGCAGTACATCGAATTTGACGGCGTAGAGCAGCCGTTCGTAGACGGCATTTTCACCATCTTTGGACACGGCATGGTAGTTGGTCTGGGACAGGCGCTGGATGAAAATCCGGGTCGTCTGCGTGTATATCAGGGCAGAAACGAGCAGGGCATGGCACATGCGGCTATCTCTTATGCAAAGCAGAACAACCGCCGTAAGATCATTGCTTGCTCCTCTTCCATCGGCCCGGGCGCAGCAAACATGGTAACCGCAGCACTGACTGCTTCCATCAACCACATTCCGCTGCTTCTGTTCCCGTCCGACTCGTTCGCAACCCGTCAGCCGGATCCGGTACTGCAGCAGATGGAGGTCTCTCATGACCTGAGCATCACCGCTTCTGACTGCTTCAAGCCGGTTTGCAAGTACTGGGATCGCATTTCCCGTCCGGAGCAGCTGATGCCGGCAATGATTAACGCATTCCGCGTACTGACTGATACCGCAGACTGCGGTGCTGTCTGCATCAGCCTGCCGCAGGATGTACAGGGCGAGAGCTTTGAGTATCCGGATTACTTCTTCCAGAAGCGCGTACATCACATTTCCCGCCGCGGCGCAGACGCATACGAAGTAGAGAAAGCTGTAGAGCTGATTAAGTCTGCAAAGAAGCCGATTCTGATCTCCGGCGGCGGCGTTCGTTACTCCGAAGCAGGCGAGACTGTTATGAAGTTTGCTCGTGAGTTCAACATTCCGGTATCTCAGACACAGGCTGGTCATTCCGCTCTGCCGGACAGCTTTGAACTGAGCGTAGGCGGCATCGGTGTTACCGGTGGTCTGGCAGCAAACGCACTGTGCAAGGATGCTGATCTGGTTATCGGCGTTGGTACCCGCTTCAATGACTTCGTTACCGGTTCTAAGTGGGTTCTGTTCCGCAATCCGGATATCAAGGTTCTGGCAATCAACACTTCTGAATTCCATGCTGAAAAGCTGGATGCGACCCGTTGCGTAGGTGATGCCAAGGTAACGCTGGAGCAGATCTATGACGTATTGAAGGCTGACGGCTATAAGTCCGGCTACACCAACGAGATTCAGGAAATCCGCGAGGTATGGGAGAAGGAGCGCCTGAGCGTTCTCGGCGTACAGTACCATGGCGAGGGATTCGGCGAAGGCAAGTTCGTTCCGTGCGTACCAAGCTGGACCGAGAAGATCATGAACGACTTTGTCAACGACATCGGCGGTACCATCACCGAGTCCAATGCCGTAGGCATTCTGCGTGAAGAGATTGACGATGATGCAATCGTTGTTGCAGCAGCAGGCTCTCTGCCGGCTGACCTCGAGAGACTGTGGGTAACCGATGCAAAGGATACCTACAACATGGAATACGGCGCATCCTGCATGGGCTATGAGATTGCAGGCGCACTCGGCTCCAAGCTGGCAGCACCGGAGCAGGAAGTTTACGCACTGGTTGGCGACGGTTCCTTCATGATGCTGAACTCCGAGATCCCGACTGCGATTCAGGAAAATGCAAAGATCACCATCGTTGTATTCGACAATACGGCATTCGGCTGCATCAACAACCTGCAGATGGGCAACGGCGTTGGTTCTCTGGCAACAGAGATGCGTCACCGCAACGAGGAGACCGGCAAGCTGGACGGCAAGTACTGCTACACCGATTTCGGCAAGGTTGGCGAAGGCTACGGCATGAAGGCATTCTATGCTAAGACCCCGGAAGAGTTCCGCAAGGCTGTTCAGGATGCAAAGAAGGAAAACGGCTCCTGCATCATTGATGCAAAGGTTCTGCCGAAGACCATGGCAGAGGGCTATGAGTCTTGGTGGCATATCGGCGTAGCTTCTACCTCTAAGTCTGAGAAGGTTCAGGAAGCACGCAAGCGTCTGGACAAGTACATCAGCGAAGCGAGAATGTATTGAGTTAATACGGCTGTAATGACACACCACATCTCCAGTTTCCTAACAAGACATTCGTAACTCTGTGCACTCATGCATTCTCCGCATGTATATACCTTTTCTCACAGCTTTTGCAGCGCGGCGGGGGCCGCGCTGCAAAGGAATGCACAGCGAAACTGGGAGCATTAACCGATACTTGATGATATTTTTATTTTGATAAAGCGCATACCGACAAAGGAGCGATCGACATGAAATACACAGCAAAAGCCCCGTTTGACAAGGGCTATAATAAGATGGTTTCCGCAGTAGACAATCCGGAAATGATGGGCATGGAGTTCGGCGTTGTCAAGATGACAGCCGGCGACATCATGAACTTTGACTACGCACAGGAAGTTGTCTACGATCTGATGAGCGGTACTGTTACCTTCGCTTGGGAAGGCAAGACCGAGACCGTAACCCGTAAGGACTGCTTCCATGAGGGCGCTATTCTGCTGCATGTTCCGCAGAACACTGCTGTTACCATTACCTGCGGCGCAGACGCAGAAATCGCAGTGGCACGTACCGAAAACAAGCGCAGCTTTGCCTCCCGCCTCATGCGTCCGGAGGACTGCCTGAGCGCAAACGAGGAGCGCGGCGCAGGTCAGATGAACGAGTGCTCTACCCGTCTGGTTCGTACCTTCTTTGATCGTTCCAACTGCCCAGAGACCAACTTCTTCATCGGCGAAGTCGTACACTTCCCGGGCAAGTGGTCCTCTTACCCACCGCATCAGCATGTAGAGCCGGAGCTGTATTACTATAAGTTCCTGCCGGAAAACGGCTATGGTTTGGCTGAGTATGGCGACGATGCATTCAAGGTAAAGAACAATGATCTGACCGGTATGCCGGAGAATGTTACCCATTCTCAGTGTGCAGCACCGGGCTATGCAGAGTACTATCTGTGGTGCATCCGTCTGCAGGATGACAAGAACATCGTGACCACAGTTGTGCCGGAATACGAGTGGGTAACCGCAGCCGACGCAAAGTATTTCCCGGAGATTTAAGGCAGGAGGCGCAAACATGAAAGCATTTCAGTTGATTCCTGCAATTGCAGAATATGCAGATTTTAAGACCTATGCGGAAGAAGCTGGTCTGGGTGCAGAAGATCTCATTCTGACCAATGAATATATTTACGAGCCGACAATTTCCGCGCTGAATCTAGGATGCCATACCCTATTTCAGGAAAAGTATGGCATGGGCGAGCCGACCGACGTGATGGTAGATGCCATCCTCGACGAGCTGCGCGGCAAAGAATACAAGCGCATTATCGCTGTCGGCGGCGGCACCATTATCGACATTGCCAAGGTGCTGGCTGTTGCTTCTAAGGAAGACAAGGTAGACGATCTGTACGACCGCATGGCAGACCTGCAAAAGGTTCATGAGCTGGTTATCGTTCCGACTACCTGCGGCACCGGTTCTGAAGTAACCAATATTTCCATCATCAACCGCACTACCAAGGGCGTCAAGCAGGGCATTGTCTCTACGGCTATGTTTGCCAATGAAGCAGCTCTGATTCCGGGTATGCTTGCAAGCCTGCCGTATGGCGTCTTTGCTACATCTTCGATTGATGCTATGATTCACGCTGTGGAGTCATTCCTCAGCCCGAATGCGTGCGCAATCAGCGAGCTGTTCTCCAAGAGCGCGCTGCACCTGATTCTGAGCGGCTGGCGTGCTGCTGTAGATAACGGTGACCGCGACGCTTGGAAGAAGTATGCTGCTCGATTCCTGCGCGCTTCTAACTTTGCGGGCATTGCGTTTGGTCACGCAGGCTGTGCAGCAGTTCACGCGCTGAGCTATCCGCTCGGCGGCGCACATCACGTTCCGCACGGTCAGTCCAACCAGCTGATGTTTGCCGATGTTATGCGCAAGTATCAGGAAAAGAAGCCGGTTGGCAAGCTCAACAAGCTGGAAGAAGTTCTTGCAGCAGAGCTGGATACCGAGCCGGTATTTGCTCTGGAAGAGCTGTACAAGCTCATGAACGCCGTACTGGAAAAGAAGAAGCTGCGTGAGGTTGGCGTGACCGCAGAGGAACTGCCGGTATACGCAAAGACGGTACTGGAGACTCAGCAGCGTCTGCTCAACAACAATTATGTAGAACTGACAGAAGAGGATATTTTGAGCATTTATAACAATGCATTCTAACTTCTGATTCGTTTACACAAAATATCTGGAACATACGATTGAGAGAATACAGACACAGAATTGCCGCTGTGTCTGTATTTTTTTTGTACTGAGATTTCACGCGGCGATTTCTCAAAAAAACAGACAAAATAAAACAATCGCAGGATTTTTGAAATTTTCGGTTTTGATGGATAGATAGGAAGCGCAAGATTTTGAAAGTTTTTCGGAAAAAGAAGGGAAATTGCCTGCTTGTGTATACAGAATTTCAATAAAAATCAATTTTTTTAGAAAAGCTGCAAAAAACAAGAAGTTAAAAGCAGAAAAAACCTGTGCATGATATACTAAAGTCACAAAAAAGGAAAGACAAAAAACGGAAACAACACATAGGATTTAAAAGTCAAGGAAAGGACGAGAACATATGTTAGACCCGAAAAAGGTTCGCGTCGGCATTGCACCGATCGCGTGGACAGAAGATGACATGCCGGAGATGGGCGCAGAGAACAGCTTCCTGCAGACCATCAGCGAAATTGCACTGACCGGTTACGTTGGCACCGAGATTGGCTGCCAGTTCCCGAGAGATCCGGCAATCCTGAATAAGGAGCTGGGACGCAGAGATCTTTCTGTTATCACTGCTTGGATCAGCACCTATTTGAATGAGCAGCCGCTGTGGTGGAACGAGCGTGCATTTGTGGATCACATGAACTTCCTCAAGGCATGCGGCACCAACATCATCAACACCTCTGACCAGAGCTTCTCGATTCAGCACCAGTGGAACACCCCGCTGTCTCAGAAGAAGGTTCTCAACGATGACGAGTTTGAGACGCTGGCAAAGGGCTTGGATCATCTGGGCAAGATCGCATATGACAGCGGTATGCAGATTGTATACCACCATCATATGACCACGACCGTTCAGAAGACCAACGAGATCGACCATCTGATGCAGCTGACCGATCCGAAGTATGTCAGCCTGATTTATGATACTGGTCATCTGACCTTCTCCGGCGAAGATCCGATTGAAATTCTCAAGAAGCATCATGACCGCATCAAGCACGTGCATCTGAAGAATGTCCGCAAGGCTGCTATGGACAAGTGCTATGCAGAGAACAAGAGTTTCCTGCGTTCCATTCCGGAAGGCGTATTTACCGTACCGGGCGATCCGGATGGCTGCGTAGACTTCCCGACCGTATTCAAACTGCTGGATGAATACAACTACGAAGGCTGGCTGGTTGTAGAGGCTGAGCAGGATCCGGCAATTGCCAATCCGCTGGAGTATGCAAAGATGGCTCGCGCATACGTAAATAAGTATACTGGACTTTAATGTCAAAAAAGAGATAGATTTGAGGAGGAAACAACAATGAAAAAGCTGAAAATTGGTATCATCGGTATTGGTCGTCTGGGTTATGAGCACGCTTGCAACATCGCAAACCGCGTTCCGGGTTCTGAGCTGGTTGCAATCAGCGATAAGAACATCGCTCGCGCAAAGGAAGTTGCTGAAGAACTGGGCGTATCCGCAGTTTACGAGAATCCGGTTGATCTGTGCAATGACCCGAACGTAGAGGCTGTTGCAATCGTTACCAACACCGATTCCCATGTAGATATGATTGAGCTGGCTATGAATGCTGGCAAGCATGTATTCTGCGAAAAGCCGCTGGCTGAGACCGTAGAGAAGTGCAAGAAGGCTGAGAAGATTGTAGAAGCTCATCCGGAGCTGATCTTCATGCTGGGATTCATGCGTCGTTACGATCATTCCTACGCAATTGCAAAGGAAAAGATCAACCGCGGCGACATCGGTGATATCGTACTGGTTCGCTGCTACTCGCAAGATCCGATTGCTATCATCAAGGGCACATTGGAATATGCACCGCGCTCCGGCGGCCAGTTCATCGACATGTCCATCCATGACATCGATCTGATCCGTTGGCTGACCGAGTCTGAGCCGAAGAAGCTGTGGGCAATCGGCGGCTGCTACGAGTTCAAGCAGTACAAGGATTGGGATGACGGCGACAACGTATCCTGCCTGATTCAGAACGAGAACGAGACCATGGCATTCTTCTACGCAGGCCGCGCAGCAGCACATGGCTCCGCAGTAGAGACCGAAATCGTTGGTACCCGTGGTACCCTGCGTATCTCCGCTGTTCCGACCGATTCCCTGCTGGAAGTTATGAGTGAGCATGGCGTTTGCCGTGAGTGCTATCAGGACTTCGTAACCCGTTGGCATGATGCATACGTGAAGGAAATGGAAGTATTCTGCGACAACGTTGCAACTGGTACACCGGCGAACCCGAACGTATACGATGGTACCAAGTCCACCAACATTGCGTTCCGCTGCAAGGAATCCTTCCTGAAGAACGAGCTGCTGACTCTGTCCGAGTAATTTTTTTCCACCGATTTTATTCATCCATTTATTTCTCACTATATAATATTTCTGTTATCTCTCTAAATAACAGAGAACATCACCACCTATTTCTCCAAACGAAAAGCCGCAGGTCAATTTCTGCGGCTTTTTTGTGTACATATGTAAGAAAAATTATAAAACTTCTGTCAGGCTGTGCAGTTCCTTGTACGGGAAATCCACGCGTGGTGCCGGTTGACGGGTGGTGTTGAGCCAAAACGGCAAGAGACCGGCGCTGTGTGCGCCGATGATGTCGCGGGCGAAGTTATCGCCGATATAGAGCGCTTCCTGCGGCTTGATGCGCAGCTTGTGCAAACAATCGAGAAAGATTTTCGGATTGGGCTTTTCCACACCGGCCTCTTCGCTGGTCACCATGGCATCCAGCACACCGGCAAAGCCTAGGGCGGCGATTTTTCTGTGCTGGATATGTGCGGTCATGTCAGTCACGATGGCGGTTTGAATGTGACGGCGATGCAGTCGGTTGAGCAGCTCTGTTGCGCCCTCTCGCGGCTTCATGATGCGCAGCAGCGTCCCCCAGTATGTTTCGTACAGCTCCAGCGGTGTGACGATAGACGGCAGACCGAGCAGCTCCAACATGCGCTGACAGATGATGATGCGGTTATGACAAGCTGCCACATGCGGCAATTCGCGCTTGAGCTGCTTGTCTGCTTCTTCGTATGCGATGAGAAAACGACGCGCCGGTACATCGAAGCGGGATTCGCCGTATTCTGCAAGGGCAGCGAGTGCCTGCTGATGTACGGTGGTAAAATCATATAGTGTATTATCTAAATCAAAAAGCACAGCTTTAATAGCCATGAATGTCACCTCACCCATTATATAACGGTATTTATTATACCACAAATTGTTTGGGCGAAAATAGGATTCACAAAAGTTTTGAAAACTTTTGCGGTTTTGAACAGAGAAATCATGGGCGGCCTATTGACATATACGGAGAGAATGCTATAATAATGGCATACAAAAACATATGAACAAATATTCATATGTTCAGATTTAAAAACTGCGTATTCTGTTGCATAGGGGCAGGAGGAATTTGCATGGCAAATAAAGTCTATATTATGGAAAATCTTGGCTGTGCACATTGTGCGGGCAAGATTGAGGCGGAGGTTCGCAGGCTGCCGCAGGTAGAAGAAGCGGTGATGGTATTTGAGACCAAACAGCTGCGCGTCAAGACGAGTGAGCCGGAAGGGCTGGAAGAAACGATTGAACAAATCGCACAGTCCTATGAGCCGGATGTCACCGTGCATGATCGTGACGGCAAAAAGTCTGGCGGACATCATCACCACCATCATGAGCATGAAGAGCATGAGCATCACCACCATCACGACGATGATGACGATTGCTGCTGCGGGCATGACCACCATCATGAGCACGAAGAGCACGAGCATCACCATCATCACGACCATGATGGCGACTGCTGCTGTGGACATGACCACCATCATGAGCACGAAGAGCATGATGAAGAGGAAGAAACGCTGCAGCGTTCTGCAACGACCGGCGGCACGACAAAAATTTATCACTTGGAAAATTTGGACTGTGCGAACTGCGGCGCAAAGATTGAGAGACGCATCAATGCCATGGAAGGCGTATCAGATGCTGTCTTGACCTTTGCGACGATGCAGCTGCGCGTGACTGCGCCGAATCATACCGGTCTGGCAGAGAAGATGGTGCAGACGGCTCGCGCAGTGGAACCGGATATTCAGATTATCCCGCCGGAAGAAGCGAAAAAGGCACCGAAGAAAGATGACAGCAATAAAAAAGCCATTGTTCAGCTGATTCTCGGTGCAGTGTGCATGGCAGTTGGTCTTGTACTGAGTCATGTCGGCGCGCCGATGCCTGCCTATTTGGCTGTCTACCTGATTGGTTATGTTATTCTTGGCAGAGAAGTCGTTTGGACGGCAGTCCGCAATTTGACAAGCGGTCATGTCTTTGACGAAAACTTCCTGATGTCTGTGGCAACCATTGGTGCGTTCTTCGTCGGTGATTTTGCGGAAGCTGTCGGCGTTATGCTGTTCTTCCAGGTTGGCGAGCTATTCGAACACATCGCTGTTGAGAAGAGCCGCAGTCAGATTATGGAGGCTGTCGATCTCCGACCGGAGACCGTACAGTGGGAGCATGACGGCAAGATTGAGACAATTCCGGCAGAAGAAGCAGAAATGGAAGATATTTTGGTTGTTCGTCCGGGCGACCGCGTGCCGCTGGACGGCGTTGTAGTAGAGGGCGAGAGCTTTTTGGATACCTCTGCTGTCACTGGCGAGCCGGTTCCGGTTCGCGTACAGAAGGGCGATGAGCTGGTCAGTGGCTGCGTCAATACTTCCGGTCTGTTGCGGATGCAGGTAACCAAGCCGCTTTCCGAGTCCATGGTAACCCGTATTTTGGACGCCGTAGAAAATGCAGCGGCAAGCAAGCCGAAAATTGACCGCTTTATCACGAAGTTTGCCCGTGTCTATACTCCGATCGTCGTTGCCATTGCCGTTTTGACAGCAGTGATTCCGTCTTTGGTAACCGGCAACTGGATGCATTGGATTTACACCGCATTGACCTTCTTGGTTATCAGTTGCCCATGCGCTCTGGTGCTCAGCGTTCCGCTGGCATATTTTGCAGGCATTGGCACGGCGTCCAAGAGCAACATCTTGTTCAAGGGCGGCATCTCGCTGGAAGCACTGGCTGATGTCAAGGCAGTGGCACTGGATAAGACCGGTACCATCACCAAGGGTACGTTTACCGTAACCGCTTTAGAACCGGCGGGTGGACTGAGCGAACAGGAGCTGCTTCAGCTGGCAGCCGCTTGCGAGACATCTTCGACGCATCCAATCGGTGTCAGCATAGTGACCGCTGCCAAGGAGCGCGGCTTAGATGTTCCGCAGCCGCATGACATCAAGGAAGTTGCCGGTCATGGCATTTGTGCGGATGTGAATGGCACACAGCTGCTGTGCGGCGGCAAAAAACTCATGGACAGCTATCAGGTTGAGCTGCCGCAGCTTTCGACAGTTGGCGGCGCAACGATTATTTATCTGGCACGTGACAGGAAATTTGCCGGACGTATCTGCATTTCGGATACTATCAAGGAAGATGCAGTTGCTGCTCTGGCAAAGATGAAGCAGCAGGGTGTTGTGTCCGCGATGCTGACCGGCGACGCGCAGGAGAGCGCAGAGGCAATCGCGGCGGAGGCTGGCGTACAGGATATTCACGCGCAGCTGCTGCCGCAGGATAAAGTCAGCTGCCTGCAGAGCATTCGAGAGAAATACGGTCCGGTTATGTTTGTCGGTGACGGCATCAACGATGCACCGGTACTGGCTGGTGCGGATGTCGGCGCGGCAATGGGAACCGGCGCAGATGCAGCGATTGAAGCGGCGGATGTTGTGTTCATGACCGGTGAGCTGTCTGCGATTCCAAAGGCCATCGCGTTGGCCAAAAAGACTGCTTGCATTGCAAAGGAAAACATTGTCTTTGCTTTGGTTATCAAGATTGCTGTCATGGTACTCGGCCTGTTGGGCATCGCGTCCATGTGGCTGGCTGTCTTTGCGGATACCGGCGTTGCCATTCTGTGTGTACTCAACTCGATTCGTACGCTGTACAGCAAACAATAACAGACTATTTTCAGACCGTCGAGCGCAGGCTCGGCGGTCTTTGTTTGTTTCGGAGAAAATATATTGCCGAATATACGCGAAGATGCTATACTGATACATACGACATTTATACTACTAAATCAATAGGAGATGAGAATATGCGGGGAAGATCCAAAGAAATCCGGCGGGCGTTCCGCTATGCGTTTCCGCATACCATTCCCATTTTTGCAGGCTTTTGGTTTCTTGGCATCACATACGGCGTGTATATGCATGTGTCCGGCTTCAGTTTTGTTTATCCGATGCTGATGAGCATGACGATTTTTACCGGCTCAATGGAATTTGTCACGGCCAATATGCTGCTCGGCGGCTTTCACCCGCTGCAGGCATTTGTCATGGCGATTTTAATTGGCGCGCGGCATTTGTTTTATGGCATTTCCATGCTGGATAAATTTCGCGGTATGGGTTGGAAGAAATTCTTTTTGATTTATGGCATGTGCGATGAGACGTTTTCCATCAATTATTCAGCGGAAATTCCTCCAAATGTAGACCGCGGCTGGTTTATGCTGTTTGTGACGGTGCTCAATTATCTGTATTGGGTGACCGGTGCGACGATAGGCGGTCTGTTCGGCTCGCTGATTCACTTTAATACGCAGGGATTGGATTTTGCCATGACAGCTATGTTTGTTGTCATTTTTATGGAGCAGTGGATCAAGGATAAAAAACACACCAGCCAGTTTATCGGGTTGGGCGCATCGGTATTGTGCTTAATTGTCTTTGGCGCGGATAGCTTTATGGTCCCAACGATGCTGGTTATTTTGTTTTTCCTGACGATTTTGCGCAGGAATAGAGAGGTGGAGCAGGTATGACAGTCTCTCAGCAAATTGTTACGATTGCCATTATCGTGCTGGGTACGGAGTTGACGCGCTTCTTGCCGTTCTTTCTCTTTCCGGCGGGAAAGCCGACACCAAAATATATTCAGTATCTCGGCAAGGTGTTGCCGGCCGCTGTATTTGGTATGATTGTCGTGTATTGCCTGCGAAATGTCAGCCTCTTCACTGGAAGCCATGGTATACCGGAATTAATTGCCATCGCCGTGACAGCGGGACTGCACCTGTGGAAGCGGCAAATGCTGCTGTCTATCGCAGGCGGCACGATTTGTTATATGATTTTGGTGCAGATGGTGTTTGTTGGATAAAATAATCCGCCGGTTGAGAAGCGCTCTCAACCGGCGGATTTGTCATATTTAGCTTTAATTCTGATGGCGGACTATGCTGTATTCATCACCACAGCGGTAATACGGGCAGTTGTCGAACGTATCTTGAATAAACAAACGCATTTCATCTTCGTCCAAGTCCTGCTGACAGACGGAATAGCCGAATTCTTCATCATATTCAAAATACATGCAGTCATCACATTTGCTCATATGCATTCATCTCCTTATTTGCGGAATACCCAGTTGTGCTGGATAAAATAGCTGATACAAAACAGCGTTGTATCTACGAAAATTTTGACGAGCGTCAACGGAAGCGGCAGAAAAGACAGCAGCCAAACGGCACTGCCGCTCACCAGCATCTGACACAGAAACAAAATCAAATACCGAATTCCCTGTGCGTGCCAAGATTCTTGCGTGCTGGAAAAGCTCCAGTGGCGATTGAGAAGAAAATTGTAGATGCCGGAACAGATGCGCGCACCAAAGGTGGCGGTTAAAATCGCATGAACCGTCCGAGACGGCAGCAAAAACACAAACAGGGAAAATAATAGAATGTCAATAAAAAAGCTGCTCAGTGAGGCGGCAGCGAAGCGCAATGGCGCGGCATAAATGCGGGCAGAATCGCGCAGCGGACGAAAATGAGAGACAGAGTTTTGGTCTTCATATACTGTCTCGATGGGAATGTACCGGAGCGGGATGTGCTGCTGTGCGGCGCAGAACAACAGGTTCATTTCATATTCATAGCGGCTGCCGGAAACGGAAAGCGCGAAATCAAATAGAGCGGCGGGAATCCCGCGCAGACCGGTCTGTGTATCCGGACAGCTGACACCCGCAGAGAGGCAGAAAAACAGCGAGGAGAAGCGATTTCCGAATCGGCTGCGAAAAGGGACCTGCTCACCGGAAAAATCGCGTGTGCCAAGAATAAGACAGCTTGCGGATGCTTCCAGCGCGTGTGCCACGCGCACAATGTCTTTGACGAGGTGCTGACCATCTCCGTCTGCGGTGACAACTCCGGAAATGGTCGGAAAATGCTTACGGGCTGTGCGCAGACCGGTGCGCAAGGCTTCGCCTTTGCCGCGATTGCAGTCGTGGTGAACAACGACACAACCGAGAGAGACACACAGATCAAAGATTGGTTGGGCGCTGGCGGCGCTGCCGTCGTCAATGACGACGATTTGCGTCAGTCCTTGCTTACACAGCTGAAAGACCAGGGTGCCGAGACGTTCATTGGGATCGAGAGAGGGGATCAGAATCGCAATATTCAATTCCTTCACCTCCGATATTTTAATCGTCAAACAACGATACGAACTCAACGCGCGGTGCGGTAAATACTTTATGATTGAGATAGCCGAGTGAGCCGGCGTCTGTCGTGAAATCGAACCGAAGCTTGTAGGAACACAGTGCCTGTGACTTGCGGTGATATTTGCGGTTCATTTCGTTTTTGCCGTACTTGCTGTCACCGAGCAGCGGATGTCCCATGTGAGAAAACTGCGCGCGCAGCTGATGGGTGCGGCCGGTAATCAAATCGCACTCGATCAGAGATAACTCGGGCGTCTCTTTTAACACGCGGTACTGCGTGACGGCGGTGCGCGCACCGGCAACCGGATGGTCGTGCACAGAAACACGGTGCTCGCTCTCGTGCCGCAGAATGTAGTTTTTGATGCGGCCATCGCGTGGACGAACGTGACCGCAGGCGACACACAGATAGCTTTTGTGCAGTTCACGGTCGCGGATTTTTTGGTTCATCACGCGCAAAGCTTCCGCGGTCTTGGCGGCGATGACGATGCCGGAGGTGCCGCGGTCAATGCGGTTGCACAGCGAAGGGGTAAACGACGCCTCTTTGTTGGGATCCCAGCGCCCGTACTGATACAGATACGCCTGAATGCGGGCGATGAGCGTGTCGCTGGTGCCGTTGTCATCGGCGTGCACAACGAGTCCTGCGGGCTTGTTGACGAGCAGAATATGCTGGTCTTCATAAATGACATCAATATTCGGTTTGGCGTGCAGATAAGATTTTTCTTCGCTGTGTTTCTTCGGTTTTTCAAAAAACTCGTCGTTGATATACAGCTGGAGAACATCGCCTTCCTGCAGCCGGTAGGCGAAGTCGGTGCGCTTGCCGTTGACCTTGATGCGCTTGATGCGGATGTACTTGTGCATCATGCCGCCGGGGAGCAGAGGAACGGCTTTTTCTAAAAATTTATTTAAACGCTGCCCGCTGTCGTTCTTGCTGATGGTGAACTGTTTCACGAGATTCCTCCTGTTTCGTCATTTCTTTTGCTTTTAGTTTAACCGTACCGGCGCAGAAAAGCAATGGTTTTTGTACAATATCCGCTCTTTCAGTGCAGGAAGGACGGCGCAGACCGCTTCTTATCTGTGCATGTTTGACAAAAAAACGAAATTCACTGTATTTTTGGGAAAAAATCAGCAGAATGGGCTGAAATTTTCTAAAATTTGTGCTATAATAAATAAACCTTTGGAAATGTGGGAAGAAAGCAGAGTTTTCTGTTGACAAACTCCACTCCCATGAGGTATACTAATAATTGACCGTCAAGCGAGGAATGCTATGAAACTCGATTTGAAACGCATCTCGGTGACTGATGGAGCGGTGATTCCGTTCTCTTACGACGCCGACCTGACAAAAGAGGAAATGAACGGAGAATATCCGTTCCGTACACCGGTTCATATCGAAGGAGAGGTTCGGAACCATCTGGGCGTGCTCCGATTACAGGCATCAGCCAGCGCACTGTATGAAACGCGATGCGCCCGCTGCCTGGCTTCCGTCAAAAAGGACGTTACGGCTCAGTGCTCGTATGTTCTGGCACGGGAAGTACAGGAAGATGACCGCGACGATATTTACCAGATAGACGGGCAGAGCATTGAGCTGGACGACATTATCATCCCTGCCTTGCTGCTCGAAGTCGACTTTGCATACTATTGCAAGCCAGACTGCAAGGGACTGTGTCCCAAATGCGGCAAGAATCTGAACGAGGGTTCTTGCGGCTGCAGCACAAGGGAAATCGACAGCCGGCTGGCTGTTCTTCAGAAGCTCCTGGATAAGGACGACTGAGGAATGACACGATTCATCAAAAAAGAACTTTTAGGATAGACAGAGGAGGTGTTACCGAAATGGCAGTACCAAAGAGAAAGACTTCTAAGGCAAGACGTGATACCAGACGAAACAACGTATGGAAGCTGAGCGCGCCGGGACTGGTGAAGTGCCCGAAGTGCGGCGAGATGAAGCTCCCGCATCAGGTTTGTAAGGCTTGCGGCTCCTACAATGGTCGTGAGTACCTGAAGGTTTCCGAGTAATTTCGGAGCACCGATGCAGATGAAAGAAAGAATAGAGAAGGCGGCCGTAGCTTCCTTCTCTATTTTTTTGCCGTGAGAGTTGACGGAACTGCTTAGAAATGCGATAATCGTATTGAACTCTCAAGAAAAATCAACAGAATAAAGCGTTCTGTGAAAAATGAGTCATATCCCGCGCGTCTCAGCGGCGTGCGGCAGACGGAAAGGAGTATTACAATGGCAAAACCAGTTGTAGCGATTGTCGGACGCCCAAATGTCGGCAAGTCGCAGCTGTTTAATCGCTTTGCCGGTAAGCGGCTCTCGATTGTAGAGGACACGCCGGGTATCACCCGCGATCGACTGTATGCGGATTCTGAGTGGCGCGGCCGTGCCTTTCAGGTAATTGACACCGGCGGCATTGAGCCGAGCACGGACAGTGAGATCCTGAAATTCATGCGCATCCAGGCGGAGGCAGCGATTCAGGCAGCGGATGTGATTATTTTGATGACGGATCTGCGCAGCGGTGTGACCGCGACGGATGAGGAGGTAGCAGCTATGCTGCGCCGCTCGCGCAAGCCGATTGTGCTTGCTGTCAACAAGTGCGACCGTCCGGGTGCAGAACCGCCGGAATTTTACGAATTTTATAATTTGGGTCTCGGGGATCCGTTTGCGATCTCCGCGCTGCATGGCTACGGCACCGGTGATCTGCTGGACGCCTGCTATGAGTATTTTCCGGAGGAGGGCGAAGAAGAGCCGGACAGCGAATATATCAAGGTTGCGCTGATAGGCAAGCCGAATGTTGGCAAGTCTTCGCTTGTCAACCAGATTCTTGGCGAAGAGCGTGTGATTGTCAGCAATATTGCCGGCACGACGCGTGACAGCGTGGACTCCAAGTTTGAGAACAGCAAGGGTAAGTATATGCTCATTGACACGGCAGGCATCCGCAAGCGCTCGAAGGTAGATGAGCGCGTGGAGAAGTTCAGCGTCATGCGTTCTCTGATGGCCGTGGAGCGCGCAGATGTATGCGTGATTATGATTGACGCCGTAGAAGGTGTGACGGAGCAGGACACCAAAATTGCCGGTGAAGCACACAATGCCGGTAAAGCATGTATTATCGTCGTCAACAAGTGGGATCTGATTGAAAAGGACGGCAAAACGATGGATCAGTACACCGAGCGCGTACGCATCGGTCTGTCGTATATGCCGTATGCGCCGGTATTGTTCCTGTCCGCCAAGACGGGCGCTCGCGTACACAAGCTGTTTGACTGTATCAATGATGTCTATGAGCAGAATGGCAGACGTATTCCGACAGGTCAGCTTAACACACTGCTCGCAGAGGCAACCGCGCGGGTGCAGCCGCCAACGGACAAGGGTCGCCGCCTGAAGATTTATTATATGACACAGTCGGGCGTTCGTCCGCCTACGTTTGTCTGCTTCTGCAACGACGCGCAGTTGTTCCATTTCTCTTATCAGCGATATTTGGAAAATCAGATTCGCGATGTATATGGACTCAATGGCACGCCGATTCGTATGATTGTGCGTGAGCGCGGCGGCAAGGAGGAATAACTGGGTGAGTACACCGATCGTGATTCTGATTTTACTTGTCGTGGGCTACCTGTTGGGCAGCATCAATTCGGCGCTTGTCGTGTCCAAATCGCTGATAGGATATGACATTCGCACGAAGGGAAGCGGCAATGCCGGGCTCACCAATTCTCTTCGTGTCATGGGCGCAAAGCCGACTTTGCTGGTGCTGATCGGTGATATTGCCAAGGGTGTAATTAGCTGCCTGATTGGCGGACATCTGATGGGATCGCTGGGCGTGCTCATTGCGGGAAGTGCGGCAATTGCCGGTCATATGTTTCCGTTGTATTTCGGATTTAAGGGCGGAAAAGGCATTCTTGTCGGCGCAACGATGATTGCGGTGTTTGACTGGCGTGTATTTTGCATTGCTATCGCTGTGTTTGTCGTTTTAGTTGCCATCAGCAAGTGGGTTTCGCTCGGCTCGATTGTTGCTACTTGTACAGTACCGTTTTTGACGCTATATCTGCATCGAGGAGAGCAGGGACTTGTGCCAATGATGGTGATTCTGTTTGTGATGGTGGCAGCTGTAGTCTATATGCACCGCGGAAATATCGTGCGGATTGCACACGGAGAAGAAAATAAATTTTCACTGCACAGCAAAAAAGAAAACTAACTGCTGTACACGAATCATATCGAGGAGCATGAGAGTATGAAAGTTTTTGTAGTCGGCTGCGGAGGATGGGGCATGGCTCTGTCGATTCTGCTGCATGAAAATGGGCATACGGTAACATCCTGGACTTGCTTTGAAGAGGAATGCAAGCTGTTGCGGGAACAGCGCGGCAATGAAAAGCTGCTTCCGGGCGTCAAGCTGCCGGAAGAAATCGAAATTACGACAGACCTGAACGGTGCAGCGACAGCGAATCTCGTGCTGATGGCGGTTCCATCGTTTGCAGTGAACTCCACCGCACAGCAGCTGGCAGGAATTATTCCGAAGGGCATTCCGATTGTCAATGTCGGCAAGGGATTGGATCGAGATAACGGCTATTGTCGTTTTTCGGAGACCATCAGCAGAGCGACGAACGGCAAAAATCCGGTTGTTGCTCTGACAGGTCCGACCCATGCGGAGGAAGTATCACGCGGTATTTTGACCTGTATTTTAGCGGCATCTGCATCGAGAGAAGCGGCAACGCTGGTACAGCAGGCGTTTATGAATGACCGATTCCGCGTGTATATCTCTCCGGATATTATCGGTGCGGAGCTGGGCGGATGCTTTAAGAACATCATCGCGCTGGCTGCCGGCATCTGTGATGGCGTGGGCTTGGGTGATAACTCCAAGGCAGCACTCATGACACGCGGCCTGACAGAGATTGCGCGTCTGGGCACAGCACTGGGCGGCAGAAGTGAAACCTTTGCCGGTCTGTCCGGCATGGGTGATCTGATTGTTACCTGTACCTCGATGCATTCGAGAAACCGCCGTGCCGGAATCAAAATCGGTCAGGGCATGGATGTCCAGCAGGCAATGAAGGAAATCGGCGCGGTTGTCGAAGGATATTATGCGACGGAAGCCGGATATATGCTCGCGCAGAAGGTAGGCATTGAGATGCCAATTACCACGGCGATGTATGAACTGCTGTATGAAAACAAGCCGGTGCAGGAATGCATCAAGCATTTGATGAACCGTCCGCGCAAGAGCGAGATCGAGGAAATCTGGAAGTAAGCAGAAAAAGCAAACAGCGAGAGACAGATCACCGTCTCTCGCTGTTTATTTTTGCAAAATGGGCATGAAAAAAGCCCTCTATTTCCATAGAGAGCTTCATCAACCGTTTTATATCAATTAGATTGCGCGAGTAACCTTGCCGGAGCGGAGGCACCGAGAGCAAACATTGATATGGCACGGAGTGCCAGCAACGACAGCCTTAACGCGACGAACGTTCGGCTTCCAAGTACGGTTGGAACGTCTGTGAGAATGGGAAACCTTGATACCGAAGGTTACGCCCTTGCCGCAAACTTCACACTTTGCCATCTTTCCTGCACCTCCTTATCTGTAATCATTTGAGTAACGGATATTATAATATCATACGTTTCGCAAAATTGCAATAGCTATAAACAAAAAAATCCGTCGAGAGAGAAAAAAGTCTGTGCTGGCTTGCATGTAATCGGGCAATCCGTTATAATAAAAGCAATATTGTTACTGTTCATACAGGAAAATCCAAAATGAGGGGGCTGCTAGTCATGCAACTGAAAGAATTCAGCGTTACGCTGGGGCAGTTAATCACAGAATTCCAGTTTGAATTGATTTATGGACCGGAAGGATTCGAGAAAATAGAAATCACAACAGATGATGTCAATCGTCCGGGTTTGCAGCTCGCCGGTTTTTTTGATTATTTTGAGCCGCAGCGCCTGCAGATTATGGGCAAGGCGGAAAACGCCTATGTAGAACAGTTCGATGAGGCAAAACGCATGGATATTTTTGAAAAGCTGTGCGCAACCGGCATTCCAGCTGTTATTGTCACGAGAAATATTGAAGTGTTTCCGGAGCTGATTGAGGCGGCAAAGAAGTATGATGTCGCCGTACTCCGCACAAATGAGTTTACGTCATCGGTTACCAGTGCGCTGGTGGCATCGCTGAAGGTATCGCTGGCACCGCGCATTACTCTGCATGGTGTGTTAGTCGAGCTGTACGGCGAAGGCATCCTGATTCTGGGTGACAGCGGCGTTGGCAAGAGTGAGACCGCTATCGAGCTGGTCAAGCGCGGTCACCGTTTGATTGCGGATGATGCGGTTGAAATCAAGCGTGTATCCGATCGAACGCTGGTCGGCTGTGCGCCGGAGATTATTCGTCACTTTATCGAGCTGCGCGGCATTGGCATTGTCGATGTGCGCCGTATCTTTGGTATGGGTGCTATTAAAGAGACCGAGCGTGTCGATATGATTATCAATCTGGAACAGTGGGTAGAAGGCAAGATGTATGACCGTCTTGGCATGGACAACCAGTATACGGATATTCTGGGTCTGCGCATCCCGTCTCTGACGATTCCGGTACGTCCGGGCCGAAATCTTGCGGTTATCATTGAAGTTGCTGCCATGAACCATCGTCATAAGTCGATGGGCTATAATGCGGCGAAGGAACTCAATGAGCGCATGATGAAATCCATGGGCATTCAGAATAATTCGTAATCGGATAATCAAAGCAAATGCAAAGCCGTCCGGCATAGGTGCCTCGCACACTGCCGAACGGCTTTTTGGTCTTATAGATGATGTCAGACGTAGAACTCTTCAAAGTCATCCAGACGCAGACAGCCGACACGGCCGCCGACATCTTTGTGTGCGGCACCGCAGTCGATGTAGATGATGCCGCCGTCATCGAGGATGTGACCGGCTTTGCCGCCGCGCAGCAGATAGGTCGGAGTATGTCCGACGATAACCGTGCGATCAGAGAAATATTCCATGCCCGGAGTCGGATTCGCGTTGAGGAAATCTGCCGGAGAATAGTCATCCAGCGGCTGTTCCGGATCGAAGCCTGTGATGCCACTGTGCGTCAGCACAAACGAAACACCGTCTGCCTCTGCTTCTTCGTACAGCGTCATCTCGCCGATGTAATCAAGGATCGCCTCTCTGCCTTCTTCGTCCAGAGAGAGATACTGAATCAGCGTGCGCTGACCACCGTCTGCTGCCCACTTGGATAGCTGTGCGCGGGCGTCATCGTCCAGATAGTCCATGAAGTTGTCCACGGTTGCCTCCGGCGGGAGGGATTGAACGCTGCGGACAAAAGACAATTCATGATTGCCGAGCGTTGGGAAGACATTGGGGCGCTCCATCATGTCGTGCAGGAGACCAATCGGGTTCGGACCGAGATCGACGCAGTCACCCAGAACAAACATGGTGTCTTGATCGGAAAAATGAATGGTGTCCAATAGGGTCTGCCAATCTTCCAGACAGCCGTGCAGATCGCTCACTGTATAAATCATAAACGAAAACCTCCGAAATATTGCAAAAAAAATTCAGGTGTGTTTCTATTGTATGCGACTGCGAACAGAAAAACAAGAGGAGATTTGAAAATCTGAAAAAATGTGCGGTTTGTACTCAGAAAAATATAGGGTTTATGTTCCGATTTTGCGCCGTGCATGATATAATAAAAATGTATGAAAAGCATGGAGAAATCATGTATTTTGAGACTAAAGGAATGAAGTGTTTTTTATGATAGAAGAATTTAAGTCAAAATTGGAGTGCCCGGCAGATGAACTGGCGTTCTATACCAAGGAGCCGATGAATCGGCATACCTCGTTCCGCATCGGCGGACCGGC
The DNA here is from genome assembly GCA_963620595.1 of Anaerotignum sp. Classification (GTDB taxonomy): domain Bacteria; phylum Bacillota; class Clostridia; order Oscillospirales; family Butyricicoccaceae; genus Butyricicoccus_A. Next base: position 10,390 of record CAVFAY010000023.1, on the reverse strand, counting down.
GGATTTGCTGGTTATGCCAAAGACCGAACGCGCCGTTTGCAGCGCCGTTAAGGCGGCAAGACAGGCGCAGTTGCCGCTCACTGTACTTGGAAATGGCTCAAATGTTCTGGTGCGTGATGAAGGCATCCGCGGCGTTGTACTGTGTCTTGGCACAGAGTACGGAGAGGTGCACATCGATGGCACAACAGTACAGGCGCAGACTGGCGCACTGCTGTCTGTTTTGGCGAACGAAGCACTGAAAAATCGGCTGACCGGTCTGGAGTTCGCAGGCGGCATTCCCGGCTCTTTGGGCGGTGCGATGTTTATGGATGCTGGTGCTTACGGTGGACAGATGGCAGATGTTGTGGTCTCTTCGCGCTATTATGACGCACAGACCGATACCATCGGTACCCTGATCGGAGAAGAGCACGCTTTTGGCTATCGTACCAGCGCATACAAGGATCATCCGCAGTGGATAGCACTGTCTGCTACCTTGCAGCTGCAGACCGGTGATCTGGCGGAAATTAAGGCGAAAATGGATGACTTTTCTCAGCGCAGACGCGATAAGCAGCCGCTCAATTATCCGAGTGCAGGCAGCACATTTAAGCGTCCGGAGGGACATTTTGCTGGCAAGCTGATTCAGGATGCCGGTTTGATGGGATATACGGTCGGCGGCGCGCAGGTGTCCGAGAAGCACGCCGGTTTTGTTATCAACCGCGGCGGCGCAACCTGTTCGGATGTCCTGGCGCTGATTGACCATGTACGGGAAGAAGTGCTGCGTCAGTTTGGCGTAGAGCTGGAACCGGAAGTCAGACTGTTGTAAGACATCAATCAAGGGGAAAGGACTGTAAGAGCATGAACTTTTATATCATTTCCGGCATGTCCGGATCGGGAAAATCAAGAGCAATGGCGACTCTGGAGGATCTGGGCTATTACTGCGTAGATAATATGCCAGTGGCACTGATTCCGGCATTTGCTGAAATCTGTATGGCGGCGACCGGCGGAAAATATGAACGCGTGGCGTTGGTTGTCGATGTGCGCGCTGGAAAGGATATTGTGCACTTGCAGGCGGCCTGCGATCGAATTAAGAACATTGGATGCGAGTACAAGATTATTTATTTGGATACGGCCACGCCGATTCTCATCAACCGCTATAAGGCGACACGCCGCAAGCATCCGCTTATGGTAGATGGCGTGACCATGGTAGACGCCATTGAGCGCGAGCGCGAGCTGCTGTCATCTGTGCGGATGCGGGCAGATTTTGTGGTGGATACGACCCGGTTGGAGGTTTCTCAGCTGCGGGAAACCATTATTTCCCTAGTGACCGGAAAAAAGGAAGGCGGTTTGCTGCGCGTCAATGTCGTTTCGTTTGGCTTTAAGTATGGCATACCGGCGGATGCAGATCTCGTGTTTGATGTGCGTTTTTTGCCGAATCCGTACTATGAAATCAGCCTGCGCGAAAAAACAGGACAGGATCCGCGCGTCAGAAATTACGTGTTCTGCGATGGCTCAGCGGATCGGTATCTGGATTATTTGTTCCCGCTGCTTGACTTCTTGATTCCGCAGTATACCAAAGAGGGCAAAGCTGTGCTCACTATCGGCATTGGCTGCACCGGCGGGCGACATCGCTCGGTTGCGATTGCAGAGGCCGTAAACAAACACTTGCTGGATAATAACGTGATGACCACAGCCACGCATAGAGATAGTCAGAAAGGATAAAAAATGGCGAGACCATTTTATCAAAAGCTGTATCTTCGCACGCTGCGCACCGCAAGAAAATTTGGTCTGCGCAAGCGGCAAAATCAGCAGAGCATTCGTTCCGCACGCAGCTTGGGACCGCGAATCGTCGTCATTGGCGGTGGAACCGGTCTTTCTACGATGCTGCGCGGACTCAAAACATACACAGAAAATATTACAGCCATTGTGTCGGTTTCCGATGATGGCGGCGGCAGCGGCGTGCTGAGAGAAGATCTCGGTATGCTGCCGCCGGGCGATATTCGCAACTGCATTACTGCCCTTGCCAACACCGAGCCGACCATGATGGAACTGATGAATTATCGGTTTTCGGAGGGCATCAATAAGGGACAGTCATTTGGCAACTTGTTTCTCGCTGCGCTCAATGGTATCACGGGCTCGTTTGAAGAAGCTGTGACGCGCATGAACGAAGTACTTGCTGTCACCGGTAAGGTGCTTCCTGTGACAAATGCCAATGTGAATCTGGTGGCAGATTTTGAAAACGGCGCCAGTGTTGTTGGTGAGTCCAAGATTGCTGCCAAGAAAAAGCAGCAGAATTGCCGGATTCACAAGGTGCGGCTGGAGCCGGAGCGGCCAAAGGCATTGCCGCACGCCATTGATGCGATTTTGTCGGCAGATATGATTATTTTGGGACCGGGCAGTTTGTATACAAGTATTATTCCAAATCTACTGGTGGACGGCATTGTGCAGGCATTGGAACGGAGCAAAGCGCCGAAGATTTATGTGCTCAATATTATGACACAGGACGGCGAGACCGAAGGCTACACGGCGTTCGATCATCTCAATGCACTGCTGCAGCACAGCGCGCCGCATTTGGTCGATGCGTGTATTTATAATACTGCGCCGGTACCGGATCCGATTCAGGCACGGTATAAGACGGAGGATGCAGAACCGGTGGAAATCGATATGCAGCGGTTCCGAGAAGCTGGTGTCGAAATGTATGGATTCCCTCTCATTGTAGGCGGCAGCCAGTTGGCGCGGCATGATCCGGCGCTGCTGGCGCAGGCGGTTGTCAATGTATTTGGCTGCTGCTGCGTGCGCGAAGGCATTTACGGTGCATACGATATGTTGGCGCGTGAAACGGAACCGGGGAAGATTTAAGGAGGATTGCGCATGTCGTTTTCAGCGCAGACTAAAACAGAATTGTGCGCAATTCCTGTCAGTCGGGAGTGCTGCGCAGTGGCGGAGGCTTATGGGCTGCTGTTGTTTGCGCACACGTTCTCACATACGGAAATTTCCATCGTGACAGCGAATGAGGCGCTGGTAAAGCGCGTGCCGCCGCTGCTGACCCGTGCCTTCAGCGCATCGGTACAGTCACAGGAAAAAGGCGCTGGCGGGCGGGTAACGCTGAAAATTACCGAAGAAAAGCAGCTCAAACGCATTTTTGCCAAGCTCGGATACGATTGGCAGTATCATATGATCTATCATCTCAATCGCAATATCATCGAAGAAGATTGCTGCCGCGCAGCATTTCTGCGCGGTGTTTTTCTTGCGGCGGGAACCGTTGCAGGACCGGATAAAAAAATTCATTTGGAATTGGCGACTTCTCATCATGCGCTGAGCCGAGAAGTCATGAGCTTACTGCTGGATATGAATTTTAATCCGAAATTTGCCATGCGCAAGACAGTTTCTCTGCTGTATTGGAAGGACGAAGCGGGCACGGAGGATTTTCTGACGATAATCGGTGCGCAGCGCGCCGCCATGGAGCTGATGCAGGCAAAGGTAGAAAAACAGCTGCGAAATAAAGTCAATCGCCGTGTCAATTGCGAGACTGCCAATGTCATCAAGGCGTCCAATGCGGCGGCAGAACAGATTGCCGTCATTCAGCAGGCGCTAAACAGAGGTGGCTGGGAAATTTTCCCCGATGCGATGCATGAGACCATTCGCCTGCGGCTGGCGCATCCGGAGATGAGTCTGAACGAATTGGCAGCACAATCACAGCCGCCTCTGTCCAAGCCGGGCATGAGCCATCGGCTCAAGCGCATTGTGGCATTGGCAAAGGCGGCAGTACAGGAGGAACATTCATGAGCTTTGCGCATTTACATGTACATACAGAATTCAGCTTGCTGGACGGCGCCTGCCGGATTGGCAATATGATGGAGCATGTGAAGGAGCTCGGACAGGACGCCATTGCCATTACCGATCACGGTGTGATGTATGGCGTCATTGATTTTTATCGTGCGGCGAAGGCGGCAGGCATCAAGCCGGTCATTGGCTGTGAGGTGTATGTGGCACGCCGAACACGGTTTGACAAGGATCATCACTTGGACAGCAATCCCTATCATTTGATTTTGCTGTGCAAAAACGAAGAGGGCTACCGCAATCTGATTCATATGGTCAGCCTGTCGTTTTCCGAGGGCTTTTACAATAAACCGCGCATTGATTGGGAGCTGCTCAAGCAATATCACAGCGGTCTGATTGCCATGTCTGCGTGTCTGGCAGGCGAAGTGGCATCCAAAATCTTGCAGCAAAACTATGAAGGCGCCAAACAAACGGCGCTGAACTACCGAGAAGTCTTTGGCGATGATTATTATTTGGAAATTCAGGATCATCATCTGGCAGAGGATGATGACGTGTGCCGCGGTGTCATGCGCATTGCGGAAGAGACGGGCATTCCGCTCGTAGCGACCAACGATGCGCACTATACGCGCAAAGAGGACGCGCATATGCAGGATGTTCTCATGTGCATTCAGACCGGAAAAACCGTCGATGATGTTGACCGCATGCGATTTGAGACGGAAGAATTTTATCTGAAATCCGAGGAGGAAATGGCAGCGCTGTTTCCCAACTATCCGGAGGCGATTGCCAATACAATGGAAATCGTCGATAAATGTAATCTGGACTTTACGTTTGGACAGTACCACCTGCCGTCGTTTGATGTGCCGGAAGGATATACGGCGGAAGAATATCTGCACAAGCTGTGCATGGAAGGCTTTGACCGACGCTATGACCCGAATGACACGGAAAAGCGCGAGCGATTGCAGTATGAGCTGGATATGATTCAGCGCATGGGATTTGTCGATTATTTCCTGATTGTATGGGATTTTATTCACTACGCCAAGACGCACGGCATTCCGGTCGGCCCGGGCAGAGGCTCGGCGGCAGGATCAATGGTTGCCTACTGTCTGGATATTACGACGCTTGACCCGATTCAGTATTCGCTGTATTTTGAACGATTTTTGAATCCGGAACGCGTCAGTATGCCGGATATTGATGTGGATTTCTGTTATGAGCGCCGACAGGAAGTCATTGATTACGTCACACGAAAATATGGCGCGGATCATGTCGCTCAGATCGTGACGTTTGGCACAATGGCAGCGCGCAATGCGATTCGTGATGTTGGCCGTGCGCTAAACATTCCGTATGGCGATGTCGATGTGGTGGCGAAGCTGATCCCGACAGAACTGCACATTACGATTGATAAAGCGCTGGCGGCATCCGAGCAGCTGCGGCAAATGTACGAGAGCAATGAGACGGTACACAAGCTCATTGACACGGCACGCAGCCTGGAGGGAATGCCGCGCCATGCGTCCACGCACGCGGCTGGTGTTGTCATTACCAATGAACCGGTCGATCACTATGTTCCGCTCGCCGCCAATGACGGCAATATGGTCACACAGTTTATTATGACCACGTTGGAAGAGCTGGGCTTGCTCAAGATGGACTTTTTGGGTCTGCGAAATCTGACGGTGCTTTCTGATGCGGAAAAAATGGTGCAGCGGGAACATCCGGATTTTCATCTGAATGATATTTCTTTAGATGACGATGCAACCTATGCAATGCTGGCGCAGGGCAAAACGGCGGGTGTATTCCAGCTCGAAAGTGCGGGCATTACCAATGTTGTTACAGGACTCAAGCCGCATTCGATTGAAGATATTACCGCTGTTGTCGCATTGTATCGGCCGGGCCCGATGCAGTCGATTCCGCGCTATATCGCGTGCAAACATGATCCGTCACAGGTAAAATACAAGCATCCGCTGTTAAAAGATATTCTCGATGTCACCTATGGCTGTATGGTTTATCAGGAACAGGTCATGGAGGTCTTCCGCGTACTGGCGGGATACTCTCTTGGCAAGGCAGATATGGTGCGCCGCGCGATGTCCAAGAAAAAAATGAAGGAATTGGCAAAAGAACGAACCAATTTCATTTACGGCAACGAGGAATTGGGCATTGACGGTGCCATCAAGCGCGGCGTTGATGAACAGACGGCGGAATCCATCTTTGATGAGATTATGGATTTTGCCAATTATGCCTTTAACAAGGCACATGCCGTCTGCTATGCTGTTGTGTCTTACCAGACAGCATATATGAAATGTCATTATCCGCAGGAGTACATGGCGGCGCTGCTGACGAGTGTATTGGATACGTCTCAAAAAGTATCGGAATATATCGGCGCGGCGCGGGCAATGGGAATTAAGGTTCTGCCGCCGGATGTCAATACGTCCTGCGAGGGATTCACGGTATCGGATGGGAACATTCGATTTGGTCTCGCGGCAATCCGCAATGTCGGACACGGCTTCTTAAAAGAGATGGAACAGGAGCGCAAGCAAGGCGGTGTGTTTGAATCGTTTGAGGATTTCTGTGACCGCATGTATCCGAAGGAACTCAATCGCCGCGCATTGGAAGGCTTGGTGAAATCCGGCGCGTTTGATTCGCTGGGCTATCGCAGAAGCCAGTTGCTGCGCGTATATGACGCGGTACTCAATGACGTTGCCAATGCAACCAAGAAAAACATTGCAGGGCAGATGGATTTGTTTGGTATGGGCGCAGAGGAGAAAAAAGAAACTATTCACATTCCCGATGTGCCGGAGCTGCCCAAGCGTGATTTGCTCTCAATGGAAAAGGAAACGACTGGTCTGTATTTGTCCGGACATCCGCTGGATGACTATCGAGACCTCATTGAACGGACGGATTGTGCAACGGTTCGGGCGATTGCGGATGATTTGTCAAGCGAGAGGCAGAGTGTTGAGCCGCCCAAATATCAGGATGGAATGCATGTTGTACTGGCAGCTGTTATCACAGCCGTTCGCATGAAAACCACCAAAAACAACACGATGATGGCGTATGTTACGGCGGAAGACTTGACGGGCTCTGTGGAGTTGATTGCATTTTCCTCGGTATTGCAGCAGGCGGGCGACTGGCTGCGCGAGGATAAGGCGGTGTGGATTGCCGGACGCATTGATGCGCGCGAGGATGAGGCACCAAAAATCCTGCCGTCTGCGGTGTATCCGCTGGAAGAACAGTATTTGGAACGAGCACGCGAATCCTTGCAGGAACGCGGCTCTTCCAGACGCCGAGAAACACCGCATCCGGCGCCGCAGCAGAACAATGCAGCAACCGGCTGCTGTCGGCACAAATTATATCTGCGCATCAGCAGCATGGACGATCCCAAACTGCCGGAAGTCAAAGCTCTGCTCAGTCAATATCGCGGGGATTTACCGGTGTATTTGTTCTGTGCGGATACGCGAAAGACGCTGCGGGCGGCTCCGTCTATGTGGGTGTACAACAATTTACTTTTCCTAGACAAATTAAGGTTTATTCTTGGCGAAGAAAATGTTATAATGAAGTGAAGATCCGGTGGAGAATGGGAAACATACGGATCGGTGAAATGGGAACATACATGCATACATCATTTCATTTTATCAAGCTGAAAAACTTTTTGCGCTGAAATACGGGAAGGCATTCGGGGCAAAGAGCAGGATCGGAGGAAACACATCATGGCAAAGCAGATCAAAAGAATTGGCGTCCTGACGAGTGGCGGCGATGCACCGGGCATGAATGCGGTTGTTCGTGCAGTTGTTCGTACAACGGCGGCATATGGTATTTCTTGCCTCGGCATTCGACGCGGTTATCGCGGTTTGATTAACGGCGATATTGTCGAGCTGGGTGCACGAAGCGTTGACGGCATCATCTCAAAGGGCGGTACTATGCTGTATACGGCTCGCTGCTTGGAGATGCTGACAGAAGAAGGCTTGCAGCAGGCAGCAGATAACGCACAGTATATGGGACTGGATGGTCTGATTGTGTGCGGCGGCGACGGCAGCTTCCGCGGTGCGCAGGCACTGTCTCGCAAGGGCATTCCGGCAATCGGCGTGCCGGGCACCATTGATAACGATATTGTATGCTCGGATTATACCATTGGCTTTGACTCGGCCTGCAATACAGCCATTCAGGCAGTTGATAAGCTGCGCGATACGATGCAGTCGCATGAACGCTGTTCGGTTGTTGAGGTAATGGGACGCCGTGCCGGTCATCTGGCACTGGATGTCGGTGTTGCCTGCGGTGCAACGGCAATTTTGCTGCCGGAGCGCGAGCTGGACTTTGAGGAATCCATTGTCAAGAAGATGCGTGCAAACCGTATTCGCGGCAGAAAGCATCATATTATCATCGTGGCAGAGGGTGTCGGCAATGCACAGGATGTTGCAGACCGCATTCACACGGCAACAGGCATTGATGCCCGCGTGACCATTCTGGGTCATGTACAGCGCGGCGGATCTCCGACCGTTCGTGACCGTGTGATGGCGACTCGTATGGGCTATCATGCTGTGAAAATCCTCGTAGAGGGCAAGTCCAATCGTGTTGTCTGCTCGCGCAACAACGAGATCACAGACTACGACATCGAGGAAGGTCTGAACATGAGCAAGGATTTGAATCAGGAGCTGTACGAAGTCGCACAGACAGTTTCCATCTAATCGGAATAACACAAAAAAGAGGGACGGTTGTTTTTCCGCCCCTCTTTTTGTTTGAGAAAGGAATTGATCATGCAAAAATCAGTGATTATAACCGGTGCAACGCGTGGCATTGGCCGCGCCTGTGCCTTGCAGTTTGCCAAGATGGGATGGCGCGTGACGGGAAGCTATGTCAAGTCCGAACAAGCGGCACAGGAATTAGAGCAAGAGATTAAAAAAATGGGAGGAGCCTGTCAGTGCATGCAGGCGGATTTGCGTGATTCCGGTGCGGTAGAGCGCATGGTCAAACTGGCACAGATGGCGTATGGCACGCCGGATGCCATTGTGTGCAATGCGGGTATCGCACAGCAAAAGCTGTTTTCCGATATTACAGAGGAAGATTGGGATAGTATGTTTGATATCAACACCAAGGGAGTATACCGCGTGATTCATGCGGCGCTGCCGATGCTGTTGTCAGAACAAAAAGGAAGTATTGTCACGGTATCGTCCATTTGGGGACAGACCGGCGGATCTTGTGAGGTGCATTATTCTGCGTCTAAAGCGGCGGTGATTGGCATGACGAAAGCACTTGCCAAGGAACTTGGTTTATCCGGTATTCGCGTCAACTGCGTGGCACCGGGAGTGATTGATACGGATATGAATCGAATGCACGGCGCAGATGTTATGCAGGAGCTTGCGGAAGAGACGCCACTCGGCAAAAATGGCACACCGGAAGAAGTTGCAGAGGCGATTTACTGGCTGGCATCGGAGCAGGCGCGGTTTGTCACAGGACAAGTTCTGGGAGTAAACGGCGGATTTTATATCTGAATAAAAAGAAAACGCTGAGAAGGTTAAAACCTCTCAGCGTTTTTTTGCAGGTGTCGTGCGAATTAAATCAAAGAATTTAATTCGTATGGCGTGGACTGATAAACATAATAGTTCAGCCAGTTTGTAAACAGCAGCGTGGAATGAGAACGCCACGACAGTCGCGGCTCATTGTGCGGATCATCGCCGTCAAAGTAGTTTTCCGGAATGTCTGGATTCAGTCCCTTGTGCAGGTCACGGAAATATTCTTTTGCCAGCGTGTCCTTGTCGTATTCGCTGTGACCAGTGACAAACAGCTGACGGCCATTCTTTGCGGCAATCAAATACGGACCGGCCTCATAGGATTCTGCGAGCAGAATCAGATTGTGATTGCACAGAATATCTTCCGAATAAACCGTTGTATAACGAGAATGCGGTGCTTTGAACACATCGTCAAATCCGCGAAGCAAGCTCTCATTGGTACGATTCGGCATAATATGATGCTTATAGATACCGGCGAGTTTTTTCGGAAGCAGATGCTTCTGAATACCATAATGATAATATAAGCCAGCTTGTGCGCCCCAGCAGATATGCAGCGTAGAATGTACATGCGTTTTTGTCCATTCCATAATCTCAACCAGCTCCGGCCAGTAATCGACTTCTTCAAATTCCATTTTTTCAATCGGTGCACCGGTGATGATGAAGCCGTCATAATATTGATCTTTAATGTCATCAAAGGTCTGGTAGAACTTCAGCAGATGATCTTCCGGTGTATTTGTCGATTTATGCGTTGCCGTCTGAATCAAGTCGATTTCAATCTGAATCGGCGTGTTGGAAAGACAGCGAAGAATCTGAGTTTCCGTGACGATTTTGGTCGGCATGAGATTGAGGATCGCAATGCGGAGCGGGCGAATGTGCTGAGTGGTCGCGCGATGATGCGTCATGACAAAGATATTTTCACTTTCCAGCACCGCGCAGGCAGGCAGACTGTTTTCTACGATAATAGGCATAGAAATCCTCCTTTTGCAGTCTAGTTTTGAACCACATTATAGCACACGGAGCGGCATAGGTCAAAATATTTTAGAAAATTGGAAAAAAGTGTTGACAGGAGGGGGACGACATGGTATTATATTCAGGCACTCGACGAGAGCGCGGACGTCAAATGAATGAAAAGCAATGATCGG
>CAVFAY010000022.1:0-40910 GCA_963620595.1 Anaerotignum sp. | reverse complement strand
CAGGTGCTAGTGTTCGCAAGGACGTGAGGGTTCAAGTCCCTCCATCTGCACCAAAGACCTTAACGAAAGTTAAGGTCTTTTTGCTATATGCAGATATTTGCACGATAGGAGGGGTAACATGATTGCCATTCGAGGAGCGCACAACACGGCAAAGTGCTTTTGCAAAACGTTAGAGCCACAGGCGCGGCAGCAGATTCAGGAGGTCTGTGACCAGCGGGCGTTTGCGGATTCCAAAATTCGCATCATGCCGGATGTACACGCCGGTGTGGGATGCACGATTGGAACGACAATGACGCTGACGGATAAGGTCGTGCCCGGCATGGTCGGTGTGGACATTGGCTGCGGCATGGAAACCATCAAGCTCAAAGAAACGCAGATTGATTTTGACGAGCTGGATCGCGTTATTCGCACATATATTCCATCGGGTCATGCGATCCATCCGCGGCCGCATCCGTTGGCAAAGAGGCTGGATCTGCAAGACTTGCGCTGTGCCAAGCAAATAGACATCAAGCGGGCGCAGTGCAGCATCGGTACGCTGGGCGGCGGCAATCATTTTATCGAGATAGACCGCGGAGAGGACGGATACCTGTATCTCGTCGTGCATTCGGGCAGTCGGCATCTCGGCGTGGAGACGGCGAGCTTTTATCAAAAGGCGGGCTGGAAGGCATTGCAGCGGGGCTATCAGCCGCTCGTGCAGGAGGCAATGCAGCAGCTCAAAGCGCAGGGACGCGAACAGGACATTGCGCGCACCACGGCGCAAATCAAACGGGAATACACACCGGATGTTCCCAAAGAGCTGGCGTATGTATCCGGTGAGCTGTTTGCCGATTACATCCATGACATGAAGCTGGTGCAGCGGTTTGCGGTTTATAATCGGCAGGCAATGGTACAGGCTATTTTGCAAAACATGCATTTGACCTGCGTTGACGCGTTTTCGACGATTCACAATTATATTGATACCGATGCGATGATTTTGCGCAAGGGAAGCGTTTCCGCAAAACGGGGAGAAACACTGCTCATTCCGATCAATATGCGCGATGGCAGTCTGATTTGCGTGGGAAAGGGCAACAAAGACTGGAATGAGTCGGCACCGCATGGTGCCGGTCGTCTGATGAGCCGCACCGATGCCAAGCAGACACTGACATTGGAGCAATTTCAGCAGTCGATGCGCGGCATCTATACCACCTGTGTGCAGCAGAGTACGCTGGATGAATCACCGATGGCATATAAAAATATGGACGAAATCGTGGAACAAATTGCGCCGACAGCGGGCATCGTACAGCGCATTCGACCGGTATATAATTTCAAAGCGGCAGAATAATGAATGTTTTGTGAATCTCGACAGGGAATGCTTTACAGTACGGCACGATGTGTGCTATGCTACATAGAGTCATAAAACGAGGAGATGGGAGAAAACATGGAACCGGAAAACAAAACGAACTATCAAGTGAAGCTGGTAGAGGAAAAATCGCAGCCGGTTCAGCCAGAACGGCTGGAAGAAGACCCATTGGAAAACCTTCCCGATCTTTCCAGTCAGACAGGCGGTCTGCCGATTGTGACATTTATTCTGGTGTGTCTGTCTGCGGGTATTATCATGCTCATTGAGCGTATTTTGACAGAAGGCTCTGTGCCGATGACCGTGGGATGCATCGTCTGTATTTTGATTGCGCTGTTTGGCATTGTGGCTCTGATTCGCGGCATGTTTCAAAAATTACATGCCCAGAAGGAAAAGAGTAGCTCGTATACGCTCAGTGCCGTTGTGATGACGATTGGCATTTTAGTGGGATTGATTATCGGCGTTGTCAGCAGCTTTTGATTTTACAGAACCGTCATAATTGCGGCAAATGAAACGGGACACTTTTTGGCATACTAAAGACAGCAGCGCAACATAAGCTGCTTGGTTTTGTCCCTACCTTTTTCATGTTTTTGATATCAGAGCCCTGAGCGGAAACGTTCGGGGTTCTTTTATGTGCCTGTCCGGCATATGTTGGGATATACGGCACATCTTGTCAAAAAAACTTGTCAATATTTCTGAGATGCCGTATAATGTAACCAATTATATGGCGTAAGAAGGAGGAGATGTGTATGTATTGCATCCGATGCGGAAAACAATTGGCAGCCGGAACAAAGTACTGCATTTATTGTGGAGCGCCGACTGCGGTGCCGAAAAAGCCCAAAGAGGTTTCGCCAGAGGATGATTTTACCATCGCCGTTCCGAAGGGTTATGTACAGAGCGACGCAAGCGGTATGGATGCAACACAGCACATTTCGTTTGGACAGGATCTTCTGCCGGATCCGGCAGAAGAGTACATTCCAAAGGGGTTGCAGGATGAAATCAGTCAAGTCATTGATGAGGAATGGGGAGAACGGGAACAGGCTGCCCAGACTGCTGCACACGAAGAAAAAATAGAAGATATGGACGATTCGACCTTGCTCCGGCAGTATGTGCAGGATGTGATGACGAGTGAAACCAAGCGTCCGGAGGAACAGACGGAGCATGCGCTGGAACAGCCTGCTCAGACACAGGAGGACGCGCGAGCGTTTGCGGCGGATATCCAAGAGCTGATTGCAGAGCGCAAGCAGAAGCAAGAGCAAACAGCTGCCAGTCAGTCGGCAGAAGAAGCTTCGGAGGATACCGGAGAGCTGCTGCAACAATATGTGCAGGAAGTCATGGCAGAGAGTGGCCGCGATGTGCCGCCGCTGGCAGACGAAGTTGAGGATGAAGGATATACTCGTGCAATTGGACGGGATGAAATTCATCAGGCGATGCACGAATACGTTGAACAGCCGACTCGCATCGTATCTCAGGAAGAGGTTCGTCAGGAGAAACAAGCGGAGCCGGAACCGGACGAGATGGAACAGACGCGCGTTGTATCCAAGGAAGACATTCGTCAGGCGAAGCAAACAGAGCTGGAACCAGACGAGCTGGAACAGACACGAGTTGTGTCTCAAGAAGAAATTTGTCAGGCGAAGAAAACTGAGCCGGAACCAGAGCAGCTGGTCAAAGAGCCATTGGATGTCAGCAGTATTCCAGATATTCCGATTCCAACGGATTTTGTTGCCACAGAAGAGATACAGGAGCCGTTGCAGCGCAATCAAATTAAGCGCGAATCAGAGCTGGAAGAAGCGGACGATGACGGTCCGGAACAGATTATCAGCGGCCGCGGCATTGCCGTCGTTATTATTATAGTCGCTTTACTGTTCGCACTGGCGGTCGGTGCCTGCGTCATGGTGCTCAATGGCGGCGGTGCGACAGATACCGGTTCCGGCAGCGGCGATGTCGGATTTTCATATGGACAGTCGGACAGCTCCGCAAAGGGATAATATTATTAGACAAAACCGTAAGCCTGCACAGAAATCGACGGTGTGTGCGCTAAAATGGCAAAAAATAGCGGAAATGTGCACAAAAAATGTGAACATATATCGCAAATAGTCCGTTGACAGTACCAAATAAATATTTTATAATATAAGATATAAAGTGTTGCGATACAGTAGCGGCACATTCACAGCTATATGGAGGGAAGAACATACAGAGAGAAACGGTTTGATTCATCAGGATGGAGGGAATCAATAATGAAAAATATATTGTTTGCAGCATCGGAGTGCGTACCGTTTGTTAAAACGGGCGGTTTGGCTGATGTTGTCGGAGCACTTCCGAAATCATTGGATAAAGAGAAATATGATGTCCGCGTTGTCATTCCGGACTACACCAGCATTCCGCAAAAATACCGCAGCAGATTTTCTTATTTCGACAGCTTCTATATGGATTTGGGCGAACTGGGTAACTTTTATGTCGGTATTATGACCTGCGAGTTTGATGGCATTCGCTATTATTACATCGATAATGAGCATTTCTTCCAGGGTGAGCGGCTGTACAGCGATATTCTGTGGGATATTCAGAAGTTCAGCTTTTTCTCCAAGGCGGTGCTCTCTATGCTGCCGGTCATTGGTTTCCGTCCGGATATTATTCACTGCCATGATTGGCAGACTGCCTTGATTCCAGTATTCCTGCATGAAATGTTTCAGAACAATCCGTTCTTCCGCGGCATCCGCACTATTATGACCGTGCATAATCTGAAGTTCCAAGGCATTTGGGATATTCAGACCATGCGTCGCTTTACCGGTCTGCCGGGACATGTATTTACACTGGGGCGCATGGAATTCCATCGGGATGCGAATATGCTGAAGGGCGGCTTGGTCTATGCAGATCGTATTACAACGGTCAGCAATACCTACGCAAATGAGATTCGTATGCCATACTATGGTGAAGGATTGGATGGCCTGCTCAATGCTCGTTCGGATTCGCTGTGGGGCATTGTCAACGGCATCGATTATGATTTATATGACCCTGCAACTGATACGATGATTGCGGAAAATTATGATGCAAAGACCTTTGGAGAGGGCAAAAAGGCATGTAAACTGGCGATTCAGCGCGAGCTGGGTATGCCGGAGGATCCGGACGTCATGATGATCGCTATGATTACCCGTTTGACCGACCAGAAGGGTTTGGATTTGGTCGAATGGGTCATGGAACGACTGCTGACCTCACGGGTACAGCTGGTTATCATCGGTACCGGTGATCCGCGCTATGAAAATCTGTTCCGGTATTATGAATGGACACGAAAGGGACAAGTATCTGCCAATATCCTGTTCAATGAGACGCGTGCGCACCGTGTGTATGCGGCGGCAGATGCTATGCTGATGCCGTCGAGGTTTGAACCATGTGGCTTGACACAGTTGATTTCTCTGCGCTATGGTACCGTTCCGATTGTGCGGGAAACCGGCGGTCTGCGCGATACCGTACAGCCGTATAACCGCTTTGAGCAGACGGGTACAGGCTTCTCGTTTGCAAACTATAATGCGGATGAGATGCTCAATACCATCTTTTATGCGGAGCAGGTGTTCTACGATGAGCCGGACGCATGGAAAGGAATTATCGAGCGCGGCATGACGAAGGATTATTCGTGGACAGCCTCTGCGAAGATCTACGAAGAACTGTACGATTCTCTGCTGTAATATCTGAAAAATGGATTTGGCGACTGCGGCTTTTGGAGCTGCGGTCGCTTTTTTCATGCATGAATTGTGCATAGATGATGCATACTAATCCAAAGAAACGGAGGGATTGGTATGCAACCGACACCAAAACAATATCAACAGATGATTGAGAAATGCTGTAAAAAATCGCCGCTCGGAAAAAATATGCTGTGGGCATTTTTGGTCGGCGGCGGCATCTGTGCGCTGGGACAAGGGATACTCGCTTTTTGGCAGATGCTTGGACTCGATGAAAAAGACGCGGGCACGGCCGTGTCAATTACACTCATCGCCCTGTCTGCCCTGCTTACCGGACTGCATGTGTATGAAAAGCTCGCGAAGCACGCAGGAGCGGGAACTCTGGTGCCGATTACCGGATTCAGCAATTCTGTGGCAGCTCCGGCGCTGGAATTTAAGAGTGAAGGCTTAGTGCTCGGCACGGCAGCGAAAATGTTTACGATTGCGGGGCCAGTGCTCGTGTACGGCATCAGTACGTCTGTCGTGTATGGCATTGTGCTGGCAATATTTGGCGGTGCGTGAGGAGGTCGGGATGATAGAAAAACGAATGGGAATGAGTACGATTGCCTTTGAACAGCCGCCGATGCTGTCTGCATGGGCGGCTGTCGGCGGAAAAAAGGAACAGGAAGGGCCGCTCGGTGCGGAATTTGACCAGCTGTTTTCGGACACGATGTGCGGGGAGATGACATGGGAAAAGGCGGAGATGCATTTGCAAAAAGTTGCTGTCAGTTTGGCGGCGAATCGATGCGGCCTGCCGGTTTCCGCGTTAGATTTCATGATCGCAGGAGATTTGCTCGGTCAGTGTGTCGCATCCAGCTATGCGGCACGTGGCACGCAGGTTCCATATCTCGGCGTGTACGGTGCATGCTCCACGATGATAGAAGGCTTGCTGCTGGCGGGATGTATGATTGATGGCGGCTATGCCCAGCGCGTCTGTGCGGCGGCGTCATCACATTTCTGCACGGCAGAGCGGCAATACCGATTCCCACTCGCCTATGGCGGACAGCGTACGCCGACTGCCCAATGGACAGCGACAGCGGCTGGTGCCTGTGTTTTGAGCCATGCAGACGTACAGGCGTCTGTACGCCTGACCCATGCGTGTTTTGGCAAAATCTGTGATCTCGGCGTGACTGATGCCAATAATATGGGGGCGGCAATGGCTCCGGCGGCTTATGATACCATTCGCACGCTGCTCAGCGATACGGGCACGCATCCGGGGGATTATGATGTCATTTATACTGGTGATTTGGGGCGCGTCGGTTCACGGCTGCTGTGCACAATGGCACAGGACAACAGCATTGTGCTGGCGGACAAGCATCAGGACTGCGGGATTCTGTTGTTTTCAGAAAAACAGGATGTCCATGCGGGCGGTTCGGGCTGCGGCTGTGTGGCATCTGTACTGTGCGCACATATTTTGCCGCGGTTGGCATCCGGAGAGCTGCGGCGTGTGATTGTCGCGGCGACAGGAGCACTGATGAGTCCGACCAGCGTGCAGCAGAGGGAGAGCATCCCCGGCATCTGCCATGCTGCCGTGTTGGAACACGTGGGAAAGGGTGAATCCTAATTGCAATATTTCTATGCATTTATAACAGGAGGGATTATCTGCGCACTGAGCCAGATTTTGATTGATAAGACCAAGCTGACACCGGCACGGATTTTGACCGTCTATGTGGTGCTTGGTGTGATATTGACGGCGATTGGCGTGTATGAGCCGTTCAAAAACTGGGCGGGAGCAGGCGCAACTGTGCCGCTGTTGGGCTTTGGCTGCACGTTGGCGGAAGGAGTTAAGGAAGCGGTTGGGCAACAGGGACTGCTCGGCGCGTTTGCTGGCGGCATCAGGGCTGCGGCAGGCGGTATTTCGGCGGCGGTATTTTTTGGCCTGCTGACGGCAATTTTGTTTCAGCAGGCAGATAAAAGCTGAAAAAATGGTGATTCGGAATAACAAAATTGATGAATAAAGAGACAAAAAAGCCTATGTTCAACAGCAAGATTCTTTGGTATGATACG
Organism: Anaerotignum sp.; assembly: GCA_963620595.1. Classification (GTDB taxonomy): domain Bacteria; phylum Bacillota; class Clostridia; order Oscillospirales; family Butyricicoccaceae; genus Butyricicoccus_A. The sequence goes on along the minus strand of CAVFAY010000022.1, from coordinate 33,854 downwards.
GGTGACAGAAGAAACAGTTCAAAAAGCAACTGCTTTGTAAGGAGAAGGAATTTCTGCATGTGCCGCGGCGGAAAAGAGAGACTCCTTGTTCATTGCAACAATGAATCTGTGACTTAACAGAAAGAGAGGAAATAAGGATGAAACTGAAGCGAACAATGGCGATTCTGATGGCAGGTGTAACATGTGCTGGCGCATTGGCTGGCTGCGGTGGATCCGGTGATTCCGGTTCAGCGGCTTCTAATAGCAGCGGTCTGACCGAGCTGACTTTCGTTATGGCGTCCCGCGATGAATTTATGTCATCAATTGAAGAGGCGATGGTAGCGGAAGCAGAACCGCTTGGCTACAAGATTGTATCGCAGGACGCACAGAACGACTCGTCCAAGCAGATCCAGTACATCGAGACCGCAGTAAACGGCGGCGCAGAGGCTGTCATTTGTCTGCCGGTTGACGCAGATGGTACGCAGTCTTTGATCGACGCGGTTGGCGATAAGAATCTCGTATTCGTAAACCGTCCGCCTACGAATTATTCTGAGTTGGCAGCGGACAACGTAACCTACGTTGGCTCCAACGAGGATACTTCCGGTTATTTCCAGGGCGAATATCTGGCCAATTACTTCAAGGAAAAGGGTCAGAAGGAAGTGAAGTACCTGATGATTCAGGGCACACTGGGTCAGGTTTCTACCACCAAGCGTTCGGAAGGCGTTATCAAGGCGCTCAAGGACAACGGCATCACGCCGGTAGAGGCTTCCGCTCCGGTTGTTGCGGACTATGACCGCCCGACCGCACAGGAAATGATTCAGCCGCTGCTGACCTCCGGCAAGGAATTTGACTGCATCATTGCAAACAATGACGCAATGGCACTCGGCGCAGTAGAAGCGTGCAAGGATGCCGGCGTGGACATTACGTTCCCGATCGTTGGTATCGACTGCACGGCTGACGGCGCAAAGGCTGTTCAGGATGGCGATATGGCTATGACCGTATTCCAGAATCCGGTAGGACAGGGCAAGGGCGCAGTCATTGCTGCGGACAATATGATTAACGGCAAGAAGCTGGGCACTGGTATGGAAGACCTCGGTGCACTGGATACTTCCGGCAAGGATTACAGCGATTCGATTTTCTGGGTTCCGTTTGAGCCGGTAACCAAGGATAACGTAGCCGATTACATGTAATCAGACAGTTCCACTTTTCTCTTTCATAGCAGACTCGTTCTCTCAGAACCTGTCTCTTGACTTTTGATGCTTTGATTGCCCGCTTGGGATTTTAGGGCAGTCAAAACAACGCGGCATAGCAGCTGTTGTTTGTCTCATCCCCCAATGAGACGGACAATGGCTGCTTTTTTATGTGGGGAAACCACAAAAACAAGATAGATGAACTAAAAGCAGAAATGCGCAATTTCGGCGCAAACTCTCGACAGAAAAAAGACCGGAGCACAGTTGCTTCGGTCTTTGTAAGTTAAAAAAGTTCCATGTCGTTGCTGGCGAGTACGTTGCCGCTCTGCATCTGTGTGCGATAGGTTTTCGGTGTACATCCGACCTTACGTGTGAATACATTGATAAAACTGCTCGCGGAACCGTAGCCGACCTCATAGGCGATTTCTGCCACAGATTTTCGGCTGTGTGTCAGCAACCGCTGCGCTTTTTCTAGGCGGGTGTTGATGATGTATTCGGAAGGAGAGTAGCCGGTCTGCTTTTTAAACAGATGCGATAAGTAGTATGGACTGAAGTTTGTCAGCTGAGACAGCTCATCCAGCGTGATGGGGTCTCCGACATGTGCGAGAATGTATCGAATCGCTTCGCTGATTGGTGCATTCTCTTCAATGGGTGGAACGGCAGAAAGAGAAAGCTTATATAAAAGTTGCGTAATCCACGTGGAAATGTATAAAGGGGGCTGTACTGTGCCCTTTTCGTGAATCAATGCGGTTTCGTATAGCTCTTTGCCGATTTCCATATTTTCGTCCTGACGGAATATGGGACCGCCGTTCAGCTCGATAACATACTCAACCAGTGCATGAGAATTGCCGCCGTCAAAATGGATATAAACGAACTCTGTACCATCATGAGAACGATAGTAATGCGGATTGACACAGTCGAGCAGTAAAATATCACCCTTGTGAATCGTATAGGACTTGTACTTGTATTTGACATCCATTTCGCCATTGCGCACAAACAGCAGCAGAGCCTCCGGATAGCTGTCTCGATCCATATAGTATTGTCCGGTGCAGTAGTAGTGACCGCACCAAGTCATATAGATCAGGTTCTTTCTCGCAAATTCTGACGGCTGAAACGTCGAGCAATGGGATTGCGGGAGAATGCCTGGATCAACACTTTTCATTTTTTTACACCTCTATTTCTTTCAAAGCAAATATGATGAATTCTATAGCAATCATGCGTATTTACCATTTGCACTTCTTAGATTATACTAGTTTCAGAAAGAACACAAGGAACAAAAACGACAAATAAACATAAAAATATTTGTTGAAAATGACGAGATTGCTTGTTTGGACGAAAAAGCAAACACGCAATAATCTGAAGAAAAGTGTTCTAGATTTGTTAACGTAATTCATCCCGTTCAAAAAAGTAAAGTGAGAAACAGGAAAGGAAGTAACTATTATGTACATTGGCGAGAAATTGATTGACAGACCGTTCCGTTGGGGTATCGTTGGCGGAGGCAAGACCTCTCAGGTAGGCTACAAGCATCGTCTGGGCGCTATGCGCGACAACACATCTTTTGTTCTGAAGGCTGCTGCATTCGACGTAGATGCAGAGCGCTGCAAGGAGTTTGGCCGCAACCTGTGCATGGATGAAGATCGCTGCTATCCGGATTACAAGACCATGTTCGAGGCAGAAGCAAAGCGTGAGGACGGCATCGAAGTTGTTGACGTAGCAACTCCGAACTTCCTGCACTACGAAGTAACCAAGGCTGCTCTGGAAGCTGGCCTGCATGTTATCTGCGAGAAGCCGCTGTTCTTTGAAGTAGAGCAGGGCGAGGAAATCAAGAAGCTGGCTGAGGAAAAGGGCAAGATCGTTGCTGTTACCTATGGCTTCTCCGGTTTTGAGCTGCTGCAGCAGATGCGCGCAATGGTAACCTCCGGTAAGCTGGGCAAGATCAACATGATCGACCTGCGCTATGCACACGGCTTTGGCTGTGATCCGGAAGGCGACGTAAAGTCTGAGGGTCAGAAGTGGCGCGTAGATCCGTCCAAGGTAGGTAAGGCATTTGTTCTGGGTGACCTGTCCACCCATACTTACTACATGTCTCAGCTCATCTGCCCAGATCAGAAGCTGAAGCAGGTTCTGTGTGACCGTCAGGCATTCGTTGGCTCTCGTTACCCGCTGGAAGACAACGCTTACGTTCTGATGCGTTACGAAGACGGCGCTGTTGGCCGTATGTGGTGCTCCTGCGTAAACGCTGGCGACATGTCCTCTCAGCACATCCGCATCGTTGGTTCTAAGGCTTCTCTGGAGTGGAACGACATGCATCCGGACGTTGTTAAGTATCAGGTACAGGGTCAGCCGGAGCAGCTGCTGTACCGCGGCATGGATTACCTCGATCCGGCAGCACAGGAAGACGAGCGTCTGGGCGCGCTGCATTACACTGGTCTGATCGAGTCTTGGTCCAACCTGTACAAGCGCTTCGCAGTTGTTATGGCTGCTAAGGATCGCGGCGATGAAGAGACTGTAAAGAACGTGATCTATCCGGATCTGGAGCACGGCATTGACGGCATCAAGTGGATCAATGCTTGTGCAGAGTCCGCTGATAAGGGCGCTGTTTGGGTAGACGTAAAGTAAGATTGATGCATTCGCTATCGGGGCAATTGCCCCGATAGCTTCTCAAAATTGGAGGATATACCGATGAAACTTTCTATTTGTACCGATGTATTTGGCAAGATCCCGCTGACTGAGATGCTGGATAAGGTCGTCGCTTACGGTCTGGACGCTGTAGAACTGACAGCTGGCGGCTGGGGCGGCTGCAACTTTATCGAGTCCGCTGAGGAGTACATCAACGACGATGCAAAGCGCGAAGCATTCCTGAAGGAAATCAAGAGCCGCGGTCTGGAGATCTCCGCTCTGAACTGCTCCGGCAACCCGCTCATCGACACCCCGATGGGTCATGAGCACTCCAAGACCATGCGTGATACCATGGTTCTGGCTGGCAAGCTGGGTGTTGACACCGTTGTTACCATGTCCGGTCTGCCGGCAGGCGCACCGGGCGATAAGACCCCGAACTGGTTTGTATCTACCGTTTCGTGGCCGGATTTCGACGGCTTCTCTTACATGAAGGAAGGCGTGAAGTATCAGTGGGAGACCGCTGCTGCATGGTGGAAGGAAACCTGCCGCATCGCTAAGGAAAACGGTGTCAAGCGCATCGCTATCGAGGAGTTCCCGGGCGCACTGGTTCACAACGTTCGCACCTTCAACAAGCTGTGTGAAGTAGTTGGCGAAGATTCCGATGTACTGGGTCTGAATCTGGATCCGTCCCATCTGATGATTCAGGGTGCAGAGCCGATTGCAGCTGCTCGTGCACTGGGCAACAAGATTTTCTATGTACACGGCAAGGATGCTCGTCCGGAGCGCTACAATGTAGATGTTGACGGTCTGCTGGAGAACCTGCCGGTAGAGTGCTCCAAGGATCGTACTTGGAACTACGTTGCTGTTGGCTGCGGCCGTGATCTCCAGTGGTGGAAGGAATTCTTCTCCGTTTGCCGCATGATGGGCTATAATGGCTATGTATCTCTGGAGATGGAGGATCTCACCATGTCTGTTGAAGCTGGTCTGGAGACCTCTATTGATGCACTGAAGGCTACTATCAGCAAGTAACATTTTTCTTTTCTTATATTTCTATGAGTCAGGCAGAGCGTATGCTCTGCCTGACTTTTTTTCTGTTTTCAATAGAATTTGCTTTGAGGCATGAATCATGCGACTGTGTCTATTGCTGTATATATTTTCTCTATGTGTTTTTTACACACGGTTATTGTTTGTAAAATATGTTACTTTTTGCGTGATGAGTTTTTTATAAAATAAAAAGCAAAATAAAGCAATTGTTTGTGACAAATATATATTGTCTATGTTGCGCGTGATTGGTATAATAAAAATCAATTGAAAATAAAGTTGCAATAAATGCGGAAAATAGAACAAAATAAGTACTTATATTCGCAAAATGTAACTTTGGTATCTGCTTTTTAATCGCGTTTTTTTGGAGAGAGTCTGCGGAAAAAAGCAAGATTTTAATAAAAGGAGGAGCAAATGATGGAAAGTATGGAATCTAATACAACACTTCGTAAAAATGCTCATACCCTAAAAGGAAAAACTACAGAAAACACTGCAATTCGTGCGCAGGATGATATGCCAACTATGCGCGAAAAAATTTGTTATGGATTTGGTGATGTGTCCTGTAACATTGTGTATGGTTTGGTGGCTTCTCTTATCACGCTGTTTTATACCGACTATGTTGGTGTCTCGGCAATGACAGTTGGTCTGGTCATGATTATTTCCCGCTGCCTGGACGGTATTTCTGACTTTGTCATGGGCATCATTGTCAGCAAGACAAATTCCAAATGGGGCAAGGCGCGTCCGTGGATTTTGTGGATGGCAGTTCCATTTGGTGTAGCAGCTGTTTTGTTGATGCTTGTACCGCAGACAACGCCGACCCTGCAGTTCTGGTACATTCTCGTCACTTACAATCTGGTAACTACCGTGCTGTATACCGCCGTCAATCTGCCGTACGGCACAATGTCTGCGATGATGACTCGTTCGTCTCGCGGACGTGACTTACTGGGTATCTTCCGCATGGCAATGTCTCCGTTTGGACGCATTATCTCTGTGACGTTTACGCTGCCGCTCGTCAAGGTGTTTGGTTCTGATCAGATGGCATGGGTTAAAACCATGAGCATCTGGGCTGTCATTGCGGTTATTCTGTTGCTGCTGTGTTTCAAGAATTGTGAAGAGCGCGTACACATCGAAGCAGCAGAAAAGAGCAACATCGGTCTCGGAAAGAACTTGAAGGCTCTGTTTACCAACAAGTATTTTTGGGCGGTTACTATTCTGTGGATGGTACAGTCTAGTTACAATGCAGTATTCGGTACAACAGCACCGTATTTCTGCAAGTATATTTTGGGTAATGATGAACTGTACAGCGTAATGTATACCATTGAAATGGTTGTTATTATCAGCGGTGTTCTGTTCAGTCAGGTACTGCTACGCCGCTTTGGCAAGCGCGATTTGGCGCTGGCAGGTTCGATTCTCGTTGTCGTTGCACAGTGCATTCTGATGACCAATCCGAACAGTGTGGCAATGGCGATGGGCGTCACGGTTCTGCGTGCCATCGGTACGGTTCCGCTCAACGCGTGCGTATTCGGCATGATCTGCGATGTTATCGAGTATGGTCAGTGGAAAACACACGTTCGTCAGGAGAGCCTGATTATGAGCGGAAGCAGTGTCGGAACCAAGTTCGGTCAGGGCGTTGCGGGCGGCATCATTGGTATGCTGCTGACAGCGAGCGGATATATCAGCTCGACCGGCAAGGCGGTTGTTCAACCGGAATCTGCACTGCATATGATTCAAAATATGTTCATCTATGGCCCGATTATCCTGTGGGGCGCCGCTGTCATCGTGCTGCTGTTCTATAAGCTGGACAAGCACTATGATACGATTATGGCAGACCTCAAGGAGCGCGAACAGCGCGGTGAACTCTAAAAACTGCTAACATCATATTTTTAACTCTCTCTCTGGCCGTCGCCCACTCTCTGGGCGGCGGTTTTTTTAGAGCAAAAATAATAAATCATGAAACAAATGAGCTCATTGTTTATTGTTTATTTCCTTGTTATAATATAGCAAATAATAAATAGAAAAAATGCAAGTTAAATTGCATTTTTACGAAAAATAACGCGTTATATCTGTAATTTATAAAGATAAAGGAGAAACGAAATATTTTGTAATATATCATTTATCTTGAAAAGTTCGAGAAAATGATACAGCAAATAACATAAACTATAGCAAGGAGAATGCATATGGATGCAACAAAAACAAAGGCAAGTGTCGATGTATTACCTGCGCGGGAAGAAGCGCAGGATGCGATGCCGACACTAAGAGAAAAAATTTGCTATGGCTTTGGAGATGTTTCCTGCAACATCGTCAACGGTCTGGTATTTTCACTGATTACGTTATTTTATACAGATTATGTCGGCGTATCGGCGGCAACGGTTGGTTTGGTCATGTTGATTTCGCGCTGCTTTGACGGCGTTTCCGATTTTATTATGGGCGTTGTTGTCAGTAAAACAAGATCCAAATGGGGTAAAGCGCGCCCGTGGATGCTGTGGATGGCATTTCCGTATGCGGTTGCTGCGGTTCTTATGTTGACTGTTCCGCAGACAACAGCGACGCTGCAGTTTCTGTATATCTTGGTAACATATAATATTGCGACAACTGTGTGCTACACGGCAATCAATGTTCCATATGGCACGCTGTCTGCAATGATGACTCGTTCGTCTCGCGGCCGTGATCTGCTGGGCGTATTTCGTATGGGTATGTCCCCGTTTGGACGTATTATCTCTGTGACGTTTACGCTGCCGCTCGTCAAGATTTTTGGCGGAGATCAATTGGCGTGGGTAAAGACCATGAGCATTTGGGCTGTCATTGCCGCAATCCTGTTGCTGCTGTGCTTCAAAAATTGTGAGGAGCGCGTACATATCGAAGCGGCTGCAAAAGCAAAGGTCGATCTCAAGACCAATATCAAAGCGCTGTTCGTCAACAAATATTTCTGGGCAGTAACCATTCTTTGGATTGTGCAGGCGAGCTACAATACGGTGTTCGGCACCAGCTCCCCGTATTTCTGCAAATATATCTTGGGAAATGACGACTTGTACAGTATCATGTACACCATTGAAACTGTCGTGCTCATCGGCGGTGTCCTGTTCAGCCCTGTTATGCTGAGACTGTTTAGTAAGCGTAATTTGGCTCTGGGAGGTTCTATTCTAGTTATTGCTGCACAGCTCGTTCTGATGAGCAACCCGACGAGCGTATCGCTCGCGATGATTACAACGGTTCTGCGTGCGTTCGGCACAGTTCCGCTCAATGCTTTTGTCATAGGCATGATTGGAGATGTCATTGAATATGGACAATGGAAGACCCATGTACGTCAGGAAAGCATCATTATGAGCGGCGGCAGCATGGGCGTCAAATTCGGTCAAGGCGTAGCAGGCGGTTTGATCGGTATGCTGATGACCGCAAGCGGATATATCAGCTCTGTCGGAGATGCTGTTGTACAACCGGATACTGCCCTGCACATGATTCAAAATATGTTCGTCTATGGCCCGATTATCCTGTGGGGCGCAGCTGTGATTGTTCTGCTGTTCTATAAGCTGGACAAGCACTACGATACTATTATGGCAGACCTCAAGGAGCGCGAAGCGCGCGGCGAACTGTAATTTTCTGCTAATATCATATTTTTAACTCTCTCTCTGGCCGTCGCCCATTCTTTGGGTGGCGGTTTTTGTATGTAGAATTTGTGGTAAAATTGCTCGAATTTGCTGCGTAAGAAAGTAGAAAAATTAACAAATATATCAAGAGCAAAATCAAACAATTTTTTCGCAACAGCGGGCATTGTGCACGCATACATAGATTGTTATAATAAGGCTGTAAAAAGGAGAAAGGAAAGCGAGGCGGCCGATTGTTTTCCGACAAAACACTTTATTTTGGATATATATTTCTTAAATAACAAGCAATATAGTCGCAAAAAAGAGATACAGAAAGAAAGAGTGAAAACATATGATTTGGACATTTGTAACCTTTATTGGCTTTACCGTCCTTGTCGCAGTCATCTCATACTTCAAGACAAAAGGTGACGATCAAACGACAGCAGACGGATACTTTTTGGCGGGACGCGGACTTCCTGGCTTTGTAATTGCGGGATCCTTGCTCTTGACCAACCTTTCGGCAGAACAGCTGGTCGGCACAAACGGTCAGACTTGGCTGGTCGGCATGAGCCCGATGGCATTTGAGATTGTCGCAGCACCGTGCTGTATCGTGCTCGCCCTGTGGGCAGCGCCGCGATACTTAAAGGGCGGCATCACTACGATTCCACAGCTGATCGGTCAGCGCTTCGGTCGTTCTACCAAGCTGTGGTTTTCCATCGCATATATTATTTTATATCTTGTTGTACAGATTCCGGTTATTCTGTATTCCGGTTCTCTGGTATTTGAAAACATCTTCCATGTATCCGACATCTTCGGACTGTCCACGTTCGGTTCGGTTGTCGTACTGTGTATCGTTATTAGTATCGTTGGTTCTATTTATGCAATCTTCGGTGGTTTGAAGGCGGTTGCCGTATCGGATACCGTAAACGGCGTTGGTCTTTTGATCGGCGGCTTCATGATTCCGTTCTTTGCTCTGCACGTGCTGGGCAATGCAGCAGGCTACGACGGCGTAGCGATTATTGACGGTTTTAAGTATTTGGCACAGACCTATCCGGAAAAGCTGAACTCGATTGGCAGCCTGACTGCGGAGGCACCGGAAGTTCCGTGGATCACTGTATTTACTGGTTTGATCTTCCTTGGTCTCCAGTCTTGGTGCACTCACCAGTCGTTCATTCAGCGTGTTCTCGCAGCAGAAAACCTGAAGGAAGCACAGAAGGGCGCTCTGTACTGTGCATTCCTCAAGATTATCGGCTTCATGTATCTGGCGCTGCCGGGCGTTATCGCTTACGCTCTGTTTGAGCTAAAGGGCAATCAGGTTTCCATGATGGACGCTGCTTATCCGCAGCTGGTAACCGAAGTTATTCCTGCTCCGCTCATGGGATTCTTCGCAGCTGTTATGTTCGGCGCAATTCTATCTTCCTTTAACTCTGTGCTGAACTCGGTTAACACCATGTTCACCATGGATATTTATCAGGAGTACATCAATCCGGAAGCTTCTGAGTTGAAGCTGGTTCAGGTTGGTAAGAACATCGGTATTGTCTTTGCTGTTGCTACGACGATTGTAGGCCCGATGGTATACTTCTTCCCGGCAGGTCTGAAAACCTTCCTTGACTCGTTTGTCATGCTAATTGGTCTTCCGGTTCTGTCCGCAGTATTTGGCGGCTTTTTCTTCAAGTATCTGCCGCAATACGCTGCAAAGTTCATCATGATTTTCCACATCATCTGCTATGGTCTGTTCCTGATTATCGCTCCACAGTATCCGGTAGTTGGCGGCACCATCCATTATCTGTACGCGATCCTCGTTCTGTGGCCGATTGAACTGCTCATCATGGCATTCCTCAACCACAAGAACAAGAAAGATCATCCGGACATGGAGGCTTGGGAGCAGGAAGATGTTCATGCGGTTGATATGACTCCATGGAAGTACCGCAAGGTATGCTCGGTAGCAATCATCGTACTGTGCATTATCATTTATGTAGCATTCTCTCCGCTCGGTTTGGGAGCGTAATATTTCGACTTTTCTCTCTCCGACAGATTTATCTGTCAAAACTCTCTCCACAACACCAAACAAAAGAAATCGCCGACAGTTTCAGGGACTGTCGGCGATTTTCTTTTGTCTGTTATACAAACAGTTTGATGAGCATAAAGACGGTGATGATAACACCGACAGCAGTGGCGATGCCGTAAATTTTACGGGAGTCTGCATCCTGCGATTCTTTTACGAGATAATATGCGCCAAAGGCGAGAATGAGAAGGCCAATAATGAGACCAATAATGAAAAAGATCATGCGTGTTTCCTCCATTTTAACAGCAGAGCGGAATTGATAATAACAAGAACGGAACCGGCGTTATGTACGAGAGCACCGACAACCGGATTGAGAATGCCTGTGATTGCGAGCACAATAGCAACAAAGTTTAATGTCATAGAGAACGAGAGATTGAGACGGATCGTGCGCATCATGCGCTTGGACAGAGCGAGAAGATGAGGCAGCTCTTCCACTTTGTCATCAACCAAAGCAATGTCAGCTGCATCTACAGCGATGTCACTGCCTGTGCCGCCCATCGCAATGCCGACATTGGATTTTTTCAATGCCGGTGCATCGTTGATGCCATCGCCAATCATGCACACCGGCTGCGCCTTTTTCTGGCAGTCCGCGATATAGCGGAGCTTATCCTCCGGGAGACAGGATGCGCGCAGCTCTTGAATACCGAGCTGTGCAGCGATGGTATTGGCGGCATTTTCTGCATCACCGGTAAGCAAAACCGGTTGTACACCGGTTTGTTTGATGGCACGAATCATAGAAGCACTTTCTGGACGAAGCGTGTCAGCCAGCGCGATAAAGCCAGCAATTTGTCCGTCAATGGCGAGATAGATGACCGTGGCGCCCTTGGATACGTGGGCCTGTGCTGCCTGCGTCATTTGTGCAGACGGTGTAATAGAATAAGAGGCCAACAGGGCTGTATTTCCCGCGAGCACGTGTCTGTTATCCACTTGTGCGGTGATTCCCTTGCCGGGTGTCATAGTAAATTGTTCTGCTTTTGGGAGAACGGAAGTGTGACGCGCACGATAGCAGCGTACAACTGCCTTGCCCAGCGGATGCTCAGACAATTGCTCTGCCGCAGCAGCATATTGAAACAGTTCCTCTTCGGAAAAAGCGGAGCTGCAGGTGTCAATCGCAGTGACTTCCGGCTTGCCGAATGTCAGCGTACCGGTTTTGTCAAATGCAATTCTCTGTACCTGTGCCAGACGCTCTAGGGCATCGCCTTCACGCACAAGAAAACCGTGCTTGGTTGCATTGCCGATAGCCGCCATAATTGCGGTTGGCGTGGCAAGGACCAGTGCACACGGACAAAAGACAACGAGAATGGTTACGGCGCGAATGATCTGACCAGAAATCAGCCAGGTGAGAGCGGCAGCGGTCAGAGCGATAACAACGATCCAAGTTGCCCAGCGGTCTGCCAGTCCGACAATTTTAGCCTTTCCGGCATCCGCGGACTGAACAAGACGAATCATGCGCTGAATAGAGCTGTCTTCTCCGACTTTCGAGGCACGCATTTCAAATGCACCGAATTGATTGACCGTGCCGGAAAATACCTCGTCTCCGACTGTTTTGTCAATTGGCAGGGATTCGCCGGTCATGACTGCCTGGTTGATCGACGTTTGACCGGAGGTAATCGTGCCGTCAACCGGAATCGTTTCACCCGGCAAGACGCGCAGCAAGTCGTTGACCTGTACCTGTTCTGCCGGAAGCATGAGTTCCTTTTCGCCGCGAATGACACGGGCGGTTTGCGGGGTCAGCTGTACCAGCTTTTCAATACCGGCACGGGCGCGGGCAACGGTCAGTTCTTCCAACAGTCCGCCGAGCTGCATGATAAAGGCAACTTCACCGGCGGCAAAAATTTCGCCGATGAAAACCGAAGCGATGAGAGCCAAAGAGACCAAGACATCTGCTTTGATGTCAAATTCGGTTACTAAGCCAATGATTGCTTCCAAAATGATCGGAATGCCGCATAAAACAATGGCAACCCATGCCGCATCAAACGGCAGCGGCGCGTGGAAGATGCTGCACAATAGAGCAACGGCGGAAACAATAAGGAATGCAATATCTCGTTTGGTTCCGCCGATTTCCAGCACAGCTTCTAATTTTCGCATAAGCTGTTTCATAAAAAACCTTCTTTCTATACCTGTAGGGGTATGTGTATAGTATACCTATGGGGGTATAGGTTGTCAAGGGCAAAAAAGAGACATCCACAGATTTTGATCCGTGGATGTCATCGAGATATTTGAGAAATATTAGCCCATGTTTGCAAAGCGCTCAACGGCCTTGGTAAACTCCTCAATGGTTTTGTCGGCATCTCCGTGTTCAATGCCATCGCGCACGCAGTGCTTGATATGTCCTTCGAGCACGACCTGTCCACACTTGTGAATGGCGGATTTTGCTGCATTCATCTGAGAGAGAATGTCTTCGCAGGGCACGTCCTCATCCACCATACGGTCGATTGCCTGCAGCTGACCGATGATTTTCTTTAAACGCCGATGCAGGTTGTCCGCATCCATACACTGTTTCATGCTCACACCTCCGTCTTTCTGATTGATATGAACATATTGTATGCGGAACGAAGGAGAAAGTCAAATCCGTGCGTTAAAATTCATACGGCGGATTGCCGGAAAAGTCAGCGATCACGCCGTGCGGCTCGTCGAGGTAGAACACCTCAAAAATCGGGTTATCGGCGGTCTGGTACTGACCCTTGACAATCGGATTGGAGATGCACAGCTCTTTTGCCGCCATGTTGTTCTCGAAAACTGCCTTGCCGTGCAGGCGAATCCATGCATAAGATGGGCTGGACACAGAAATTTCGATGTTCGGATTTTCCTGCATATCTTTGTATACGTCCTTCTGGTTGTTGGTACAGAACCACAGCTTGCCGTCCATCTCGCCGGCGAACATGAACGGACGGCACTTTGCTTTGCCGTCACGGCCTACAGTTGCCAGATACTGAACCGGATTTTCCTGCAAAAACGCGAGAATCTTTTCCATAATAAAACCTCCATGCTGTTGTTTGAACTGTTGTAACTGATTTGATTACAACGAGAGAATATCACGAAACTGTTGTAATGTCAAGAGTTACAATGAGGAAGATTGAAGATTTTTTCTTCGTTGACAGTCCGATGCACCGATGCTACAATAATTTTATTGAACACAGGAGGCAAAACATATGCAGTTTTCTTCCAGACTCCCCATTGCAGCGCATATTTTGATGTGTATTGTGCGGTTTGGGGAGGACTGTAAAATTACATCGGATTTTTTGGCGGGAAGCGTCAATGTCAATCCGGTTATCATCCGCAAGACGCTGGGACAGCTGAAAAAAGCAGGTTTGGTTTGTGTAGAAGCAGGTGTCGGCGGTGCTTCGTTAGCAAAGGCACCGGAGGAGATTACTCTGTTGGATATTTTCCATGCAGTAGAGCCGAAAGAAGAGCCGTTGTTTCATTTTCACGAGAATCCCAATCCGGCATGTCCGGTCGGACGCGAGGTGCATGGCATCTTGACCGGTTACTTGGACGCCGCTGCGCTGGCGATGGAAAATCAGCTGCGTGCGGTCACGCTACAGCAGCTGATGGAGGATCTTCGTCAAAAAGAGACGACAGAAGAGAGCAGTTTCTTGTAAGGAGCTGCTCTTTTTTGCGGCCAAAATCGAGGCGATTTGCCCTCGTAGTATGTACCATTTTGGTATTCAGCGCATGAAAAATTTGTGGAACCAGAAAAAATTGGCACTTTTTTTCAAAATAAATATTACTGGCGGGTAAAAATAGTGTTATAATATAACTGGAACAATACGACAGAATTAGAACAAATCGGAAAAGGAGTGCAAATATGTATCAAGTCGGAGATCTGGTCATGTATGGAAATACGGGCGTTTGTTGCGTGAAAGATATTGGACATCCGCAGGGAATTTCGGATAAAGAAAAGCTGTATTATACCCTTGCACCGGTATACGACAAAGAGATTATTTACACCCCTGTAGATACAAAGGCGTTCATGCGTCCGATTATGTCACGTGCAGACGCAGAGAGCTTTATCGACCACATTCCGGAAATTCCGGAGGAGCTGGAGAACAATCAGGACATTCGTATGCAGAGCGAGAAGTACAGAGCTTGCCTGAATACGCATGAAAATGAAGATCTGATTCGTCTGATTAAGGTTGTACACCGCAAAAACCGCCGCTCAATGAAGGCGGGGCGGCATATGGGTTCGACGGATCAGCAGTACATGAAACGGGCAGAAAAGCTACTGTACGGCGAATTGTCTGTTGCGCTGGGTATCGGCTTCGATCAGGTGAAGCCGTATATTCAAAAACGGATTGCAGGCGCGCATGCATAAAGCAGTAGACAAATCGCAGCGTTAGAGGTATAATAAATAAGCTTATGCAGAGTAGGCATCTGAGCGTTAAGTGCTGTATGGACGGGGAGTTGCCATATAGACGAAGGAAGTTCCGCGGTTCAGGTGTTGCATCCCGCTGCCGGAAATACGGATCTTACCTCCTTATATTTCGGAACAACGGGTATAAGGAGGTATTTTATTTTGAACAAAGCACAAAACAACAAAATCCGCCTGATGTGTATGGCGGGTATGATGGCTGCGATGTATGTCGGCCTTGACTTTCTGGCAGTGAGCATCAGTGTTCCGTTTGCCGGAAATTTGAAAATATCGCTGAGTGGTTTGCCGGTGCTGATTATGGCAGTGTTCGGCGGACCGATTTGGGGAGCGGCAACTGGCTTTACCGGCGCGGTTATTGGACAAATGCTGACCTATGGTTTTAGTGCGACAACGATTTTGTGGATTCTTCCCGCTGTTGTGCGCGGATTTTCCATGGGACTTTTGTTTCGCGCATTTCGGAGCAGCACACAACTTGGCATTTTGACGTTAGAGACGTGCCTCACCTCTGTTCTTGTGACACTGTGCAATACGGGGGCTATGCTGGTAGAACAAAAGCTATATGGATATTACCAATCCTTTTTTGCGATTTATGTTGCCATCCCGCCGCGTCTTTTGGTAGGCATTGTTACGGCAATTGTGTATGCGATTCTGCTGCCGCGCATTTTGGACGCACTCAATCGGAGAAATATCATCAAAAGATCATAAGCATGTGAAGGCATAAGCAGACTCCTTCAGATGATGCAAAGGTAAGATATTGCAGAAAACGAAACCACTGGTATTGCACCAGTGGTTTTTTCTATGGGGATAGAGAAGAAAAAAGATTTTTTGATTGTCTTTTGTCATAAAATCCCGTATAATACTTTTGTTACAAAACATCATACTTTTACTTTGGGAGGTAAAAATAGCATGAAAAATAAGAAGAGAATGGCGAGTTTGCTGTTGGCGGGCTGTATGGCGCTTTCTGCCGTGCCGGCTGCATTTGCGGCAGATGCCGGACAAGCGACGGTAGTGTCCGATGAGGAACAAAAACCGACCAGCGGTACCTGCGGTGAACATGTCACGTGGTCACTGAGCGAAGACGGAACGCTGACCATTAGCGGCACCGGAGAGATGGAGGACTATTCTGATGATAATGAGTCCCCATGGAAAAGTTTTTATAGACAGATTAAGAAGGTTGTCATTGAACAAGGTGTCACAAGTATTGGTTCATGTGCGTTTCAATCTTCCAGAGTATTGTCAACCGTTGAAATTCCTGCTAGTGTGACGAAGATTGCTTCCGATGCATTAAACGATTGTTGGGATCTAAACACGATTACTGTGGATGCAGAAAATGAAAAGTATGTATCCGAAGATAATGTGCTATTTAATAAAGACAAAACAACATTGGTGTTTTATGCAACGGGCAAAAAAGATTCAAGCTATATCATTCCATCAAGTGTAAGCCGAATTGGAAAAAATGCGTTTGCTTATACACAAGAACTTCTGGAGATAACTATTCCGGAAACAGTGAAAACAATTGAAGATGACGCGTTTTTTTCCTGTGATAATCTGGAAACAGTGACCATTTCAAATGGCGTTGAGGAAATTGGCTCGGCGGCATTTTTTGGATGTTGGATGTTGCAGTCGATTGAGGTTCCTCAGAGTGTAACCAAAATTGGTGCAGAAGCATTTGGACATTGTGGACATTTAAAACGGGCAATACTGCCGGAAGGAATTACTGCAATAAAAGAGACCATGTTTAGCAATTGCGGATGTTTAGAAGAGGTATATATTCCTAAAAGTGTGCAGGCAATAGAAGACTATGGGTTTTATGGCTGTGTAGCACTGACAAAACTTGAACTTCCAATGGGATTAAAAACAATTGGAAAAGAAGCGTTTGCATCGTGTAGCTCGATAAATAATGTTGACATTCCGGCAACGGTGACAGAAATTGGTGCAGATGCATTTTTCTACTGTGCAGATCTGAAAAAAATTACGTTCCGAGGAAACGAGCCACGAATTGGAGAAGAATGCTTTGGTTTTTATCCTGTGACGATATACTATCCGGCGCACAATTCGACGTGGAAAGAGGCAGTAAAAAAGGACTACGATGGAAAAGTCACTTGGAAGACCTGGTCTGCTTCGGATGTATTTACTGATGTAAAAAATAGCGACTGGTTTGTAGATTATGTAGAGTACGTTTATGCTCACCGCATGATGAACGGCATGAGCAGCAATATCTTTGCGCCGTATACGACGGTATCTCGTGCGATGGTCGCACAGATTTTGTATGCGCAGGCGGGAAGCCCTAACGTATCGGGCGCGCAGGCGTTCAGCGATGTACAGCCGGGCGCGTGGTACTATAACGCAGTGCAGTGGGCGAGCCAGCAGGGAATTGTTAGCGGCGTTGGAAACGGTAAATTTGCACCAAACAATGATGTCACGAGAGAGCAAATGGCGGTTATGCTGTATGCAGCGCAGGGAAAACCGGGCACGTATTCTGATTTGACTGCCTATGCAGATGCCAATCAGGTGTCCGGCTGGGCAAAGGATGCGATGCTGTGGTGTGTGAACAGAGGCGTTATTACTGGTTCTAAATCCAGCGGAAAAACATACTTGAAACCGCAGGGCAGAGCAACGAGAGCCGAGGCGGCAACGATGCTGACAAAATACGATCAGAGCTGCCGAGTATAACTAAGCTGAACAAAAGAAAATCCCGCAGAATTTTTTTCTGCGGGATTTTTCGTTATCAGTTATAATCTCATCATTCGTGCGAGCTTAGACAGTGGCTGCGGTTCCAGTTCAAACTTGTTTTGCAGCGTAATTGCCAGCTCGTCAAAATCAAAGTCACTGCCGCCCTTATATTCCAGCTCCATCTCACAGATGGTGCCGATGCGGGTCGAATGCGTCATGCGTCCATAGTCAAAGGACAATTCGCAGGTGCAGCCCTTATAAGACAGCTGGGAAGCAAATCGCGTGAACATTGTGCGTCCCTGTTCAATCAGATTGACTTGCATGAGCCTATCGCAAAAATCCTGCGGGGCACCGACAGACGGCAGTTTTTGAATGCCGGAGCGGATGTCATCGGCAGAGACTTCATATTCTTCCCGTGCTTTGCAGGCACCGTCGAAGGCGCTGCGGGCAGCTAGCTTGAGACAAACGACTTTGTCCTTGTTTTCTCGGCGGAGACGCAGTCCGCCATGTGCCTTGGAGACCAGTCCGTCTGCCGTGTCATAGTAGGCGGCTTCCATTTCCAGACGGATTTCCTCTGTCACCAAAGGTTTGACAAAATCACTGTCCGCGATCCGGTCAAAATCTTCCGGCTGTTTGATATTCCACTTAAATTCGCGCTCCATGTGCTTGTATCCTTTCTGTGTGGTTGGTTCAGCGAATCTGACCCTCTCCGTAGATGATGTACTTACTGGAAGTCAGTTCCTTGAGACCCATCGGGCCGCGTGCGTGCAGTTTTTGCGTAGAAATACCGATTTCCGCACCAAAGCCAAATTCTTCGCCGTCGGTAAAACGGGTGGAAGCATTGACATAGACAGCGGCGGCATCGACGCGATCCAGAAAACGCTGAGCGTTAAAGTAATCATGCGTGACGATTGCTTCTGAGTGTCCGGTGTTATAGTAGTTGATGTGGTCAATGGCGGCATCTGTCGAGTCGATGACCTTGCAGGAAATTTCATAGTTGAGGTATTCTGTGCCATAATCCTCATCGGTTGCCGGAAGAATATCCGCACCGAGAATGGCGCAGGTCTTCGGACAGCCGTGCCAGATCACATGATGCTTGTCCAGTCTCTGCTTTGCGAGCGGCAGGAACTGATCCGCGATGTCACGGTGTACCAGCAGACTCTCGGCGGCATTGCACACGGAAATGCGCTGGCATTTGGCATTTTCTAAAATGTCCAGTGCCATGGTTATATCTGCGCTGGCATCGACGTAAACATGGCAGTTGCCTACGCCGGTTTCAATGACCGGAATCGTTGCCGTTTTGATAACGGCCTGAATCAGCCGAGCAGAACCGCGCGGGATCAATACATCAATGAGACCGTTTGCCTGCATCATGACATTGGCACCCTCGTGTGTAATGTCCTCAATCAGATTTAAAATATCCGGTGATAAGCCACAGGAAGCAATGGCATCGCGCATAATGCCCATCAGGCACTGATTGGAGTGAAAAGCCTCCTTGCCGCCGCGCAGCACGCAGGCGGAACCGGCTTTGAAGCACAGGGCAGCGGCATCCACAGTGACATTGGGGCGTGCTTCGTAAATAATACCGATGACGCCCATCGGCACGCGCTTTTTGCCGATTTTTAAGCCGTTCGGCGTCACTTTCATCTCGGACACTTCACCGATCGGATCAGGGAGCGCGGCAACCTGACGGCAGCCGTTCGCCACGCCATCAATGCGGTCGTTGCCCAGCGTCAGACGGTCAATCAGACCTTCGTTTAAGCCGTTTTTTCTACCGGCATCAATATCCAGTTGATTGGCGGCAAGAATTTCTGCGCGATGTGCCTGCAAGGCGTCCGCGATGGCGAGCAGTGCACGATTTTTTTCGTTGGTTCCCAATGTGCCGATTTCCTGCTTGACGGCAGCGGCACGCTTACAGGTGTCTAATACCGTGTTCATATGTATCTCAGCTCCTTGCAGAATCATAGTTCGGCGGCAGAAAAAGGGTGCCGGCGAGGCGGCCGTCTGCCAGTTCATAAAGGATTTCCGGTTTTGCGCCATTGACAACAAACATCGGAATATTCTTTTCATTGCACAGCTCTGCGGCGTGCAGCTTCGTAATCATGCCGCCGGTGCCGTTTGCCGTGCCTGCGCCGCCTGCGATGGCGCGCAGCTCATCGTTGATTTCATGTACGACAGGAATCAGGCGGGCTTCCGGATTTTCGCGCGGATTGTCATCGAACAGACCGTCCATATCTGTAAAGATGACGAGAAGATCTGCGTCCGAGACGCGCGACACGACAGCGGCAAGACTGTCGTTGTCACCAAACTCGATTTCCTCTACGGCAACCGTGTCGTTTTCGTTGACAATCGGCAGGGAATTGGTTTCAAGCAGAGCGTCAAAGGTATTGTGTACATTGCGGCGGCGTGTCTCGTCTTCGGTATCCTCTGTGGTGAGCAAAATCTGCGCCGTGTTGATGCCGTATTCGGCAAAGATTTTATCATAGACATGCATCAGCTCGCACTGGCCGACAGCGGCGGCTGCCTGCTTCATGCGCAGTTCCTTTGGCCGTTCTGGCAGACGCATTTTAGACGCGCCGACGGCGATGGCACCGGATGATACAAGAACCATCTCGTAGCCGCGATTGTGCAAATCGGCAATGCAGCGCACGAGGCGCTCAATGCCGCGAATATTCAGCTTGCCGGTCGGATAAGTGAGGGTAGAAGTGCCTACTTTTACCACGATGCGGCGCACCTGACTCAGGTTCATCATAATGGGGAAACTCCTTTGCAATGGTACGGTTTTGCTATACTGTTTTTCATTTTATCACGAAATGCCGCCGGATACAATTTCCAGTCGTGCGAATTTTCTGTGCAGGATGTATATAGTGAACAGATTGCATGGAATTTTTGCGCAAAAATACACGCAGAGGTCCAACAAACTGTTAACAAACCCGAATGGTCTGTGCTATAATACTACCATATGAAGAAATTCGCCCGCGGAATACAAGGCAAAACCGTGAGAGCGGACAATTGGAGGCAAGGGATTCCTATGAAAAACAGAGTCGAGGTCGTCATTGCCGGCAACCGGTTTACTATGACCGGTGAGCAGGATGAAGAATATATGACCAAGATCGCAGCACTCGTGGACAATCGCGTGTGCAAGATCAAAGAGAGCGGTGCCAGCACGATGCAGGCGGTGCTGTTGACAGCCTGCGATATTGCGGATAACTATGTACAAGCAGTCAAGGGCTCGGAAAATCTCCGAACGCAGATTTCCAAATATCTGGATGAGAACAAAAGCCTGTCCCGTGAGCTGGCGGACACACAGGAAGAGATCCACAGTCTGGAGCAGGCTGCGGAGGAAAAAGACAAGGAAATGGCAGAAGTTAACCAGTATAAGGCGCACATTGCCGAGCTGGAACAAACCGTCAAGCAGCTGCAGGATGCGGCGGCACAGAGCGATGTATATCAGGCACGTATTGCTGAACTGGAAGGCGCACTGGCTGAGACCAAGCAGCAGGCGGCAACAGCGAGCACGGAGGTGGAAACGCACAGCCGCCGCGCATCGGAGCTGGCAGACAAGCTGGAAGAAACGCAGAAGCAGATGCGGCAGGCAAATGCCCTAGCAGAGAGCAGCGGCAAGCGTGTTTCGGAGCTGGAGAGCCAACTGCGTGCCGCGCTGAAGCAGGTAGAGGACAGCAATAACGGCGCAGAACAGAGCAGTCGCCGTGTTTCGGAGCTGGAACAGAAGCTGAGTGAGACTCAACAGCGTACGCAGAGCGCAATTCAAGATGCAGAGAATTACAGCAGCCGCATCAATGAACTGGAACAGCAGCTGATCGAGGCAGATGCTCGTCATAATAACGATTTAGAACAGGCAGAGCGCGTTGGGCAAGAACTGATTGCTCTGCGGGAACAGGCTGCAGACTCTGAAAAGACCCGGCAGCGTGTCGAGGAGTTGGAAAAGGAACTGAACTCGACCCAGCGTCAGCTCAGCGATGCAAGCGCACGGCTGGCACGGTTGTTTAAGTGATGCAGAACAAAAAATTGCCGGAGCTGTTGGCTCCGGCAGGCTCGATGGAAGCGGTGCGCGCTGCCGTACAAAACGGGGCGGGCGCCGTTTATCTGGGATTTGGCACGTTTAATGCCCGACGCGGTGCAAAGAACTTTTCTCCGGAGCAGATGCGAGAGGCAATTGCTTACTGCCGTATGCGCGGCGTAAAGACGAATATCACGGTCAATACCTTGGTGTCGGATCGAGAGATTCCAGCATTGCTGCGCGATGTCCGACTGCTGCTGGATGCGGGTGCAGATGCGCTCATTGTCCAGGATCTTGGTGCGGCGCGCTGCATCCGAGAGACCTTTCCAGATGCGGTGCTTCATGCATCGACGCAGTTGACTATTCATTCGCTGGAAGGTGCGCGGCAGGCGAAAGCACTGGGATTTTCCCGCGTGGTACTGTCACGAGAGCTGCCGCTCGAAGAGATTCGGCGCATCACTCAGGAGTCTGGTGTAGAAACCGAGGTGTTTGTACACGGTGCGCTGTGCATGTGTTATTCGGGACAGTGTGAGCTGTCTGCGGTGATTGGCAGACGCAGCGGAAATCGAGGTCTGTGTGCCCAGCCGTGCCGCCTGCCATATGGTGGAAAAAACAGCTATCCGATGAGCCTCAAAGATTTGTGTCTGCTGCCGCGCTTGCAGGCACTATGTGAGGCGGGCGTGTCCTCTCTCAAAATTGAGGGACGCATGAAGCGGCCGGAATATGTAGCGATTGTCACGCGTATTTATGCCGCTGTTCTGCGCGAAAACCGCGCGCCGACACGCGAAGAGATGCAGACGTTGGCAAAGGTTTTTTCCCGCGATGGCTTTACACAGGGCTATTTGGATGACAGAATTGGCCCCTCGATGTTCGGCGTGCGCTCAGAGACACCGGACAGAGAGCTGAAACCGCTGTATCAGGAGGCGGCGCGTTCGTATGCGGAGGGACAGGAGGCGGATTTGGTGCCGATTCAGCTGTCTTTCACCGCACGGGTACAGCGTGAGATGCAGCTGACAGTGACCGATGGCGTGCACACGGTATTTATTACAGCAGATGCCGCAGAAGCGGCACAGCGCAAAGAGACAACTGCAGCGGATGTCGAAAAGTCGCTGAAAAAGACCGGTGGAACGATGTTTGCGGTACAAACGATCGACATACAACTGGATGGCGGTCTGCGCATTCCGGCGCGTGTTGTCAATGATATGCGCCGACAGGCGTTGGAACAGTTAATCCAGCAGAGAGCGGCGTTGCCGCCGCTGCGTGAGACCGAACGACAGGCGGCGAGCGCGACAAAACACGGTGCATTTCGTGGATATACCGTACAGGTGCGGCAGCTCAAACAGCTGACCGATGCCATGACACAATTGCCTGTTGAGACGTTCTATGTTCCGATACACGAGCTGGTACAAAATGAAGCACGCACGCGCGAGCTGCTTGCGCGTGGATGTGTTCTCGTTCCGGTACTGCCGCGCATTATTTGGGACAGAGAACAGAAACAGGTGCTGCATCAGCTGGAGCAATGTAAGCGGATGGGCTGTACGGCTGCTCTGTGCGGCAATATCGCCCAGCCGAAGCTGGTACAGGCGTGCGGCATGACGGCGTTTGGTGATTTTGGACTCAATGCATGGAACGGTGAGGCGATGGAAACCTTGCGTCAGATCGGTGTATCGCGCCAGACGGTGTCTTATGAGCTGCGCCTGCCGCAGATTCGAGACATGCAAAAGCCTATGGAAACCGAGTTGATTGTGTACGGCCGACTGCCGCTGATGATAACGGAAAACTGCATGATGACAGGCAAAAAGGGCGGCTGCCGTCGAGATGGACACGGCGGCTGTTCTAAGGGTACTTATTATTTGACTGATCGCATGGGCGCCAAATTTCCGGTGTTCCGAGAGGAACACTGCCGAAACACCTTGTATAATTCCCAGCCACTTTATGTAGAACCGGAGGAATATCAGAGAACCGGCGTGACATATGCGCGGCTGCTGTTTTCTGATGAAAGCCCACGGCAGGCGACAGAGATTGCGTGCCGTGTGATAGACGGACAAACGCCAGATTTCGGCGTACCGATGACCCGCGGACTATACCGCAGAGGAGTAGAATAACCAATGATGACAATACGATTTCGTCGTATCCCTTCTCCGGAAGGAAAGCTCGCGCAGCTTCCCAAACATGCGACAAGCGGTGCGGCGGGTGCAGACCTGCACGCCAATATTGATGAAGAACTGACCATCCCGCCGATGGGACGGGCACTGATTCCGACGGGCCTTGCGATTGAGCTGCCGGATGCATCGTATGGTGCGTTTGTGTTTGCACGCAGCGGTCTGGCAGTAAAGCACGGACTGACACTGTCCAACAGTGTCGGCGTGATTGACAGCGACTATCGCGGAGAGATTTCCGTTGGTCTCGTCAATCTGTCGAAGGAAGCATATACCATCAAGCCGGACGAGCGCATTGCGCAGCTGTGCATCTTGCCGGTTGCGCAGTTTACCGCAGTAGAAGCGGAAGATTTGTCGGAAACCGAACGCGGTAGCGGCGGTTTTGGCTCAACCGGACGATAAGGAGGCAGACCGAATGATGGAATCTCGATTCCAACCGGTGATTCTTGCTTCGCAATCTCCTCGCCGAAAGGAATTGCTTGCCCGTATTTTTTCGGATTTTCAGGTCTGTCCTGCTCATACGGACGAAAGCTTGACGCCGGGATTTACGCCGAAACAAAATGTTGCCTGTCTTGCGCAGCGCAAAGCACAGGCGGTGGCGAGAGGCAGCGATCCGCAAGCGTTGATTATCGCATCGGACACCATTGTTGTATGTGACGATGTGATTTTGGGCAAGCCAAAGGACGAGACGGATGCTGTGCAAATGCTGCGGCAGCTGTCCGGAAGAACTCATCAGGTGATGACAGCGGTGTGTGTCAAAACACCAGAGCGCGAGCTGACACAGGTCTCTGTGACGGATGTGACGTTCCGAACGCTGCATGAAGGCGAGGCGGAAGCCTATACTGCGACCGGCGAACCAATGGATAAAGCGGGAGCCTATGGCATTCAAGGCATGGGCGGCTTGTTTGTTGCAGGCATTGACGGAGATTATTATGGTGTCATGGGATTGCCGATTTGTATGCTGCATGAAATGCTGTGGCAGGTCGGCATCGATGCCGGTGTGAAAAAACAGAAAGGTTGATCGAATTTGCGGAAAAGTTGGAGAACCATGGTTCATACCAGATGGTTTCCTGTTGCGGTCATTGCCGTGATCCTTTGTCTGGTGCTGATGGTATTTACAGGGGCTGCCAAGCAAGACAGCATCATTTCGCGCACGCTGGGCGGCGTGCTGATGCCGGCGGAGCGCGGCATTACTCATGCGGCTGTCGGCGTGGCGGATACATACAATAAGTTCCACAGCTATGACGAGCTGAAAGCGGAAAATGACTCGCTCAAAAAGCAGGTGACGGATCTGACCAAGAAATTGGAGTCTGCACAGGCGGATGCAGAGGAAAACAAAGAGTTGAAATCTATGCTCGGCGTGTCGGAGCGAAACACCTCGTTCAGTTATGAACAGGCGCAAGTTATCGGCCGCACATTGGATGAGTGGTCGAGCGTTCTGACCATTGATGCCGGGAGCAAAGACGGCTTGGAAAAGTACGACTGCGTGGTTACATCGCAGGGCATGGTGGGCTATATCACTGATCTATCCGACCACACCGCACAGGTGACGACAGTCATTGATAAGAATATGTCTGCGGGCGCACTCGTCACGCGCACCGGCGAAATCGGCGTGGCAGAGGGCGATTACAAGCTGATGAGCGATGGAAGACTCAAGGTTAGTTATCTGAGTAAGGATGCCGATGTTGTTGTTGGCGATTCCGTCACGACAAGCGGCACAGGTGGATATTTCCCGAAGGGGTTAACCATTGGAACTGTGGAAAGTATTAAGACGGAGAGCGATGGCATGTCCAATTATGCGGTGATCGCGCCAATGGTTAAGCTTTCTGAGCTGACAAACGTATATATTATTACGGAAACAGAAACAACCAACGCAGACTGAGGAGGCACGGCATGAAACAACATAATCTGCATTTTGCGGGGCGCGTTGTGCTCTGCATGCTGCTGCTCGTGCTCGTGTATGTTGTGCAGAGCAGTCTGGGCGTGCGGATCTCTATTTTCAGTGTGCACATTGATATTCTGCCGCTGATTGTCGCGGCAGCCGGCATCGTGATGGGATCCGGCACAGGATTTGTGTGCGGCTTGTTTGCCGGTCTGTTGTATGATGTGGCAGGAACGAGCGTAGAAGGGCTGTATCCACTGTACTATCTGATCGGCGGCATCGTCTGCGGACAGCTTGGCGCCAATCGCTTCCGCCATCGGCAGCTGCGCGGCACGATGCTCTGCACAGCAGGCATGATCGCTGCGCTGGCGGCGATTCGTTATTTGTTCAGCTTCCAGTTTGGCAACATCAATGCATGGCTGCTCATCACTAGAACCGGACTGCAAATTATTCTTGCGCTGATTCTCAGCCCGATTGTCCTGTACATCGTTCGCGCAATCAGCGGACGAACCAAGCGCACGGCGTTTGCTGTGGAGCAGCTGACGGAAGGAGACAGCGATGGATCGTCATAAGAAAAAACTGTTAAATCGATTGACCGTACTTACGGCGGGCGGTTTGCTGTGCAGTTTGGTCGTTGCAGCGAACCTGTTTTCCCTGCAGATCATTCATGGCGATGAATATGCCAGCAAGGCGAGCCAGCTGTACACATACACGAACAACATTTCAGCATCTCGCGGCGATATTTTGGACAGAAACGGAGAAACGCTGGTGTCCAATAAAACTGTATATAAGCTGTGTGTTACCTACGCGTTTTGGGACAAAGAGGGGCAAAATGACCGCATTTTGCAGCTGGTCAATTTGATTGATGCGGATGAAGACGCGGAAATCAATGACACACTGCCGATTTCCAATGGCAGACGCGGCTCATTTGCGTTTACCAAGGATGAGGATTCCTCAGACTATAAAAGCTTACAGACGTTCTGTACCAAGCAGGAATGGGGAGAAGATTTGGATGCAGATGCGATTATGAGCAATCTGCGCAAGTTGTACGAAGTAGATAGCAGTCTGAGTGCGATGGATGCGCGTAAAATCGTTGGCATTCGCTATCAGATGGATCAGGAACAGTTCTCCATGTACAATTCGTTTACACTGGCGACTGATATTTCTATGGATCTTGTTGTGCGCATCAGCGAACAGCAGGAAAAGTATGCCGGCGTGGAAGTGGAAACCTCAGCGGAACGCGAAGTGGTAAGCGACGTCGCTGCCAATATCTTGGGCTACACCGGTCCGATTTTTGCAGAGGACTGGGACAAGTATAAAGACAGTGGCTACTCAATGAATGCACAGGTCGGCAAGACTGGCGCGGAGCAGGCCTTTGAGGAATATCTGCGCGGCACAGATGGTGAACGTGCGATTCAGACCGATGCGCGCGGCAATGTTGTGAGCGAGGAAGAGACTAAGGAAGCCAAGTCCGGCAACAATGTCATTTTGACCATTGACGCGAATCTGCAAAAGGTTGCTGAGCAGTCTCTGGCACAACGCTGTCAAAGCATTAGCGGCGCCAAGGGCGGTGCGGCTGTCGTTGTGGATGTTCGCAATGGCGAAATTCTTGCGTTGGCGAACTATCCAACGTATAATCTGGCAACGTTTAATGAGGATTATGAAGAACTGGCTGCCAATAAGCTGACGCCGCTGCTCAATCGTTCGATTGCCGGTACCTATGCACCGGGTTCGACATTTAAACCGGTGACAGCAGTTGCTGGTCTGGAAACCGGAAAAATTGATGCGGATACGCGTATTTATGACACCGGTATTTACACCTACTTTAAGGGATATCATCCAAAGTGCTGGATCTATAACTCGACCGGTCACGGTCACGGCTGGGAAGATGTCACGGATGCGCTGGAAGATTCCTGTAACTATTTCTTCTTTGAGACTGGCCGTTTGGTTGGCGGTGAAAATCTGGAGAAGTATGCGAAGGCATTTGGACTTGGCGAGTACACGGGCTTGGAGCTGTCCGGTGAGAAGAAGGGCAGAGCCGCCGGTCCGACCGAACGGGCGGAAGCACAAAAGAATGACTCGTCGCTGCGCGATTGGAGCGGAGCAGACAGCATTCAGACGGCAATCGGACAGGGCGACAATGCATTTACACCACTGCAGCTGGCAAATTACTGTGCGGCAATTGCAAACAATGGCACCCAGTACGAGGCACATCTGCTGCGTTCCGTCAAAGCCTATGACTATTCTGATACGATTTATACGAAGGAAGCGACCGTGCGCAACAAGGTCGAGGCGGCGGACAGCACATGGAAGCTGGTTCAGCAAGGTATGGCGAAGGTTACCGGAGAAGATGGTACGGCATCATCGGTATTCGCAAATTACTCTATCAAGGTTGCTGGCAAGTCGGGTACTGCACAGGTTTCCGGCACCAAGTTGGATAACGGTATTTTTATCTCATATGCGCCGTATAAAGATCCGCAGATTGCGGTCTGCGTTGTCATCGAGGGCGGCGATTCTGGCAATAACGTAGCACCGGTTGTCCGCGACATCTATGATGCGTACTTTTATTCCGACAAAAATGGGGAGAATGGCACGTCGGACAGCACGACAGGAACCAATGATGTCGGCGCTTACGACGTCATTGCATAACAATTGCAAAAAAACTGTGCGCTTGTGGCTTGCAAGCGCACAGCGATTGTAACAAATGTCAAAAAAGATAAGAGAAAACACTTGTGCAAAACATGTATTTGGTATATAATTTTATTGATTAGCAGGAGGCGTTATGACAAAAATCATCGTTATTGCATCCGGCAAGGGAGGAACAGGCAAAACCTCTCTGGCAGCGGGCGTTGGTGCTGCGCTGGCAAGGCGGGATCATAAGGTTCTCGTTGTGGACGGGGACTCCGGTCTGCGCAACCTGGACATCGTGCTTGGCATGAGCGACCGCGTGGTATTCAGCTTTGCAGATGTCGCGTCCGGTATGATTCCGCTGACGGAAGCTGCCGCACATCATCCGGATCTGGAAAAACTCTTCCTGCTCACTGCACCTGCGGAACCGCTTGCGTCCGGCACGCTGACGATAGATGGGATGCGTTTGCTGGCGCGTCAGGCAAATGAGGAAAAATTCGACTATATTCTCATTGATGGGCCGGCGGGACTGGCGGAAGAATTTCACGCGTTTGCAGCTGTGGCAGATGAGGCGATCATTATCACCTGCGGCGGCAGCGGCAGTCTGCGCGGCGCAGAGCGCATGGCGCGGGTATTGGAAGACGATGGCGTAATGCAGGTTCGTTTGGTTGTCAATCGCATTCGCAGGAGACTTATTCGCAGAGGCGCGATTGGAACTGTGGATGACGCGATGGACGCGACGGGATTGTGTTTGCTCGGCATTGTACCGGAGGACGAAGCTGTATCTGTTGCGGCGGGTGCTGGAAAGCCGGTACAGTCGGAGAAGGCGAGAAGCGCGGCGGCCGCCTACCAAAACATCGCACGACGGCTGGATGGCGAAGAAGTACCGCTGATGCGTTTATAAAGAAACTATTGCGAAAGACCGGTAAGGAGGGTGTCTGAACTTGAATATCGCATTAATTGCACATGATAAGAGAAAGGAACTGATGATCCAGTTCTGTATGGCATACTGTGGCATTCTGTCCAAGCATAATCTTTGCGCGACAGGAACGACAGGTAAGCTGGTGGCAGATGCTACCGGTCTGAAGATTGAACGGTATCTTGCTGGTATGCAGGGTGGTGAGCAGCAGATTAGTGCTCGCGTGTCCTACAACGAGATTGATATGGTGCTGTTCTTCCGTGATCCAAACTCCAACAGCGAGTACGAGCCGGATCTGCATTCCCTGATCCGACTGTGCGACATGCATAATATCCCAATTGCAACCAATGTTGCAACGGCGGAAATGCTGGTTCTTGGTCTGGATCGCGGCGATTTGGATTGGCGCGACATCGTCAATCCGAAGCCGAAGAGATAAGGCGACAAAAGAAAAAAGAATCAGGCGGTTTCCAAGACCGCCTGTTTTTCGTCACTGTGATTTGTTCGCAGCAGAAACAAAGGGCGGCGGCACGTGAGCCGCCTGCCGGAAAGGAATAACCATTTATGGCTGAACTCATCAAAGCCCCGAAGGGCACCAAGGATATTGTACCGTCCGAGGTATACAAATGGCATTACGTGGAAGGCGTGTTGCGCACCATTGCGATGGAGTATGGTTTTGAGGAAATTCGTTTCCCGAATTTTGAGCACACAGAGCTGTTTAACCGCGGCATCGGCGACACGACGGACGTTGTACAGAAGGAAATGTACACGTTTACCGATAAGGGCGGCCGCTCTGTCACCCTGCGTCCGGAAGGCACCGCGTCTACAGTCCGCGCGTATCTGGAAAATTCTCTGTATGCCAAGGGTCTGCCGTTCAAGGCATATTATATCGTGCCGAACTACCGCTATGAGAACGTGCAGAAGGGTCGCCTGCGCGAACATCATCAGTTTGGCGTAGAATGTTTTGGTGCACCGACGCCGGCAACCGATGCTGAAATCATTTCTCTGGCGGATACGGCACTCAAGCGTCTGGGCATCACCGAGGTAAAGGTACACATCAACTCGATTGGCTGTCCGAACTGCCGTCCGAAGTACTATGACATGCTCAAGGGCTATCTCAACCAGCACAAGGACTGCCTGTGTGAGGACTGCCTGAACCGTCTGGATCGCAACCCGATGCGTATTCTCGACTGCAAGCAGGAAGCCTGCAAGAAGGTTGCAGCAGATGCGCCGATTGCGCTGGATTATCTGTGCGATGACTGCCGAGAGCACTTTGAAAAGGTAAAGACGTATCTGGACGATATGGGCATCGAGTATGAGATCGACACCAACATTGTGCGCGGTCTGGACTACTACACCAAGACCGTCTTTGAGTTTGTTTCCACCAATATCGGCGCACAGGGCACCATCTGCGGCGGCGGCCGTTATGATGGTCTGGTCTCTCAACTGGGCGGTCAGGCAACACCGGGCATGGGCTTTGGCTGCGGCTTGGAGCGTTTGATTATGGTGATGGAAGCTGTCGGCGCACCGTTCCCGGAGCCGCCGAAGACCGATATTTATCTGGCACCGCTGGGTGATGAGGCAGATCGTCCGGTGCAGAAGCTGGTATATGACCTGCGTCAGCTCGGCGTATCCGCAGAGCGCGATCTGGTTGGCCGCGGCCTGCGTGCACAGATGAAACATGCAGACCGTATCGGTGCGCGTTTCTCTGCCGTTATCGGTGATGGCGAGCTGGAGAGCAAGGTGCTGCGCGTCAAGAACATGGAGACCGGCGAGCAGACAGAGACAGAACTGACGGCAGAGGCAATTGCTGCTGTTGTCATGGCATAAATATCCAAGACAAAAAGGAAGAGGTTTTTTATGAATACATCCATTCATGGCATGAAGCGCACCGTATGGTGCGGCGAGCTGCGTGCAGCGGATGCTGAAAAGGAAGTAACCGTCAACGGCTGGTGCGAGCGTACCCGCGACAACGGCGGCGTGCTGTTCCTGCTGCTGCGTGACCGCACAGGTACCATCCAGTGTACCTTTGACAAGTCTGTCAATGCAGATCTGTTTGACATTGCGTTCGGTGTGCGCACCGAGTACGTGCTGGCGATTCGCGGCAAGGTTGTTCTGCGCGATGCAAACGCCATCAACAAGAAGATGCCGACCGGCGAAGTAGAAATCGCCGTAACCGATATTCGCGTGCTGTCCAAGTCTGAGACCACGCCGTTTGAAATTTCCGATAACAAGGAAGTCAATGACCAGCTGCGTCTGAAGTATCGCTATTTGGATCTGCGCCGTCCGTCTATGCAGCGCAATCTGGCTCTGCGTCATCGCGTGACCCAGATCGCCCGCAATTATTTTGACGAGCAGGGCTTCCTGGAGATCGAGACCCCGATGCTGCAAAAGTCCACACCGGAAGGTGCCCGCGACTATCTGGTACCGTCCCGCGTGCATCCGGGCAAGTTCTATGCTCTGCCGCAGTCGCCGCAGCAGTATAAGCAGCTGCTCATGCTGTCCGGTGTTGACCGTTATATGCAGATCACTCGCTGCTTCCGTGATGAAGATCTGCGCGCTGACCGTCAGCCGGAGTTCACACAGATCGACTTGGAAATGTCCTTTGTTGAGCAGGACGATGTCATTGCCGTCAATGAAGGCTTCCTCAAGCGCGTGTTTAAGGAAGTGCTGGATGTAGATATTCAGCTGCCGCTGCCGCGCATGAAGTGGCAGGATGCTATGGACAAGTACGGCTCCGACAAGCCGGATCTGCGCTTTGGCTATGAAATCGTAGATATTTCGGATATTGCGAAGGATTGCTCGTTTAAGGTATTTAAGGGCGCAGTTGAGGAGGGCGGCACCGTTCGTCTGATTAACATCAATGGCGGCGCAGACAAGTTCCCGCGCAAGGAAATTGATAAGCTGCAGGACTTTGTCAAGACCTACCGCGCAAAGGGTCTGGCTTGGATGAAGCTGGCAGCTGACGGCAAGATGACCTCCTCGTTTGCCAAGTTCCTGTCTGAGGAGGAAATTGAGGCAATCAAGGCAAAGGCACAGGCAAAGGACGGCGACCTGCTGTTCGTTGTTGCTGACAGCGATTGGCAGACCGCAGTGACCGCACTGGGTGCTCTGCGCTGCGAGCTGGCAAAGCGTCTCGGTGTCATTGACCCGCATGATTACAAGCTGCTGTGGGTTGTTGAATTCCCGCAGTTTGAGTACAGCGAAGAAGAGAATCGCTATGTAGCGATGCATCATCCGTTCACCGCGCCGATGGACGAGGATCTGGATATTCTGGAGAGCGATCCGGCAAAGGTTCGCGCAAAGGCATACGACATTATCCTCAATGGCTGCGAGCTGGGCGGCGGTTCCATCCGTATCCATTCCACGGAGACACAGGCGCGCATGTTCCGTGCACTGGGCTTCTCGGACGAGGACGCACAGGAGCGCTTTGGCCATCTGTTGACCGCGTTCAAGTACGGTGCACCTCCGCACGGCGGCTTGGCATATGGTCTGGATCGTCTGTGCATGCTGCTGGCTGGTCTGGATTCCATCCGCGATGTCATTGCCTTCCCGAAGGTACAGAATGCATCCGAGCTGATGACGGCTTGCCCGTCCGCAGTCGATCAGAAGCAGCTGGATGAGCTGCATCTGGCACTCGCACTGGACAGTGAAGAAGAATAAACGCTGAGAATAGATAACAAGAAGCCTCTCCCCATCGGGAGGGGCTTCTTGGCATACGTGCTGTTTTGCTAAAAAATGACAAAAATCATGCCAAAATGTTTCAAACAACACATTTTTTGTAACCAAACTGTTGCTGAATTGTTCACAGATTGTTCGTTTCATTTCAGCGGAACGAGTGCTATAATGGTAAGCGTGAAAAGAACGCAGGCCGCACGATGCGGCTTGTTTGTATGTGGAGGAAGCAAAACGTGCCGAACGAAACCAAAAACGACTTCTGCTGTCTGATTGTCAGCGGATTTGGTGCAGGCAGTCAGGCCGGTGTCATTTTGCGTGACCATATGTGCGACAGCGGCATAGATACATTCCTGACCACACCTTCCGGAAACGAAGATCTGCGGCTGGATAAAGACCATTGGGTGCATGGTGTCCGAATGGAATATTTGTCGTTGCGCAAACGATACCAGAGAATTGCTCTTGTCGGCTTATCTCTGGGCGGTGTGCTGTTGTTGCATATGCAGGATCTTGGACCTGCTGCCAGTATTTTTGTCAATACCCCCTGCGCGTCGGAACGGCAGATGCGCCTGTGGAATCGAATTTTTCAATCGGATTTACAGCCGAGAATGAGCGGCGTGCGCGCGCTGCCTGCCCGCTACCAGCTTGAACTGCTGGTTCAGCGGACGAAAAAACGGGGAGCTGGCTGTGTCCAGTGTCCTGTTTTGGTGTTGCAGACGCGGGATGACGCTGTGTGTGATCCATCCAATGCAGAGCACTTGTTTAAGCTGCTGCATGTGCCGGATAAGAGCTTGCGATATTATCCGGAAGGCGGACATGATGTGCTGTGCAGCCGAACCGTACTCGCTGTGTGCAGTGATATTTTCCAGTTCTGCTCACGGATTCGCGGGCTGGAAGTTGATCCAATCAAACAAGAAGAGGAATTATTGGAAGAAGAGCCATTCTGAATCAACATGAAGTGAACCCTGTTTGTTAGACAAAAATAAGAATTAAGTGATCTGAACGGTTTGAATCCTGTACTGCACAGGACTCAGACCGTTTAGTTTTAATTTG
>CAVFAY010000021.1:0-43312 GCA_963620595.1 Anaerotignum sp. | reverse complement strand
AGGTCTGGCAAACAAACTCTACCTTTGCCGACTTGTAGTCATCGCTCCACTTGACGGAATCAACGAGGTCATATGTGTAAGAATGATTGCATTCTTCTTGTCCGTTGTAAATCACTTGTGCTGTAGTATCGTCATCATACCACCAGTAATTACACTTCGTATCGATTTCAATGGCATTCCACTCTTTCTTAGTACCCGCATACTGGATGACCAAATTCTCCGGATATACCTCTCCAAATGCCCAACCACAAATTTTTGTTACGCTTGTTGGCATGGTTACACTGGACAGTTTCTTGCATCTGTTAAATGCCTGCTCGCCAATTGTCGTTACACCTTCCGGAATCTCAATGCTCTCAAGGTTTTCACATTCGGAGAAGACCCCTTCAGGAATAGCTGTCAGTCCAGCCGGAAGTTTCACGCTTTTCAGATTAGAGCAACCATAAAATGCAGTCTTACCAATGTCCGTTACAGTATCTGGAATAGAAACGCTTGATACCTTTGTGCAATTATAAAATGCACTCTCGGCGATCCCTCTAATGCCCGACTCAATTGTAACAGACGTTATTTTCCCTCGATTTGTAACGAGTATCGAAGCAGTATTTGCATCAATAACCCCTGTACCACTGATTACAAGGCTTCCATCCGTATACAACACATAGGAAACGGTTCCGTCCGTACTTGTGTATCGGAGCGACACATCCTGTGAGTTCGAAACTGCTACAACTTGTTCGTTGGCGGTGATGTCTCCTGCAAATGCATATGGAGTCACACCAAGTGTCATTACTGCACTCAGCAAAAGCGCACTTGTCTTTCTTTTCATAGTCTCCTCCTTGTTACAATGGTACAATGAAATGATTTGTACATAGTATACAGATATTATTCTCCTCTGTCAAACAGACTGTGAAAACGTTTTCAGCTTTTGTGACACATATGTGAACGTTTCATGCAGTTTTTCCGAAAAAAGCACAAAATGCCTGCTATATAATTCCAAAAAAATTTTTTCCGTTCGTTGTCGTGATGTCTTCAACTTCTTGTATAGTCAATCCTTTGAAGTTTGCAATTTGTTCTGCTACTCGATGGACAAATAGCGAGCTGTTGCGAACGCGTCCCTCTGCAAGCCGTTCCGGCTCCGGCGTCAGATACGGGCTGTCGGTCTCAATCATGATGCGATCCATCGGGATTCCCTCGATGACGCGGCGCGCCTTTTTTGCTCTGCCGTAGGTAATCACGCCGGTAAACGACAAATTCCATCCCAACTTGAGAATCTCCTTCGCCATTTCCAGACTGCCGGAATAGCAGTGGTAGACGCCCTTGAGGTCTGCGTAATCCTTTACAATCTCAAAACAGTCTTCATGGGCATCTCGGTCATGAATAATGACCGGCAACTGCAGCTCCCGCGCCAATTCCAATTGCTTGCGCAGCAGGAATTTCTGCTGTTCGCGCGGCGGAGTGGTCTCCGGCGAACGCTTCTCCCAATAATAATCCAAGCCAATCTCTCCGATTGCCTTGACCTTTGGGTCTGCCGCCAGCGCGCGAATGGTGTCAATATCTGCATCCGTGACGCCAACGCTGTACTCCGGATGGATGCCAACAGCGGCATACATAAAGTCATAGGTATGTGCCAGCTGCACCGCGGTTTTCGATGTTTCCACATCACAGCCCGGATTGAGAATCAATCCGACGTTATGCTCCTGCATCAACGAAAGCAATTGCTCCCGATCCGCGTCAAACCAGATGTCATCATAATGTGCATGCGTGTCAAACAGCATATCTGTTTCCTTTCTTATTTATTCAGGATACGCACCGCTGTTCCATAGGCAATAACCTCCGCAGCGCCCGCCATCACCTGTGACGAGCCATACCGCACACCGATGATGGCATCCGCGCCCAGCGCCTTTGCTTCATCCACCATGCGTTTTACGGCAATCTGCCGCGCTTCTTCCAGCATCTGCGTGTAGCCGACGATTTCTCCGCCGACCAGTGTTTTCATGCCCGCCATAAAGTCTTTTCCGACATTTTTGGTCTGAACGATGGTTCCCTTTACCATTCCCAATGCTTCAATTTCGGCATTCGGAATATACTCAATACTTAGCAGCTTCATCTTCTTCTCCTCCTTGAATCTCTTTGAGTCTGCTGCGCAGAGCGATCAGCACACCGACAATGATAACGAGCGGAATCCCGATGCCAATCCCCAATACGGGAAGCGGCATTTTTTCTTGTGTGTTTGCCCATACTATAAGAGCAATCACCGCGAACATCACGCAGATCATAAATACCGCACCGAGCACGGCGCCGTTTCTGCGTTTTTTCTTTACATCCGTCGTGTTGACATCCATAAAGCTGGTTCCCTCCTTTTCCAGATGCTCCATCTGTTCCAGACAAAGCTCCGCATCCAGAGATTGTAGAGAGGTGTTTTCCCGCATCAGCATCTCACAAAATTTCGTCATCTGATCGAGATCGCGCTTTTGCCGCTCGTACTGCATCATCTGCCGCGAAAGGCAGGTATCCAGACGAAGCGTTCCGGCAAACAGTGCCCGAATGTCTTCCAGCGGAACCGCCAGCTTGCGCAGCAGGCGAATCTGCTGCAGTCTGCGGACATCCTCCATATGATACTCGCGGTATCCGTTATCCGCCCGTGCCACCTGCAGCAACCCCTGTTCCTCATAGAACCGAATGTTTTTGCGGGTGATGCCGACCAGCTCCTCTACCTGCTTGATCTTCATCGAAAATCCTCCCTGTGTTCTCTGTTTTCTTTGTTATACAGCTTCCACAAGGTGGAAGGTCAAGAGATTTGTTCAAAAAAGAGAAAAAAATTGAGATACAGAAGGCTCGAAAATCCCACCGCGGAATCATCGAGCCTTCCTGTCATCCTTCTATCCGAAGGAATGTTTTATTTATCTGATCTTGCAGCCAGACGGAATGCCGTCTGCAAAGACAACCTGTATGCCGTCCGGTGTATCTGCTGCTAGAATCATGCCCTGGCTTTCTACGCCGCGCAGCTTTGCCGGCTTGAGGTTCGAGACAACAATCACGGTCTTGCCGACCATGTCTTCCGGCTTATAGTACTCGGCGATGCCGGATACAATCTGGCGCTTCTCTTCGCCCAGCTCAACCTGTAAGCACAGCAGCTTGTCCGACTTCTTCACCGGCTCACAGGACAGAATCTTCGCGGTCTTGAGCTCAACCTTGGCGAAATCGTCAATGCCGATCATGACGCCTTCCAGATTCTTCTCCTCTTTCTTTGCTGCCTTTTCCTCTTTCTTGGCAGCCTTTTCTGCTGCTTTCTTCTGCTTTGCCATGCGGTCTTCCAGGAATGCCAGTTCCTTGTTCATGTCAATGCGCGGGAACAGCGCAGCACCCTTGTGCACGGTAACCGTCTGCGGCAGAGAACCATACACGCCAGCAGTCTCCCAGTTATATACAGATTCGTCTGCACCGATCTGCTCACGAATCTTCTCCGCAGAATCCGGCATATACGGGGTCAGCAAAATGCCGCAAATGCGGATGGTCTCCAGCAGGTTATACATAACGCGAGCCAGACGCGGCTTGTTTGCCTCATCCTTTGCCAGTACCCACGGAGCCGTCTCATCAATGTACTTATTTGCACGAGAGACAACCTTGAAGATCTCAATCACGCCGTCCTGGAATGCATATGACTCCATGATGCCATCATACTTGTCGCGCAGAGCAGAAGCCATCGAAACCAGTTCATCGTCCAGCGGATCTGCGGTCTGCTCTGCCGGGAGTGTGCCGTCAAAGTACTTTTCGACCATAGATACGGTACGGGATACCAGATTGCCCAGATCGTTTGCCAGATCCGAGTTAATACGGTTAATCAGTGCCTCATTGGAGAATGCACCATCGGAACCAAACGGGAACTCACGCATCAGGAAGTAACGCAGGGTATCTACGCCGTAACGCTCACACAGGAATACCGGATCAACCACATTACCCTTAGATTTGGACATCTTGCCGCCATCCAGCAGCAACCATCCATGGCCATAAACCTTCTTCGGCAGCGGCAGATCCAGAGCCATCAAAATTGCCGGCCACAGAATCGAATGGAAACGCACAATTTCCTTGCCGATGAAATGAACATCAGCAGGCCAGAACTTCTCAAAGTCGTTGTACTGCTCGTTCTCATAGCCCAGAGCTGTGATGTAGTTGGTCAGCGCGTCAATCCATACATAAACGACATGTTTCGGGTCAGACAGCACCGGAACGCCCCAGTTAAAGCTGGTACGGGATACACAGGTATCCTCCAAGCCCGGCTTGATGAAGTTGTTGAGCATCTCATGTGCACGGGAGGACGGCTCCAGCCAGTCCGGATGTTCCTCATACAGCTTGATGATGCGATCCTGATACTTGGAAAGACGGAAGAAATATGCCTCTTCCTCTGCGTCTACAACCTCACGGCCGCAATCTGGGCACTTGCCGTCTACCAGCTGTGTCTCAGTCCAGAACGACTCACACGGCTTACAGTACTTGCCCTTGTATACGGACTTGTAAATATCGCCCTGATTCTTCAAACGCTCGAAAATCTTCTGAACAGCTTCTTCATGATACGGATCTGTCGTACGGATAAAGCGATCATTGGAAATATTCATCAGCTTCCACAGATCCTTGACGCCGCTTACAATCTTATCGACAAATTCCTTCGGTGTAACGCCAGCTTCCTTTGCCTTGTCCTCAATTTTCTGACCATGCTCATCAGTACCGGTCAGAAACATGACATCATAGCCCTTCAGGCGCTTAAAGCGAGCCATGGTATCAGTCGCTACCGTGCAGTAGCAATGACCGATATGCAGGTTATCAGACGGGTAGTAAATCGGAGTAGTTATATAAAACGGTTTTTTCTCCAACGAAATCGCTCCTTTACTTCATGCTATTTACTTATTATCATATACCAAAACAGGGCGTATCATCAAGTTCTTTTGATAAATTTCCTGTGTTTTACAAAAAAAATTCGCTGTGTACGCAAAAAAAGACACGGCAGAGCCGTGCTCTGTCGTGCTTTATGTTTTGTCATCTGTGCCGCTTTGTGGTGGACGACGTGAAACTCGGATTTCCACCCCGCGAACGCGGTCAAACAAATGATACAGGGCGAGTAAAAAATACGGGCACACAACGATGAGCAGCAGTCCGCCGAAGATGACCGAAAGAATCATCCAAAACAGAAAGCTGAGCATCAGATAGAAAAATTCCGTTCGATGCCCGCGGCAGCTCTTGGCAGCCGTGCGCACAGCACGCCAGCAGCTCATGTTTTGTCGCTCTGCCAGCAGAGAATAGCCGCACTGATACGGCAGCAGCATCGCCGCATACCAAATACTCGCAACAATAACAATCTCTGCAAAAATCAAATAACCGGTAGAATTGGGCAGTGCATACTGATACAACGCCGCCCCAGCCAGACAAATGCCCAGATAGGGAATCAGCCACAAAATCGCGTGCAGCAGCTGAATCAGTGCCATCCAAATCGACCGGATGTACAGGCGAATCGAGGTAAAGCACAGCAAAATGACAGATGCCTGTACCCGTGCGCCCGCCCGCCGCCATGCGCAAAACTGCGTCATGCCGTAATACAGCGGCATCGTGATAAACAGCTGCGCCGCCGCATATGCCGCCAAAGCCTCCGCGAGCTGGGCATAGGTCAGCGTGGCGCGGATTTCCATACTGGATGTGTCTAGGCACACGATTTGCAGTGCGACAGAGATTAAAAACGCCGGTGCTAAAAACAGAAACGCCGCACCGAGCGTGGGCAGCAGCATCTGCATCAAATCCTGTTTGGCAGCTGCCTTGCTGCCATATACATTGCTCAAACGCTGTTTTCTGCTGTCCATTTCATTCTCCCTGTGCGGCGTTTCTTTCATCCGTTTTTCTGTCTTATTTCAGCAGATATGCACTGCTGTTTACCTTTGTGGTTGTGGTCTTGCCATTCTCCGTCACCGTCTTGTACAGCGAAGCGTACTTGTATTTGCCGCTTGTGTAGCTCTTGCTGGAGAAGGAGATGGTCTTGTCCGATGTCTTGGTGCCGTACAGCTGAACGGTCAGTGAGCCGCCGCCGGAACTTGCGACAATTTTAATCGGATATGGTGTATCATTGACAAACTTAAAATCCTTGCTGCCCCAGTATACTGCTGCATCCTGCGAAATCGGTGTATACGAGACCTGGAACTGATGATTGTAGCGTTCTGTTACTTCCAGATCAGCACGCAGCACTGCCATGTAAATCGTCGAAGATACCTGACAAACGCCACCGCCCAAACCATCTACTTCCGAGCCATTGGAGAAGATAATCGCAGAACGATACCCTCTCGATGAGGTTCTCTCACCAACGATGTCGTTGTACG
The DNA here is from genome assembly GCA_963620595.1 of Anaerotignum sp. Taxonomy (GTDB): domain Bacteria; phylum Bacillota; class Clostridia; order Oscillospirales; family Butyricicoccaceae; genus Butyricicoccus_A. The sequence continues at coordinate 36,962 of CAVFAY010000021.1, read as the reverse complement.
AGAATTCTTCGCCCGGATTCAAAATAGTTCCGTTGACTGAATTGCATGCCAGACGAACATTGGTGGTACGCCCAGCCTGACCACCGTTATAATACGTGGTTGTAGATCCCAATACATCACGGAACAGCAACGGCTCCAAATCCGCCTTGGTGACCTGTGCCTTGGTCAGTTCAACCGGAATCGTATATGTCTGCTGACTGGCATCGCCGATAGCAGACGAAATGGCACTTTCTTCCACCTTCACGCCGTCAACTGCTTCTTCGATAGTCTTGCCATCCTTTTTGTTCACAGTTGCATTTTTTGCCTCAGTATTTACATCCTTGGCAATGGCAGCGGCATCTGGCTTATCCTGATCCTTTTCGTAGGTCTCAATCGTGTACTTGTCAAGATTTACGCTTTCTGCCTGCGCTGAAATATCCTTGACAACCTTGTTCTTCTCGAACTCATTGCCCTTCTTGCCAGTGTCAACAACCAATTCCTTCTTGTCCTTGTCCACCTTCCAGCTCGGCTGCGTTGGTTCATAGGACAGATCTGCAGCGATCTTATCCACCTGTTCCTCCACTGCGCCATCCTTCAGCGCAGCATTCAGAGAAATATCGCGTCCGCCAAACAGGCATCCCAACACGGTGGAAACGCGCTGGAAATATCCGCCCTCACGACCCATCTGATACGCCTGCTGGGCAGAAGTCTGTGCATCAATGGATTCCGCCACATCGGAGAGCTTGATCTCATATGTCTTCTCGTCTCCAGTGACCGTATCTTTGCCATCCAGTTCGATACTCTGCTCCAGTACACTGTTCTGCACATCACTGGAGATATAGCTTGCCGCCTCGTCCTGTGTCATGCCGCTGAGCTTGTATTCATCTGCCACCTTGACACCCGGAAAGATTTTGTCGTATGTATAGGTATACACGCTTAACGCAACAACAGCAACGACGACAACACCTGCAATGACAGCGGCAATCCGCTTTCCCATGCCACCAGATGCCTTTTCCTTGCGCGGCGGCTTTCTGTCATTTCCGGAATCGCCGTCTGCCTGCGCGATCGGTTCAAACGGCTGTGTCTCCTCTTGTGTCGCACGGCGCGGGCTTGCCTGCGGTTGTTCTGCCTCATCGTCAATTTTGACCGCTGCAATCTTTATCGTCTTATCATCCGGCTCCTGCGCCTTCGGCGCATCTTCTTCCGGTTCAGCCGTTGTCTGCGTGTCAGCGCCGCCGGTCACATTGACCGGAATCGCGGTCTCCCAGCTGCCGTCTTTCGCTTTTTTCTTCATCTCAAAGGCTGCCGCGTTGTCCGCGTCCTCTTTGCTGACGATCGGAAAGCCCTTTGTGCTTTCCTCTACGCCATTCTGTTCCAGATCTACTCCGGACTGCTTCTTATCGTCCATGCAGTTTTATGACCTCCTGCCTATCTTTTCAATCAATCATTTGCGTATACGAAACGGTTTCTTCTGTCGGCGCACAGCCCAACCATTATATTATCATAGTGCATTATACAGCAAAATACAATTACAATTCCGAAACAATTCCATGTCGTTTTGATTACTTTTTTTCGATAGAGGTGAAAATCTCCGACTTTTATACGTTAAAGCGGAATTCTACAATATCGCCGTCGCGCATGACATATTCCTTGCCTTCCGAACGAACGAGACCCTTTTCCTTTGCTGCAACGATCGAACCGCACGCCATCAGATCATCAAACGAAACGACTTCCGCACGGATAAAGCCGCGCTCGAAATCGGTATGGATCTTACCTGCTGCCTGCGGTGCCTTAGTTCCCTTCTTGATGGTCCATGCGCGAACTTCCTTCGGTCCGGCAGTCAGGAAGCTCATCAGACCAAGCAGATCATAGCAGACGCGAATCAGACGATCCAGTCCCGACTCCTCCAGACCCAGCTCAGACAAAAACAGCTCCTTTTCATCGTCCTCCAAGCTGGCAATATCCTGTTCCATCTGTGCACAAATCGGCAGTACCATCGAGCCTTCATCCTCAGCAATCTTGCGAACCGCTGCCAAACGTGCATTCTCGGTCTCATCGCCGGTGAAGCCGTTCTCGTCCACGTTTGCCGCATAGATAACCGGCTTGGAGGTCAGCAGATCAACGGTATCAATCAGTTCCTTCTGCTCTTCAAACTCCGGGAAGGTACGTGCAGTGTTGCCGCCCTCCAAATGGTCATACAGGTGCTGGAACACTTCGATTTCTGCATTATACTTCTTATCGCCCTTTGCGAGCTTCTTAGAACGCTCGATGCGGCGCTCCAGCAGCTCCATATCCGACATAATCAGCTCCAAATTGATGGTCTCAATGTCGCGCTGCGGGTCGATGCTGCCCTCAACATGGATGATGTTTGGGTTGTCAAAACAGCGAACCACATGCACAATGGCATCCACTTCGCGGATATGGGACAGGAACTTGTTGCCCAAGCCTTCACCCTTAGATGCGCCGCGCACCAAACCGGCAATATCCACGAATTCTACGACAGCCGGAATGGTCTTCGGCGGGTGATACATCTCGGTCAGCTTATCCAGACGCTCGTCCGGTACACTTACCATGCCGACATTCGGGTCAATGGTGCAGAACGGGTAGTTCGCTGACTCCGCGCCGGCGTTTGTGATGGCATTGAACAGGGTACTCTTTCCCACGTTCGGCAGACCGACAATACCAATTTTCATGTGTTACGCTCCTTTAATCTATCCTGCGGGATGATTTGATCACCCCGGTTATTTTTTACATACTTTTATAGTATACACCTGTTTGAACCTCCTGACAAGCATCCTTGTGTAGTCAGTGTAACGGAATTACCCCCTAATTTTCCGCCGAATTTTGGAATATGTCCGTGTGTACTTTTTGTGAAAAGCATTCTATAATAAACAGGAATAAAGATTACAATTCCGTTACAGCTATTTTACGTAACGGTTGATTTTGGAGGAATCGCAATGCCTGCGCTTGTCTCTCATTTTATGTTTGCAGACTCTGCTCTGCACGAAGCTCAGCCCTATCTCACAAAAGCCATCGAAGCAGCACCTCTCGCTTTCCGCTGGGGCGCACAGGGACCAGACATCTTATTTTTTTACCACCCACTCACTGAAAACAGCGTCAATCGTATCGGACATCGAGTGCACGAAGAACGCGTTGGCAGTATGTTTCAGGCACTGACTGCAGTTTGTTCCCGCAGCCATGCGCCGGAGGCAACTGCTTATCTGCTCGGCTACTGCTGCCACTACATCTTAGACCGCTCGGCGCATCCGTTTGTGACGTACATCGCCAACTATCGCATTGATCCGCTGTATCCGCAGCTGTCACCGTCGGCGCAGCACAATCTTTGCGAATCCGAGCTTGACCGCGCGCTCATCGCCGCTGCGCACAGCGGCAATCCCGCCGATTATCCGGCGCACATGATTTTGTCTTACGACAACAAGACGGCAAATCGTATCGGAACCATTTTGTCTCAGGCCATCTGGAATGTCTACGGAACCCGTGTGTCGGTTTCTGCCGTCAAATCATCGATGCGTTCTATGATTCATGTGCAGCACCTGCTGCACGACCGTTCTGGCCGCCGTCATACGGCACTGTCTTGGCTGGAGCACCGGCTGCACATCTCCGGAGATTTTTCCAGCTTAATTCGTCCGATGACCCCCATCGATGCCGACTGCACCAACCACAGTCATCAGCCATGGATTGACGCCTCCATGCCGCACATGCGCCACTATACGGATTATTTTCAGATTCTCAACAACTCCCAGCGTCCTGCTGCCTGTCTGATGGAGGCCTGTTATGATGCCATACAGACTGGCAAGCCGCTTCCCAAGCATTTGTTCGAACTTAATTACATGGGTATGCCGGAATAACCTCAAAAAAATTCGAGAAAAAAGGCTGTTTTTTCAGATGAAAAACAGCCTTTTTATTATGCTTCTGTTGCTTGTGGTGTTGGTGTTTCCGCTGATTTCTCCTGCTTCGGCGGGAGCGGAGCAATGCGCAGCGCACGAGATAACATAACCAGCAAATATGCCCCCGCCAGCAAATATATTACGGCTCGGAACGTAACAGAGATGCCAAAATATCCCATGACTCCCAAATCGGAATTGGCGCGCAGCTTCCAAATCAGCAATCCGCCCGCATTGGTGACTGCCAGAAAAATGGCAACACCCGCCGACACAAAAAACCGCGGTGCGCAGCCTTTGGAAAATAAAAATCCGCTCATGCTGTAAAATGCCAGCATGACGGCAACAATCAGCACCAGCTGGTACGTGTAATCCGACAGCACCGGATTGGCACTGTTATCGTGGTACACCATAATCAAATCCAAGCAGCCCCAAAACATCGGAACTGTGGTGTAAAATCCCGTCTTCTTGGATATCGGTTTATTGCTTCCCATTGCCAGCAGCAACAGGCAGACACCGGTAATCAATCCCAGTGCCCATGTGACCGCCGTTGCACAGATAATAATCATGCTCGGTGCAATGAGCTGATCGCCCATAATAGTCGATTCTTCCAACAACTGTCCTGGCAGATAAACCAATCCTAAGACGGACACGACTGCCATGCCGATGCCAAACAGCATACACAGGACGCAGCTAACACCGGAAAGATGAGAAAACAGCTGCTCATAGGCGTACTCCTGTCCGCCAAACCATTTCCGGCACAGCACGACCGCCATGACAGCCAGCACAATAGCCAGCACGAACAGAGCAGTTGACGGCAAATAGCCGTCAACCGGAAGCCCTGATTCACTTTCATAGCCATACAGCAGACTCATACCGCGCAGCACTGCGCCGCACACGCCCGCAATCAATACAAGAAACAGATAACTCTTATGTTGTTTCATGCAGCGTTTCGCCTACCCTTTTATTTTTACTCATTGCGGCCGCAGCACTTTTTGTACTTCTTGCCGCTGCCGCACGGGCACGGATCATTTCTGCCCGGCTTCTTGATTGCCTTGTGCGGTGTATTGGCAACGCTCTCTTCGCCCTCTGCGCCGGATGCACTGGTTTCCCGAGCGACCTGTTCGCGCTTCGGTTCTTCGCCGTTTACACGAACACGCACCGTATACATCATACGAACGGTATCTTCACGGATCAATGCAATCATCTGGTCGTACATCTCCGAGCCTTCGCGCTTGTACTCGACAACCGGATCGCGCTGTGCATACGCGCGCAGACGAACACCGTTTCGCAGTTCGGTCATGGCATCGATGTGCTCCATCCACTTTTCATCGACATTGCGCAGCAGAATCACGCGCTCCAGCTCACGCATAATATTCGATGTAACTTCGTCTTCCTTTGCCTGATATACCGCATGGGCAATCTCTCGAATCTCTTCGATGAGAGCCTCCGGTGCCATATCATCCAGCTCTTCATTGGTAAACTGTAAGTCCTCCGGTTTCAGGAACAGACCCAAGAAGTGCTTGCGAACGTCCTCGACATCAACCGGCTCCAAATAGCTCTTTTCACCGAGCACGCCGTGTACCGTCGTTTCAATGACACTGTCTACCATACTCAAAATGGATTCCTTGAGGTCTGCGCCATCCAAGACATCCTGACGCTGCTTGTAAATCACTTCACGTTGGGTATTGAGCACGTCATCATATTGCAGGACATTTTTACGAATCTGGAAGTTTCTCGACTCGACCTTCTTCTGTGCGCTTTCAATGGCGCCGGACAGCATTTTCTGGTCAATCGGCGTATCATCATCCATGCCCATCTTATCCAGCATACCCATAACACGTTCCGAGCCGAACAGGCGCATCAAATCATCTTCCATGGAAATATAGAAGCTGGATTCACCCGGATCGCCCTGACGACCGGCACGGCCGCGCAGCTGGTTATCAATACGGCGGGATTCATGGCGCTCTGTGCCGAGAATATACAAGCCGCCTGCGGCACGCACGCGTTCGCCCTCTTCATCGGTCTGCTTTTTGAATTCTGCCAAATGACGCTGATATTCCTCGCGGGCGCGCAGGATTTCTTCGTCTTCTGTCTCCGCATAGCCGGTAGCTTCCGTGATAACGGCTTCGTCAAAGCCTGCCTTGCGCAGTGCTGCCACAGCCATGTTTTCTGCATTGCCGCCGAGCACAATATCTGTACCACGGCCAGCCATGTTGGTCGCAATCGTAACCGCACCCAAGCGGCCTGCCTGCGCGACAATCTCTGCTTCCTGCTCATGGAATTTTGCGTTCAAGACATTGTGCGCGATGCCTTCCTTCTTGAGCAGCTTGGACAGCAGCTCACTCTTTTCAATAGATACCGTACCGACCAGAATCGGCTGCCCCTTGGCATGGCACTCCTGAATCTTTGCAATCGCTGCGCGGAACTTGCCTGCTTCCGTGCGGTACACCGCATCCGAATTGTCTTTACGTGCAATCGGTTTATTGGTCGGAATCTCGATGACATCCAACTTATAAATCTCGCGGAACTCGTCTTCCTCGGTCAGTGCCGTACCGGTCATACCGGACAGCTTACCGTACATACGGAAGTAGTTCTGGAAGGTAATCGTAGCCAGCGTCTTGCTTTCGCGCTGTACCTTAACATGTTCTTTTGCCTCAATCGCCTGATGCAGACCTTCGTTATAGCGTCTGCCAAACATCAGACGACCGGTGTTTTCATCGACAATGATGATCTCTCCGTCACGAATGACATAATCGACATCCAGCTTCATGATGCCGTGGGCACGCAGTGCCTGATTGATGTGATGTGCCAGCGTCGAATTTTCCGGATCTGCCAGATTATCCACGCCGAAATACTGCTCAGCCTTTTTCTGACCAACCGGTGTCAGTACAGCGGTCTTTGCCTTTTCATCGACGACATAGTCTGCACGCAGCTGTTCGAGAATCTGGCGATCTTCGTCCGTCATCGGCTTTGCCTTTTCCGGATTTGCCTTGCGCTCCTCTTCTTCGATGCGCAGGCGCTCGCCTTCTTCCTCCAGATCCAGCTTGTCATCAGTCTCCTTGATGCGATAGCACTTCAGGCGATTGACAAAACTCTCTGCCCGCTCATACATGTCGGTAGATTTATCTCCCTGACCGGAGATAATCAGCGGTGTACGCGCCTCATCAATCAAGATGGAGTCCACCTCATCGACGATGGCAAAGAAATGACCGCGCTGTACCATGCGGTTTTTATAAATCGCCATGTTGTCACGCAGATAATCAAAACCAAACTCATTATTGGTGCCGTAGGTAATATCCGCATCGTACATCGGCTTGCGCTGATCCGGCGGAACAGCGTGAATGACCAGTCCAACGTTCAAACCGAGAAAGCGATAAACCTTGCCCATCCACTCGCTATCTCGCTTTGCCAGATAGTCATTGACCGTGACGATATGAACGCCCTTGCCTGCGATCGCATTCAAATAAGCCGGCAGAGTTGCCACCAGAGTTTTGCCTTCACCGGTCTTCATCTCTGCGATGCGTCCCTGATGCAGCACAATACCGCCGATAACCTGTACGCGGTAATGGCGCATACCGAGCACACGCCATGCCGCCTCTCGCATCGTAGCAAATGCTTCCGGCAGCAAATCATCCAGCGTTTCGCCTTCCTGATAGCGTTTTCTAAATTCGTCAGTCTTGCCGCGAAGCTGTGCATCGGTCAGCTTTTTGTATTCTTCTTCCAGCGCATCAACCTTATCCGCAATCGGACGGATACGCTTAAGCTCATGGTCACTGTGTGTACCAAAAATCTTGTCTAAAAACCCCATGAATCAAGTTCCTCTCTAAAATCTGACCAGAAAAGTTTGTCTTTGCGCACTTGCCCAGCCACTCACTTTGCATTATAACACAAATCATCAGTAAGAAAAACTAAATTTTTGTGAATAAACCGTATTTTGTCCTGCAACATAAAAAATTCTTTACTTCTTCCCCTGCTTTCACTATAATATAAAGTTAAGAACATATGATTTTTTATTTGTGAGGAGAATTTATTTTGGCACTCATCGAATTTGAAGAATACCGTCAGAAGCTGCACGATCTCAAGCCGTCCATCGAGGATTTGGGACAGGCATATGATTTGGAGCACGCTGCTGAGGAAGTAGAAGAACTGGAAAACCGTGCCTCTGAGCCGGGCTTCTGGGACGATATGGAAAAGTCTCAGAAAATTTTACAGCGCACCAAGGCACTGAAAGACGAAATTGAAGGCTATCACACCCTGTGCAGCCAGCAGGAAGACCTGCTGACCCTGTGCGATCTCGCCATCGAAATGGACGATGACTCCATGATCGACGAGCTGCGCGAAGGATACGATGCACTCAGCGATGAGCTGGAGCGCCGCAAGCTGGCTACCCTGCTGCTCGGCGAGTACGATGCAAACAATGCGATTTTGTCGTTCCACGCCGGTGCAGGTGGTACTGAAGCACAGGATTGGTGCGATATGCTGTACCGCATGTACACCCGCTGGACGGAGCGCCACGGCTTTAGCTATAAGATTCTGGACTATCTGGAAGGCGATGACGCCGGTCTGAAATCCGCATCCATTCTGATTGAAGGCGAAAATGCATACGGCTTCCTCAAGAGTGAATCCGGTGTGCATCGTCTGGTTCGTATCTCTCCATTTGACTCGTCCGGACGCCGTCACACTTCATTCTCTGCAGTGGAAGTAATGCCGGAGATTGATGATGATACAGAAGTAGAAATCCGCCCTGAGGACATCGACATGCAAGTATTCCGTTCTTCCGGTGCAGGTGGTCAGCACATCAATAAAACTTCATCTGCTGTTCGTCTGACACACAAGCCGACCGGCATCGTTGTCAGCTGCCAGACCGAACGAAGCCAGTTCCAGAACCGCGACAACTGTATGAAAATGCTGCGCGCCAAGCTGGTTGAAATTAAGGAACGCGAGCATCTGGACAAGATTTCTGACATCAAGGGTGACCAGAAAAAGATCGAATGGGGCAGCCAGATTCGTTCTTACGTCTTTATGCCGTATACACTGGCAAAGGACACCCGCACCGGATTTGAAAACAGCAACATTGATGCAGTTATGGACGGTGATATCGACGGCTTTATCACCGCTTATCTGACTGCTCAGGCAACCGGCGAGCTGAAAACCAAGTAAATCGTGAACAAGAAACAAACTCTGAGCATTTCGCTGTGTTTTGTCTGCATTGCCATTATCGGTATCTGCTGTATGGCAGGCATCAGTAAATGGCGCGCATATCAAGCCGAACTGAAGCGTCAGCAGCTGCTTACCCAATATACGGAAGATTTGACAGATGCTTTCAACGATTTGTATCAGATAGAAACTGATCTATTTCAGAATATGGCAAAGCAAAGGGCCTCTGGCACTGATGATCGTATTATCCTACGTTCCACGATAGATGCCGCGTCCGCACCGATTGACACCCTCGCGTCTGTACAAGCACCGGATGAACTCACCGAAGCGCAGACGCACTTCAAAAAAGCAGCTGCATCCTATCGCACGATGTCTGATACATTAAATGATATGCTGGATGATTCTTCAACAACCAATGCAGCTCTGCGTGATACACTCATCGACATGCTGCCGGATGCGGTATCCGCTTTTGACGAAGTCAAAGCGGGCATCACCGTTTTATCAGAAAATTCTGACATCACGCTTCCTGACAGCGCCAAGCAGTTAGAAACCGCGCTGGATTCTTTTTCCGGAGACAGCTTGAGCTCTATTTTCAACGCAAAATAATCCCCGTTTGTCCCTTCTCTGCACGGAGAAGGGACTTTGTGTTTCTGCACAATTTTTTTACTGTTATTTTGTGTAAATCAATCATAATTCCACTGCTTTTTTGTAACATTTCACCAAGTTGTTCAGGATAACAACAGACAATTCTACCAAAGCATTTTTCTTTGTCAAAACCGCCTATTGCATCTGTGAAAGAAATGTGCGAAACTATTCGTGCACCAAAAAAGGGGTGTATGGAAAAACGATTCCATATCTCGAGGATATTTCACATTTCTTCTAAAGGAGAAGATTCATAATGACTACTGCTACGTTTGATTTTATGGCTCCAGCCACCGGCAAATGCGTTCCGATTGAAGCTGTTCACCACAGCCTGAGCGACCGTACTCTCGGCGAGGGCATCGCCATTTTCCCGACCAACAACACCGTTGTTGCTCCGTGCAATGGCGTTATCACCCGCGTTTCCGACCATGCTGTCACCTTGTTCGACAGCGAGCACAACGTTGAACTGCTGCTCACTGCTGACATGGATGCTCAGCACCATGATTTCCGCCTGCATGTGCAGGCCAGTCAGACAGTTACCACTGGCACGGAACTGTTTTCCTGCGATGTCACGGCAATCAAGGCACAGGGCGGCTACGTTGATTTTTCCTGCATCGTAACCAATCTGCCGATTGAGAAAGTTTCTGTTTGCGCTGGCGATGTAGAGACCGGCAAGACTCGCATGTTCTCCTGCTCCTGCCCGATGGTATAAGCGCGTATAAAACACAATTGTTTTGCAAACAATACAGGCACATCAGTGTTATGCTGATGTGCCTTTTGTTATCCCCGCAGAAAGGAGATGCTTATGCAGGAACACACCAAATGTCTGATTATCGGCACGTGCGCCGGTGCGGCAAATGGTTTTTTCGGCGCCGGCGGTGGGCTGTTTCTCGTCCCGTTGTTTACCGGTTGGCTTGGTATGGAGCAAAAACAAGCCTTTGCCACCTCTATTGCCGTTATCTTTCCCCTGTCCGCTGTCAGTGTTTTGATTTACCTGCGCAGCGGCAGTTTGCCGCTGTCCTTTTCTGCGCCCTATCTGCTCGGCGGTGCCATTGGAGGATTGTTTTCCGGTCTGCTGTTTTCCCGCGTTTCTGTCCCGCTGCTTCGCAAGGCATTTGCTCTGCTGCTTCTTTGGGGCGGTATCCGCGCGGTACTTTTACTATGATGGGCGTTTTCATCGGTGCGATAACCGGTATTCTTTCCGGATTTGGCATCGGCGGCGGTTCTTTACTGATTTTATGGCTGACCATGATGGAGCATCTGCCGCAATACACCGCCGCGGGCATCAATTTGCTCTATTTTCTGTGCTGTGCGCCCATAGCACTGGTTTCGCACATCCGTCATCACTTGATTCAAAAGAAAATCGCCGGTTGGTGTATTCTCGCCGGGTGCCTTGCCTCTCCGCTCGCTTCTGTCGCCGCCGGTTTATTGCCCATGGATTGGCTGCACCGCGGATTTGGCATTTTGCTGCTCATCCTTGGTTTTCGAGAGTTATTTTCCCGTTCCGCCAAACGGTAGCATTTTTCGCACATGCGTGCTATACTGAAACTATTCTTTTTTGAGAGGAGCCGACTATATGGATCAGATTCAAATCCCCAATATAGATATTTTACTCATCATTGCTGTTGTTGTCGTCTTGATTCTTATCGTTCTCTATACACACAGAGAGCCGAAAATCCGTGTCGGCAAGAGTAATATCAGCACTCAAGATTCCGCTTCTATTCTCAAGCTCTTTTCCGATGACACCAAATGTTTCGACTTCCGTGTCAAAGAGGAAGCACAGCATGCTACCGTCGCTTTGCATACCTGCTTGAACCGTAAATGGGCAGAACCGATTCCACTTGCAGATTTTTCCGATTTAGAACCCGGGAAATATCGTCTGATTGTTCGCCGTGTCGGCACAATCATCGATATTTATCTGTGCAGCAACGCAGATTACAACCGCGTGGTACATATGACTTACACCATGCCACAGGAATATCTGGACGCCCTTTCCGCATGCAGCTGCTTTGGACAATTTGAGCTTTCTGACTGCAAAGCCTCTATCGGTGACGAAAGCAATGCACCGCTGTGGGTGATACTCGGCCGAAAGCAGGGAAAACTCACGGTGACACAGGACTATCGGCATTCCGGCGGCAGCACCGGCTTTGCGATTATTCTTCAGTTTCGATGAAAAAGAGCCAATCTGCAACCTTGACAAATACTCACGATTCGATATAATAGAAATAGAAAAGAGCATCGCTGATAAGCGGTTGCTCAGGTTAAGGTCAATTTATAATTGAAACCGTCACTTGGCAGAGTGGCGGTTTCTTTTATGCGTGCGCTTGACAATAATTGTCACCGTAAAGGCTCCAATATGTAAAGTAATTCGCATAACTATCACCTCCTTTTGGAGATGTAGCAAAACCGCCTATCCGTTTATAAATGCAATGCTCTTTTCCGTCCCATTCGGGACAAAATTATGATAACAAATCATTGGAATACTGTCAACATATATACGCGGCTCTTTATTCTTTCTGTTCTAACGCTTCCAGCATCAGAGAAATTCCTCGTTCCACCAATTCCAATTGTTTTGGGGAAATATGCCGCAGTTTTTCCGTGAGATGATCTACAGCATTTTCACCTTCTTTTCCCATCAACAAAAAATCACTGGATGTATGCAGCACTTGACATAGCTTAATCATTGTTGGCAATGACGCACCCACCACACCGCGTTCTAAATCTGAAATATATTGAACAGAAACATCAATCCGTTCGGCTAAATTTTCCTGCGTATATCGCATGGCTTCTCTGGCGGTTTTAACACGACTACCAATTTGAATATTCAGCTCTTTCTTCGCCTTCATCGCAATTACCGCCTTTCTTACTCTTATTATAAGTAATGGTGGTAATTTTATCAACTAAGGTTACAATAGTATTACAATTATAAATTTAAAAGAACCAGCCAAATATCATGTTGACTGGTTCTGACAAGCTGTGTATACTATTCGAATACATCAGAAAAAGAAAATAACCGCCATGCTTCCTACACATTTGGCGATTATTTTCATATAAACACTAGATGAGAGGACACGCCGTCTATCGGTGTGCCTCTTTTTTATTATCATAGCATCCAAGCATGAGAAAGTCAATGAAAAAGAGCCGCATAAGCGGCTCTTTTCTGCTATTTATTCACCTTACAGTGCTGTCAGGTTCTTCAGCGAAATATCCATTGCCGGAGAAGCATAGGTCAGAGCACCGGAGGATACAAAGTCCACACCGATGTCTGCAATTTCCAACAGGCGCTCCGCGGTAACGTTACCGGAGCACTCGGTCTTTGCGCGGCCATCAATAATTTTAACAGCCTGACGCATGGTCTCATTGTCCATATTATCCAGCATGATAACATCTGCGCCGCATTCAGCCGCTTCTGTTACCTGCTCCAGCGTCTCGCACTCCACTTCAATCTGCGTAACAAAGGACACATACTCTCGTGCCATCTGTACAGCCTTGGTGATCGAACCTGCTGCGCAAATGTGATTGTCCTTCATCATGACGCAATCGGACAGATTGTAGCGATGGTTGGTTGCGCCGCCGCAACGTACTGCATACTTTTCAAAAATACGCAGACCCGGCGTTGTCTTTCTGGTATCCAGCAGCGTTGTGTGCTTGCCTTCCAGAATCTTTACCATCTTATTGGTATTAGTAGCGATGCCGCTCATGCGCTGCAAGAAATTCAGCGCGGTGCGCTCGCCGGTCAGCAGAGTGCGAATATCTGCATAGATCACGCCAATCAGCTGACCCTTCTTGACCTCATCGCCATCAGAATAGGTCGTTTCAAAATGAGCTTCCTCTTCCAGAATCTCAAATACTCGTGCAAACACATCCAGACCGCAAACAATGCCGTCCTGCTTACAAATCAGCTCCGCCTTGCCCAACTGCGGCTTGCGCATAATGGCATTGGTGCTGACGTCTTCACTGGTGACATCCTCGCGCAGAGCGGTGATGATCGCCGGATCCATATTAAGCATCATGGTCGAGCCACTGATCATAGAATGCTTCATCCTTTCTCTTAATAGCTTCAAGAACCGCTTTGCGGTTTTTCTCGTCGATATCCGCATAGAATGTCGGATCGAACGGAATTTCATCGGTCGGCATCGGCTGGTCTGCCTCTACTGTCTCTGCAATGTGGTTTGCTGCGCGCTCAGCAAATACCAAGCTCTCCAGCAAAGAATTACTTGCCAGACGATTTCTGCCGTGTACACCGTTGCAACTGGTCTCACCGGCAGCGTACAGACCATCCATCGAGGTCTCACTGTCCGAATTGACCTTGATACCGCCCATAAAGTAATGCTGACCCGGTGTAACCGGAATCGGCTGCTTAGTCATATCGTAGCCTTCTTCCAAGCACTGACGATAGATGTTCGGGAAACGGTTGCGGACAAAATCCGGATCCAGATGGGTGACAGACAGCTCTACATACGGACGACCGTCCTTTTCCATCTGCTTGCAGATGGCCTGCGATACCACATCGCGCGGCAACAGCTCATTGACAAAGCGTTCGCCATCCTTGTTATACAGATATGCGCCTTCGCCGCGAACCGATTCCGAAATCAGGAAGCTTCTGCCCGGCTTCGTGGTGTACAGCGTGGTCGGATGAATCTGAATATAGTTGATATGCTCCACTTCAATGTGATGACGCATCGCAATTGCCAGCGCATCGCCGGTAATATGACGATAGTTCGTCGAGAACTGGAACAAACCGCCAATGCCGCCGGTTGCCAAGACAACCGCCTGCGTGCGAATTTCTTCCAGGGTGCCGTCTGCATTGCGGATGATACCACCCTTGCAGACATTCGCTTTTTCATCACAAATAATATCGACTAGCGTGGTGTTTTCACGGATCGTGATGTTCTTGCGCTCTCTTGCACGAGCCAGCAGTTTACTGGTGATTTCCTGTCCCGTCAAATCTTCATGGAACAGAATACGGTTTTCCGAATGGGCACCCTCACGGGTAAATTCAAAGTTTCCGTCCTTATCGCGCTGAAAATCTACGCCATAATCGACCAGTTCCTGCGCGATATGCTGAGAAGAACGAATCATAATGTCTACAGATTCCTTGTTGTTCTCATAATGACCAGCTTTCATGGTGTCCTCAAAATAGCTGTCATAATCATCGTCATCCAGCAGCATACACATGCCGCCCTGTGCGAGGAAAGAATCCGCCTGATCCGCTTCGGACTTGGTAATCACCAAGACTTTGTATTTTTCGGGCAGCTGTAATGCGTTAAACAATCCGGCAGCACCGGTACCGACAACTAAAATGTCAGCAGTTTCCATATTTCGCTCCCCCTTACTTTCTTTCGGTATTCGTGAGCACACACATGTACTCCGTCAGATGTTTCATTTCCAGTTTTCTCCCTATTGACATGCGGTATTTGCCGCACAAACTTTTTACATCTCAGTATACCATACTGAAATGCATCCTGCAAGGCAGTTCCCTGTCTTGCACAAACACTTTGTGAAATTTTTTACGGCGCATTATGCATTTTCCAGAATCGGCGGTGCCGGATTAAAGTCCGGTCGGTGCTTCGGATCCAGAAGATATTGCTCTACCTTATCAATAGTCGGCGCACTGAAATACGCCGCCCCGTGCTTGGTGACAGACAGCGCTGAAGCATATGTTGCATATTTTAAAGCAACTTCCGGCTCCTTTCCGTACAGATATGCAGCTAAGAAATAGCCCTCAAAGACATCACCGGCAGCTGTGGAATCCACAACCGGAACCTTCAGCGATGCTTGATACATCTGGCGGGTACCATTCTTATAAAAAGCACCCTGCGAACCCAGCGTAAACAGGAACTGAGAATCCGGATACATCTCTGACAGACGAATCAAAATATCTCCCGGCTGCACATAGCTCGTCATCGAACGACCTTCAATCTCATTGAGACAAAACATCGAGATTTTGGTCAAATCACTGCGCAGTAATTCACGCGTACACGGCGATGGATTGAGCACAATAAACATCTTTTTTTCATATGCCGTGTCAATAGCGTGCTGCAGACTGGAGATTTCATTCTGCAAAACCAGTACATCACCTTCGCCATAGTCTGTCAGAACCTCATCAATATATGCTTCATCAATAGTTCGATTGGCACCGCCATAAATCATGATGGCATTCTGTCCAATCTCATCTACCTGAATAATGGCATGACCGGTGCGGCCTTCTACCGCACGTACCGGAGAGATGTCAATGCACAGCTGCTCTTTGAGCTTTTCCAGCATCTCCTTTCCATCCGAACCAATCTGACCGGCAAGCTGTACGTCCAGGCCTGCACGAGCCAGCGTGACAGCCTGGTTCAAACCCTTGCCGCCCGGGAACACTTCCATATGAGAAGCGCCCTGCGTTTCCTTCGGGGTCGTAATATGTCCAACATAATAGTTATAATCAATATTGATAGAACCCAAAACCAGTATTTTCATTGTTATCCGCCCTCCATTTTTTCATCATATAACATGCGGATGCAGGTTACTAATATTATAAGATGTTTCTAAGTGAAGCACAAGCATTTCCGCTGCATTTTCCTTCGGATATTTTCATCACAGCAAATTTGAAAAAATCTGCAATAGATTTTTCAATATTTCACACAAATATCCTTGACTTTCTGTACACAAAACGATATGATAAAGAATACTGAAACGAAAGGATGGTCGGCGTCATGGCTATACAAAAAAAAGGCACAAAGCAAATCACTGCCAACAAAAAAGCCAGACACGATTATTTCATCGAAGAGGCTTATGAATGCGGTATTGAGCTGTTTGGCACAGAAGTGAAGTCGATTCGTCAGGGCACAGTGAGTCTGAAGGATTCGTACTGCATCTTCCGTGACGGCGAAATCTTTGTCAAGGGTATGCATGTCAGCCCATATGAGATGGGAAATATCTTTAATAAGGATCCTTTGCGCGAGCGCAAGCTGCTTTTGCACAAAAAAGAAATCATGACACTGTTCGGCAAGACTAAGCAGCAGGGCTATTCCCTCATTCCGCTGTCTTTGTACTTCAAGAACGCGCGCGTCAAGGTAGAGTTGGGTCTGTGTAAGGGCAAAAAGCTGTATGACAAGCGCGAAGCGGCTGCTCAGCGCGATGCCAAGCGCGAAATCGAACGCGCCATGAAATCTCGCAGATAATGCTTCTTTGTTTCGTTCAACACGAACTATCCGGGGACGTACCGGTTTCGACGGGGGCGTGGAATCTGGGATAGCGGGCCGCAGTGAGAATCTGCGTTAAAAGTCTCAAATGTCTAAATTTAACTGACAACAATTATTCTTTACAGGCAGCCTAATTAGGCGTGCCCGTTCTGCCTGAGAGTATCGCGGCTCGGGACAGAGCGTCATTTAGCGGTGAACGTGCGGCGGGTAAGCTTTGCCCCGCCCATGCATGATGAAGCTACCAACCCTGTAAGCCTGTCATTTGGCGTGCAGCAGCGGGAATTCTAATCAAATGACTGCGCCCGGAGAAGTCCTTGAGGAAGTACCTTCGGACAGGGGTTCGACTCCCCTCGTCTCCACCATAAACATCATATCTTGTATAACAAAACCTGCGGCTTAAGCCGCAGGTTTTGTTAATTTCTGTATTATTTTTGCGATAAAAGAGCTCTTTCTTATCTTCTGACTGACGATATTCTATCCAATCAAAAAAAAGAAACCGCCGTCAAGCAGTTTCTCTTTTTGAAGTATCAAAAAGCTTTTCGCTCCTGATACCGCCACTGGAAGTTTTGTATGTTTCCACTATAGCAGAAAAACACCAAAACGACAAGAAAGATTCACAAAGCTTAAGAATTCTTAAGAAATAACAGATGGAATCGCAAATTTATTTGTGTGATTCCGGCTGTTTCTGCTTGCCGTTGTATTTCTGCGTAGCAGCAGGCACACCGTTTTCAATCAGTTCGGACACGGCGAGAACTGCGCGGTCAACAGCGTCATTCATAGCAGGCATCTCCTGCTCGGTGATGTTGGACAGAACCCAATCGGCCAGGTCATAGTCCGGATGCGGTTTGGCACCGACACCGACTTTGATGCGCGGGAATTGCTCAGAACCCAGCATGGTAATGATGCTCTTGACGCCGTTTTGCCCACCGGCAGAGCCTTTTGCACGAATACGAAGCGAGCCGACCGGCAGAGAGATGTCATCAAAAATGACGAGCACATGCTCCGGCGGGATTTTATAAAAATCCGCAGCTTCTGCTACAGCATCGCCTGAGGCATTCATAAAGGTCTGCGGCTTCATCAGCAGACAACGATGCCCGCCGAGAACGGCTTCTCCGGTCAGCGCATGGAATTTTGCGCGGTCACAGCGCACATTGTGCTTGCTGCAAAGCGCATCCATGACGCGGAAACCGGTGTTGTGACGGTTGTTTTCGTATTTTTTACCGGGATTGCCGAGTCCGACAACCAACCAGTCAATGGGCTGGGCAGCAGGCTTGTCTTTCTGTTCCTGCTCCAGCTTTGCAAAAATATCAAAGATAGACATGGATTAACCTTCTGCTGAAACAATAAAATAGTATACCGGCTGACCACCGTTGATGACAGTTACTTCTGCGTTCGGAGAATCGCGGTGCACCATCTTTTCAACGCGTGCTGCGTCCTCTTCGGTCATATCTGCACCATAAATGATATTGACAAAAGCGGTATCCTTTTTACACATCTCGCGCAGCATCTTCTTGACAGCGTCATCCAGCTTGCGGCTGTTTGCGCACAGCTTGGATTCAACCAAAGCAAGGTATTCGCCTTCCTTGATCTTCTTGCCGTCGAAATCGGAATTGCGGGCAGCATAGGTAATCTGACCAGACCGGACATTGGCAGCTGCATCCAGCATTGCCTCTCTGTTCTCGTCCATCTCTGCACTTTCATCAAACGACAGCAGCGCAGAAATGCCCTGCGGAATGTTCTTGGTTGGAATGATAACAACGGTCTTTTTCTCGCACAGCGGAACTGCCTGCTCCGCTGCCATGATGATGTTCTTGTTGTTCGGCAGGACATAGACAATTTCTGCCGGAACCGCATCAATGGCGTGCAGAATGTCATCGGTGGACGGATTCATAGTCTGACCGCCCTGTACCATTTCATCTACGCCGAGATCCTTAAAGACATTCACCAGACCGTCACCGGCAGCGACAGAAACAAAACCGTATTTTTTTTCCGGCTCTGCAATTTTACGCGCCTTGCTTTCCAGTCCGGCAGCTTCTTCTACAATCTTTGCGGAGTGCTGCTGACGCATATTTTCAATCTTTACTGTGAGCAGCTGGCCGAATTTCAGTCCGGCATCCAGAGCTTCGTTCGGCTGATCAGTGTGTACATGTACCTTGATGATGTCGTCATCATCCACGACAACCAAGCTGTCACCGATGCTGTTGAGGAAAGAGCGCAGACGCTGTACATTGCGCGACTTGTCGCGGCGCTCGGCAATAAACTCGGTGCAGTAGGTGAAGGTAATGTCTTCGTCCTTGATGTCACTGAACGTTGCGCCGTTCTTTGCTTCCGGTTCCGGCTGGGCAATCTTGCGCTCCTTGTGGATGCCGTTATAAGCATCGCTCATGCCTTCCAGTACAGTCAGGAAACCAAAGCCACCGGCATCGACAACACCGGCCTTTTCCAGAACCGGATTCTGATGGGTGGTCTCTGCCAGTGCTTCATGACCCTTTTCCAGCGCTGCACGCAGAACATCGCCGCAGCTTGCTTCCGGATTGGACTGGCACAACTCAACCACGTGCTGTGCTGCCACACGGGATACAGTCAGAATCGTGCCCTCTGCCGGCTTCATGACTGCCTTGTATGCAGCCTGTACGCCTTCCTGCAACGCAAGTGCCAGATCCTGACCGGTTGCTTCCTTGCAGGTCTTGAGATGCTTGGACATGCCGCGGAACAGCAGAGACAGGATAACGCCCGAGTTGCCGCGTGCACCGCGCAGCAGTGCGGAAGCGGTCAGCTTGCTTGCTGTTGCCAGATCAATCTCCTTGCCAATCTGCTTGGACATCTCGTTTTTGGCAGATGCCATGGTGAGTGACATATTGGTGCCGGTATCGCCGTCTGGTACCGGAAAAACGTTCAGTTCGTTTGCTTCGTCTTTTTTTTCTTCAATGGACAGTGCACCTTCGATAATCATGGCACAGAACAACTGTCCGTCTATCAGTTTTGACAATTCGTTTTGCCTCCTTATTTAGTCCGCACGGATTGCGTCCACGTAAATATCGACATTCTTTACGTCAACGCCCGTCATCTTCTCGACGTTGTAGCGGACTTCGCTAATGATCGAACGGCAGATGGTTGCGATATTGACACCGTGCTCGACAGCAAGATGCAGATCAATATTGACACCGCCGTCCTCTGCCTCTGTGATGCGCACGCCGCGGGACATATTCTCTCTGCGCAGCAGATGCGAGATACCGTCCGAGACAGAACGAATGGTCATTCCCTTGACGCCGAAGCAGCTCATGGCTGCGTAACCAGCTATATCAGCCAAAACCTCTGGCGCGATGTTGATAAATCCGAGATCGGCTTTAATCGTCATCACTATTCCTCCTCTAATCAACCTCATTTACATAGAATGATCTATGTTGCAGATTCTTGTTTTCTTGCAGATTTACTCAATCTTATTTTATCTTATTTTTACGTTTAGAACAAGGGGATTTTGAAATTGTGCGGGCAATATTATAGACTATCCATCACTTTGGAAGATAACGTTCAAAAATTTACGAAATGTTTTGATAAAAACCAAACATGCGTTTGCTTTTTATCTGGCTCTTGGGTACAATAGAACTAGAAACGATAAGAAGGGAAGATTTGCTTATGCGTCCGATCTCTGAAAAACAGAAACAGATCCTGTGCTTTATTCAAGAATATACTGCATCTGAGGGATACCCGCCTGCCGTGCGTGAGATTGCAGCAGCAGTTGGTCTGCGTTCTCCATCCTCTGTTCATGCTCATGTCAAGCATTTGCGCGAATTGGGCTATCTGGAACAGAGTGAAGGAAAGACACGAACCGTCAAGCTGACCGGACAAACAGGAATGACTCCCGTCCCTCTACTCGGCAAAGTAGCTGCTGGTCAGCCGATTCTGGCAGTAGAACAGACAGAATTTATGCTGCACGTGGATCTGAACGGAAAAAGTGGCAGTTATTTTGCATTGCATATTCAGGGAGATTCCATGATTGATGCCGGTATTTTAAATGGTGATGTTATCATCGTGCGTAGGCAGAGCTATGCCCAGCAGGGACAAATTGTCGTTGCGGTGATCGAAGACGAAGCGACCTGCAAACGACTGAAAAAAAGGGATGGACATGTCTGGCTGATGCCGGAAAATGAAGCCTATGCACCGATTCCCGGCGATGATGCACGGATTCTCGGCGTTGTTGTCAAAGTGATGCGGGACTACGCGGTATGAAGCTGACAGATGCCGTTCAATTTGTGCGTGGCATTGGCCCGAAAAAAGCAGAATTGCTGCATAAAATCGGCATAGATACGCTGACGGATGCCGTGCAGTGCTATCCGCGCGGCTATGAAGACCGCACGGCTGTTATACCGATTTTTGAACTGACAGATGGAGAGAAATGCTGTGTTCATGCGATTGTCGGCGCACAGCCGCAAACCGCGCATATCCGTAAGGGCATGGACATCACCAATTGCCGCATCTATGATGAGACCGGTGTGATGTCTCTGCGCTTCTTTAACAACAAGTATGCCTCATCGGTATTGGAAGTCGGAAAAGAATATGCGTTTTACGGAAAAGTGCAGGCAGAGGGCAGACACTTTGTCATGATTGCGCCGGAATTTGAGCCGGTGCAGGCCAGAGAGAAAACCGGACGCATTTTGCCGGTGTATCCGCTCACAGCGGGCTTGCATCAAAAGGATATGTATAAAATTACAGATGCCGCGCTGCGTGCGCTGCCGGCAGATTATCCGGATTTTTTGCCGCAGGATATTCGAGAACAGCAGCAGTTTCCGCCGTTAAAAACCGCCCTACATGAAATGCATCGTCCGCAGACGATGGAACAGGCACAGCAGGCGAGAAAACGCATGGTATTTGAAGAGCTGTTTTTGCTCGCTTGCGGGATGCAGTTTTTGTGCGCCGGACGAGTGGACAAAAAAGGCGCCCAGCTGCGCGATTTGAGCCTGCGGGAATTTTATCGTGCTCTGCCATTTGCGTTGACAGGCGCACAGCAGCGAGCGATTGAGGCGTGCACGATGGATATTTCGATGGGAAAGCCGCTCAGTCGATTGGTGCAGGGCGATGTCGGTTCCGGCAAAACCATGGTCGCGGCGGCGCTGTGTTATTTGGCGGCAAAAAATGAAAAACAAGCGGTAATTATGGCTCCGACAGAGTTGCTCGCGCGGCAGCATATGGAAACCTTGGAGCCGCTGATGCACAAGCTGGGGATTTCCTGCGGATTGCTGGTCAGTGCGATGCGTGCAAAAGAAAAACGAGAGATTGTGGACGAGATTTCTTCCTGCAAATTATCGGTGATAATCGGCACCCATGCCGTGCTCAGTGAGCAGGTTCAGTTTCATGATTTGGCGGTTGCCGTTGTCGATGAACAGCACCGCTTTGGCGTCAATCAGCGGGCTGCGCTGACGGAAAAGGGAGAAAATGTCCATTTGCTCGTCATGTCTGCAACACCGATTCCGCGGACATTGGCATTGCTGATTTATGGCGATTTGGATGTTTCCATCATAGATGAACTCCCGCCGGGACGGCAAAAAATCAAAACCTATGCGGTCGGAGAGCGAACGCGTCCGCGCATTGACCGATTTATTGATAATCAATGTGCTGTGGGCGGGCAGGTTTATGTTGTGTGTCCGCTTGTCGAGGACAGTGAAGTGACAGATACACAGCGGCACAGTGCCGAGCAGACCGCACAGCGGCTCAAAACGGTTTTGCCGCATCGACGTATTGGACTAGTACATGGACGCACGAAAACCGCAGAAAAAGAACAGATTATGCGCGATTTTGCCGATGGAAAATTGGATATTCTCGTCTCTACCACGGTGATTGAAGTCGGTGTCAATGTACCCAATGCGACGCTGATGGTCGTAGAAAATGCCGACTGCTTTGGCATGTCTCAGCTGCATCAGCTGCGCGGCCGTGTGGGACGCGGAAGCAGACAGTCTTTTTGCGTCTTTTACGGTGCGGACAAAGGGGCAGATGCACGAGAGCGATTGAGCACACTGGTGCACACGAGCGATGGCTTTGCCATTGCACAGAAGGATCTCGAAATGCGCGGCGCGGGCGATTTCTTCGGTACGCGTCAGCACGGCTTGCCGCCGATGAAATTTGCCGATCTGGCGGGAGATACTCTCCTGCTGGAACAGGCAAAATGCGCGGCAGATGCCCTCATGCAGCATGACCCAGAACTGCGCAAACAGCCGCTCCTGCGCCAGCGCATTGTGCGCCTGTTTGAACAGCATGGGGAAGGGAGCTTTAACTGAAAAGAAGCAGTCAATCATTGACTGCTTCTTTTTTATGGTAGCAATTAAGATTTATGCATCTGTGGAATCATCGACATCCTTTGGGCGAGGGGTTCCACAATCCGGACAAAATGTATCTTTTAGAGCAAGGCGGCGTCCGCACTTGGGACAATACACTGGGTCAGGGCGTTTGGCACCACAATTACTACAGAATTTTTTATCCGCAGTCATGTGGCAATGACACGCAGGGCATTCCCAAGAAGCGGGAATACGGGTATGAATCTGCTCTTTTGCGGATGAAAATGTATCCTTGGCAGAATCAACAACCTTGCTGTAATCTGCCTGCTGTACTTTATCCCGAGCGTGTAATAAACTGTCTTTCAGTGAATGGTCATTTATGGCATTTTGCATTTGCAGTTCTGCTCGGCACTGACTCCAGAGGATACTGGATACAATACAGCAAACAACAGCGAGGATAGACCAGCCGGTAATGCGAAGCATGTTATTGCCAACGACAGAGCGGTTGAATTGGAACACAACAAGGAAGTTAAAGATAAACCAGATCACAAAACAGATGGTTGCGCCAATACTAGAATTCTTGCGTTTTAAAATGTGATTGACAATCGCATATATCGCAAAGAAAATGGTCAAAGCATATAAGAATGTAAAGATATATCCCAGATAGGATATGAGATGAAGAGCTGCTACTGTATCATCATCCATATACGTGAAAAATCCAAATTTTTCGGTTCGCTTGATGACATATGACAGAAAGCTCATGCTTTCGCGCCATTCGGAAATGGAAAGTCCTTCATCTGAGAGTGCATCGTACAGATTGGAAAATCCTTGACTAAGGCGTGAATTGTATGCGCTTGTTTCTGTGTTATTGACAGAAGATTCTAAGTCAATATCCAATCCGAAAAAGTTGAGAATTTCGTTGACAGAGCTTGTGGCGTAAGCAAATGTTCCTTCATAGTAGCTGGTTGTTTTTAACCAGTTGCAGGAAAGCGTCCAAAGAGATACGCACAAGAGAAGGACAGATACCCACTGCTTGGTTTTGGTGTTCATAAATTTACCCCCTTTTTCTGTAATTATTTACGGATGAATCCAATCTCAAATCCATCATCTGCACAAGTCATAATGCCATCTTCATCAATAGAGAAGACTACCGAATCATCTGAATCCGAGTCTTTGACTATAATCTCTGACGGATTGTCTTTGTCGATTTCATATGACGCGGAATCAGTAGAATATTCTCCACTATATCCTTTCATTGTGCCATCATCAAAGATTGTTAAGGAATCAGATTCATCATATGCAAAGAACGTGTCACCTAACATAAAATAATATAAGTCCCACTCTCCAACGAACTTATCACACGGATTCTTTGAAAGCAAACTGCTGAAAGCATCGCTGAAAGTATCAGAATGATCGGTCATATGGTCATAAATAGATTGATAGTTATATTGATAGGTTGTTGAATCCTCAGCACCGTATACCTCTACAGCTTCAGTCCGATTGTTATTTTTGTCGTAGGTATATGTGCTTATGAGAGAAGAACCTTCACAACTATTTCCGGTTGTTTCGTAGGTACTCTTTATCAGATTCCCCTTATTGTCATATTCGGATTGGGTTACTGTTGTATCTACTCTTGTGTCAGATACCGTCTTGTCTTTTAAAAGAGTTTGATTGCCGTCACTATCATATTCATACGAGATTTCCCAGTCAGCAACCGTACTCTGTTCGGGATACCTTGCACGCAATGTACAGTTACCAGAATCATCATACTTAAGCACCCAAGTATCTTCAACCGTTCCATCGGATGAGTACTTTACAGTTTTGATTCGCTTGCCATTGTCATCATAAGAATTGATTCTCCAACCAGAGAGTTCATCGTCATCATAAAATGTTTCTTTGGTTGGATTGTGATTCTTATATGAGAAAACAGTACGGTGATCTCCTTCGTAATCAGACCAATCAATCTGACTGACTTGTCCATCATCGTTATACTCCCATGCGGTTTCGTATGTTTCTGAAGATGAAGAATTTTGACTTGAATGAAGAATCAATCGTCCGTTTGAGTCATACTCATATTTATCCAGTGATGTGTTACCTGTGTAACTGCGGCTGACATAAGCAGATAATCTGTCGTTGGAGTCATATAAATATATATACGTCCAAACATTACCGCCGCCATCTGTATATAATTCTCTTCGCAACTTTCCGGAGTTATCGAATTGATACTGAAAATATTCGTTTGAAGTATACTTTTCTCCGGTCGCTAATTCTGTGCCCGTCTCGCTGCTTTTCATTTTCAGATATTTCATCGAGGTTATTCTAGGGATCTCGTCACTGTGGAACAAATCATCCGTTGGAACTTCCTCAAGATTTTCTGTTATGTGCGTGTATGTGTTATCGCTTTCTTCTGCTCCGATTTCATACTGGATATATTCCTTTCCGAGAAAACGATACTTCAATCTTGAAATTCCTTTACCAATAAGATCGGAAGTGCCCAATACTTTCTCAGAAACAACATATTCTGGCTCTGGAGGTTCAAAATTTGCAGAATTATTCACAGCGTATAAATACGTGGAATGTATTACCAGCACCACAAGTCCAATTCCTACAACAGCAAGACAACTTGCTAGAATCTTCAAAACAGTTTTCATATGAGAACCTTCTTTCGGCTTTACTCAAACAGCAACGGATTTGCCATCAAAACAGGCACACTGTGATAGGAATCACTGGATACACGGATATAAATCCATTTCTGTCCGGTGACGTCAATGCCGGTAGAAGTCGGTTCCGTTGTACGAGTCATTTCGCCGGAAGTAAACAGAATCTTATCTCCATCGCCAAAAATAGTAAGGGTAGTCGGATCAATATTATCAGGATCTTCTGTTGAGACAGCATATGTAAACTGAAGAGATTTGTATTTTCCTCCTAGATAATATTTTGCATATCCGCTATCATCTCCATAATAAGTTTTCAGCATAAAAAGATTGCCGGGGTCGTAGGTGATACCAGTGGTATCAGTCATGACTTTCTGCTCGGTGATCGGAATGTATCTGTCATTCTGTTCCGCAATTGTCAAGTCGCAGAGCTTATCCGGACTGTTCTTCTTTGTTTCATCATAGAGCTTGTCAATCTCATCGTTGTTCTTAAGTTGCTTTTGGGCACTTTTCAATATCGCAAGCGCCTTGTCGTAATCGTTCTTGCTGGTCAATTCATTCACACGCAGTTTGACCGCGTTGACGTACTTGGCAATCAAGTCCTTGTTTGTCGGAGATTTTTTCAGCGCGGTCTCCAGAGTTGTGATGGCACCTTCATAATTCTGGTCATCAATAGCACTCTGTGCTTCGGTTAAAGTCTGTTTAGTTGCTTCAGAAGAGTCCGAGTCATCGGTTGCATTTTGCGTAGCAGCATTTCCTGAATGGTCGCTGTTGTCTATTTTACCACTGCCGCCTATTTTATTGTTGGTTATATCAATCAGAGAACCACAGCCGGTAGTTGCGATCATTACTCCGGTGAGAACCAGAGCCATACCGATTTTGCTTTTAAATTTCAAGGTAATACCTCCCATTTCTTTGTGAATAAAACTATACGAGCCAATTATAATATTTTTCGCCATAATGTGTCATTTTTAGTGATTTTTTCGCTAAAATTATCCGAGAATTCCCCGCTAACTTATAATAAGGACAGAAGCTTGTGAAGGGGATGAAAGTCATGTACCAACGGATACGTGATTTAAGAGAGGATAAAGATATGACACAAGCAGATATGGGGATAATCCTTTCATGCAGTCAGCGCGTATACAGCAACTATGAACGTGGAGATATTGATATTCCAACGGTGATTCTTATTAAAATCGCGGACTTTCACGATGTTTCTGTGGACTATCTGCTGGAACGCACAGACAATCCCAAAATGGCAAGATAATAAAAAACTGCGGCTCACACCGCAGTTTTTCTTATTCTTCCATCGGATTGACATGCACCATAATGTGCTTGACCTTCGGGAAGTTTTGCTCAATGGCATTATGCACGGTCTGTGCCGTTTCATGTGCTTTTTCCAGTGTTTCCTGCGCGTCAGCGGCAATTTCTACATCGACATAGATTTTATTGCCAAACTCACGGGTGCGCAGTACATCCAAACGCAGCACGCCTGACTGCTGCTCAATGCAGGAACGCATTTTCTGTTCCAGCTCTGGCTCGCAGGCATGATCGACCATTTTATTGGTTGCATCCAAGAAAATCTGAATGGCTGCTTTCGCAATAAACACACAGATAATCAAGCTGGCCACCGGATCGAGCACCGGATAACCCATACGAGCACCCAAAATACCCAGCAGTGCACCGATGGACGACATCGCATCCGAACGATGATGCCATGCATCTGCCATCAGCGCGGAGGAGTCAATCTTCTTTGCATTCCAGCGCGTGTACTGATACATCGCTTCTTTTGACGCAATGGAAATCACGGCTGCCACTTCCGCCAAAATACCCGGAACAGCCAGCGATTGATAATCATGGAAAATAATATTTTTTATCGCTTCCAAGCCAATTCCCAAGCCGGTTGCCAGCAAAATACCTGCCAAGATAACGGCCGCTACACACTCCATGCGTTCATGTCCGTATGGATGCTCTTTGTCGGATTCCTTTGCGGACAGCTTTATGCCGATAATGACAACGATGCTGCTGAATACATCGGACGCCGAATGCACAGCATCACTGATCATTGCACCGGAATGTGCCACAATACCGGCGAGCAGCTTAAACAGCGACAGGACAATGTTTCCGATGATGCTCACCATGGAAACCCGCATCGCGGTTTGTTCCGATGTTCGTACTTGTTGTGTCTGCTTCATAAAAAATCCCCCTTTGATATAAAAAACGCGGAACAGATGTTTTCTGTCCCGCGGAATGACTCCACTGTCATAACGACCCGGCTGCGGCTGCAACGCCGTACCTGCTCAGTTGTTTTATTTTATGTTCCGTTTGTTGTTCTTGTGATTATAGCAGGGTATCCGATAAACGTCAAGATATTTTTTCATGTTATAAACAGATAACTTTGATAGTTTTCGCTAATTTTCCAAACTTTTCAAGTTGTTTAAAACAAACAACTGCCAGTGTATATCCACTGGCAGTCTGTCTTATTTTCTGTTTGCCAAAAAGGCTTCTCGCTCTTTTCGAAGCTCCGCATAAATCTGCATCGCATTCCACGCTAAATTAGTCGGCGTAGTAATCGCTTTTAAATCAATGTGAATGTTTGCCGCTCTCAGCTCTGCCAATACCGTATCTACCATACTGTCAGAAAGTCCATGCATGAGCAGCATCGGCTCCGCAAAGGCAAATCCAAGCGGCGGCAGCACATGCTGTGCTTTGCGCATGCCGAGCAGCACGCCAATCGACATGGTATATGCCTCTTGAGACACCGCACGCACAGAGATGCCATGTGGTCTCAGCCGCTGTACCAGCTGTTTTTCAATATTAGGTGACACCTGAAACAATAGTACTTGCATGAGTATCTCCTTTTACGTTGCCGACCAATTGCCCATGCCATGGAAAATTTGATCCGGCCACGGGTCAAATCCCTTCGGGAAATCCTCAACCGCAGAAATCAGCCTGCGCTCGAATACAATCGGAATAATCGGTGTTTCTTCGGCAAAACAGGTCAGATACGTCTGATATGCCGTATCATAATCCTCTTCCGAAGCATTGTTGAGATCATTTAGGGCGCTTGTCATATCCGCGCTGCGGTAATCGCCAAAATTGCGGTCTCCATTGCGCGAGATAATGTCAGACAAATCGAAATCCGATGTCATTTCATATTCTCCATAATACATCTGGTATCTGCCGCTCGACAAACGGGACTGACATGTTTCAAATTCCAGCGGAATCACCTTGGTCTGAATACCCATCTCATTGAGCGTCTTGGCATACTGCTCCAGCACAGCGCCCTTGGTTCCATACTGCTTATTATAAATGATCTGCAATTTGAAATCGCTGCCGCCGCGAATCTCCAAATATCCATCATTATCCCGGTCATAAATGCCTGCTTTTTTGAGCAGCTTCATTGCCGCTTCCCGATCGAACACAGGTGCTGTTACCTCGCTCGGCACGTTTGCAACCGGTAACGAAGTCGCGTCTGCCCGTCCTGCAAAGCAGGTCTGCGCAATCGTTGCCCGATCCATCAGCATAGACAGCGCGGTGCGCACATTTTTATTGTCCAACGGTGCATCATCGCAATTGATACCGAGATAGTGCATCCGGCTTGTGCCGACAGTCTTGGTATACTTTGCGCCGGATGCCGCCGTGTCCTCTGCATCCTTCTGCATCAGCATAGACAGCTGTCCTGTCCCCAACAGATTGACCGCACCCGCGCTGTCGGCAATCGGCTGCAAGGTAATGCTGTCGCAGAATCCAATTACACCGCCGCTCCACTGGTCAAACGGAACCGCGCGGAGACCGCCGTCATCTGATTTGACAATCTTATACGGTCCGGAACCGTCCGGAATGTCATCGTCTTCTGAGCCTTTACAGAAAATCGGCACATCCAGCAACGCTTCCAATGCTTTTTCGGATTTTGCTGTATTCAGCCGAATGTAAATTTCATTGCCGGAATACTTCACGGAGGAAATACATGACAGCTGATCCTGGTAGGTCGAATCATCACGCAGGCGCGCATTGTTGAGCGAATACACAACGTCAGATGGCTTCACTTCCTCTCCGGAATGGAATTTTACGCCTTCACGAATGGTCAAGGTGTACGACTTGGCGTTGTTTCGCTGAATGCTCGCACACAATTCCATCTGCGGTTCAAACTTTTCATTTAACAGAAATAACCGTTCAAAACACAGCTGACTGAGCAGCTTGTTCTCCTCCGATGTACATGCCAGCGGGTCAAGTCCATCGTTTTCATTATATGCCAGCGAAAACGAAGCGACTGCCTGTACATTCTTATCTGCCTGTACCACTGGTTCCCCAGAACCCGTATCAATTGTTCCACTGCCTGTCTGCTGCTGGGCATCTGTGCTGCCGCAACCGGTCAGCAAGGCGCCCAGCAAACAGGCACCCGCCAGCCAAGCAGTGATTTTCTGTCTGGTTTTCATATCTAGTTTTTATCCCTCCAGCATGATAATGCCCGCCTGTACGCCACGGTTTCCGTGTGTCGCACGATGCGACCAAAAGGTATCATGCATACACTTGGTACACATGCTACTGTCCACAATATTTTGCACCCCACCACGCTCTAACTGTTCTCGATTGATTCCCTGTAAATCGAGAAAAAATTTCTTACCGCGCGGCTGAATAAACGGCGCAACGGTTTCACCCATGGTTTCTCGCATGGCATCCGGCACATCAGCATCCGTTTCAAAACAGCACTGCCGAATAGACGGTCCGATTGCCGCTTCTATGTTTTCCGGCTTCGCGCCGTACTGCTCCTGCATTTTGCGCACAGTTTTGGCAAGAATGCCGCTCGCTGTGCCGCGCCAGCCGGAATGACATACACCGATACTGTGGCTCACCGGATCATGCAGCAGGGTGACCACACAGTCTGCGTAATATCCGCACAGCGGCACACCGGGCAAATTGGTAATAATCGCATCCGCCTTCCAGTTCATCGGCTGTCCCAGTCCCATGCCCATCGTCTGCTCATCCACAACGCGAACAATGTCGCTGTGAATCTGTTTGGTCATGGTCATACGGGCACGCGGCACGTGCAGATGATCAGCGAGAATCTGATAATTTTGCAGGACGTTTTCCCGCTCATCTCCCCGATTAAATCCAAGATTGAGCGAGGCAAGATGCCCCTTGCTCACACCACCGAATTTTGTTGTAAACAAATGCTTTGTCGTAATATTATCGCTGGTATAATAGATCAGACTGCCTTCCTGCTGTCTGTGTATCTTCTGATGCATGATAATCCTCCTCTTGTGCTGTATGTATTATACTATGCTTTTCCAAAAAAATATAGTGGAAATATTCCATACAGAAACCTTGCAAAAAATCACCAGAATCTGTCGTTTTTTTACTTCCGTTAACCCTTTTGCATTTTCTGTTTTTTCTTCCTGTCAATTCCCGTTTTCCTGCCTGTTGACAAGACTTTGTTTTCCGATTAAAATGGTCTATGATGCCTTTGTATCAAACGTATGCGATCTATCGTTTAACCGCACAGGTAATCCTTAAAAATCAAGCTATTTTTAGAAAAAAATCACAAAAAAAATGGAGGTGTGTATCAGAAGGATGATTGGTTATATCATTGGCGCAGCTGTTGTCGGACTCGTCATCGGCGTTGTCATCATGTTTATCTACTGTAATGTTTCCAAGCAGACTATAGGTGACGCAAAACGCGAAGCCGAGAGCATCAAAGCGGAGGCAGAAGAGGCCGCTGCGCGAAAGAAACGGGAATCTTTATTAGAAGCAAAAGAAGAAATTCACAAAAACCGTGCCGATCTCGAACGAGAAATCAAAGAGCGCCGCGGCGAAATGTCCAAAACCGAACGTCGACTGACACAGAAAGAAGAAACTCTGGATCGAAAAACCGATGCAGCAGACAAGAAAAATGAAGAGCTGACTCGCCGTCTGGCAAATGTACAGAAAAGCCGCGAAGAGGCTGAGCAATACAAACAGCAGCAGCTGGATCGATTGGAAAGCATTTCCGGTTTGACCCGCGACGAAGCCAAGCAGTATCTTGTCGATTCCATTGAGCAGGAGGCTCAGCACGATGCAGCCATCAAGCTGCGTGAAATTCAGCAGCAGACCAAGGATGATGCCGAGAAATATGCAAGAGAGATTATTGCCTCTGCCATTCAGCGCTGTGCTGCCGATCATGTAGCAGAGGCAACCGTATCTGTTGTGCCGTTGCCGAATGACGAAATGAAGGGTCGTATCATCGGTCGTGAAGGGCGCAACATCCGCACGCTGGAAACGCTGACCGGTGTTGATCTCATCATTGACGATACACCGGAGGCAATCACGCTTTCGTGTTTCGATCCGGTGCGCCGAGAGGTTGCCCGTCTGACGCTGGAAAAGCTCATCATTGATGGCCGTATTCATCCGGCTCGCATCGAAGAGATGGTCGAAAAGAGCCGCCGCGAAGTGGATCAGATCATCAAGCAGGAAGGCGAACGCGCGGTTCTGGAGACCGGCGTGCACGGTCTGCATCCAGAGCTGGTCAAGCTGCTCGGTCGTATGCGTTACCGTACAAGCTATGGTCAGAATGTGCTGCAGCATTCCATCGAGGTTTCTCACATCGCTGGTATTCTCGCCGGAGAGTTGGGCATCAATGCCACTCAGGCAAAGCGTGCAGGCCTGCTGCATGATATCGGAAAGGCCGTTGACCGTGAAATGGAAGGCTCTCACGTTGACATCGGCGTGGATCTGTGCAAGCGCTATCACGAGCACGCAGACATCATTCACGCTGTACAGGCACATCACGGCGATGTAGAAGCCAAAACACTGGTTGCTTGTCTTGTACAGGCAGCAGATGCTATTTCCGCAGCCCGTCCGGGCGCACGCCGCGAGAATCTGGAAGCATACATCAAGAGATTGGAAAAACTGGAAGAGATCGCAAATACTACGCCGGGTGTCTCCAGCTCTTATGCCATTCAGGCTGGTCGCGAAATTCGCATCATTGTCAACCCAGAACAGGTTAATGATTCGCAGATGATTCTGCTCTCCCGTGAAATCGCAAAGAAGATCGAGGATGAGCTGGAATATCCGGGTCAGATCAAGATCAACATGATTCGCGAGACCCGCGCCGTTGAATATGCAAAATAAGCACAAATTTGTGCATACAAAAACCCCGTACCAATCGGTACGGGGTTTGCTTTTTACGGTCGTCTGCAAGTAAGCAGAATTACCTGTCTTTCATGTGCGATTTCCCTCAGCAACTTCATGCCGCAGGCAACGCGCTGGTCATCATAGTTGACGAACGGATCATCCAAAATCAGAGGAACGCTCTCATCAGTCTTATCCAGCAGTACCTTGCACACAGCAAGTCGCAGTGCCAAATACAGCTGATCGCGTGTGCCGGTGGAAAGCCGCAGCCGATCCATCTCGACTGCACTGTTTTCTCTCCGGCATGTCGCTTCAAAATCCGTATACAGCTGCATCGCGGTATACCGCTCTGCGGTTAAAATGCGCAGATACTGTTCTGCGAGCTTATTGATCTGCGGAGAAACGCGACCGGTTAGCTCGGCATGTGCCTGCACCAGTGCTTCCTTTGCCAGCCGAATCGCATCCAGCTGCCAGAGGATGTTTTCGCGTTCTTCCTGCAAGCGGCTGCGCTGTGCGCACAGTGAACTGCGCTCGCCAATTTCTTCTTTCTTTCCTTTACACGATGCAATGGCTTCATGCAGCTCGGTACTGCGCTGCCGCGCCTGTGCTGCTGCTTCTTTTGCTTCATCCATACGGACACGAACTTCGCCGTTCGGGCCGGTCTTTTCCAGAATATCTAAATACTGGTGTTTGAGTTCTTCATACTCCTGCTGCCGGGCAAGATATTGTTTATTGCATTCTCTCGCCTGCGCAATGAACACAACCAGTTCTTCGCTGTCGTCCGCTGAAATTTTCGGATCCATTTCGCGCAAAACCTTTTGAAATTTGTTCTGCACATGCGCCAGCTTTTCCATCGTCTGCTCCACGCGGGAGATCGCCTGTTGTCTGCGTTTTTGCAGCTTAACACGTTCTTCATCAAAATCCATCGGTGGCGTATCCAGCGTCTGCGTACTGCCGACAAACGTTATGATGAGAAAAATGACCGCAAGCAGCGAGAACACATACGGCATATAGGCTGTCAGCGAACCAAATGAAATCAAACCAAGCAGGCTGATAACCGCCAGCACACCGAGTGCAATGGCAACCACCATCGACCAGCCGCGAATATGAATATCCGAAATACTGCTGGAGCTTTGGCTGTAGTCCTCCTCCGTATGGTCAATGTCCTCCTGCCATTTCTGATAGTTCTCTGTAACCTCTTCCAGCTCCGCGCTAGCGGCGTCAAACATCTGTTTCGCATCCGCATAAACCGGTGCCAGCGTTTCCGCTTCATTTAATATAGAATCGTCTATCAGCTCTTTTTTCAGCTGCGTCAGCTTTTCTCGCGCCTGTCGTTCTTCTTTCTCTGCCGCTTCCCGCTTGGCAACAAACAGCAGCGTAAACGCCTCTGTTGCCTCCTGCTGTTTTTGCTCCGCGTCCTCGATAGCCTGCTGTGCCGCAGGAATCTGCGCCTCATATGCTGCGATCTGCGCGGTCAATTCGTCCAGCCGAGATACGGCGTGGTTGATACCGTCCAGCTCTTGCTCTACCGCCGCATATCTGCCTCGGTTTCCTGTACCGCGCAGCGCATTTTTCCATTGATCCAACTGTGAAACTGCGCTGGAATATACTGCGGCATTGTCACCTGAAGTAGAAAGCTCCAGCATGCGCTGCTCCAGCTCTCCTGCGGAAAGTGCCTGATCCTGTCCGTCCAGCAGTGCAGAGGACTGAAACGCTTCTTCACTGACACCGGTCAAGATTCTGCCACAGTCTTTTGCCGTCAGCTCCTCACATGGCTCACCGGTATCCGCATACACCGCAGAAAATTCCTGCATCGGTGCAGTTCCTTTGCCAGTCTGGCGGCTGATAATAATCTCTCTGCCCTTCCACTCCAGCTGCAGCAGACCACTCATCGGATTGCCATCCACAGGCCGGAAGCGCGTTTTATCTGACAGTTGGTTGCGGGTGTCGCGCTTGCTGGTGTTTAGACCATACAGCATCACGCGCAGGAAATTGCACAGCGTTGTCTTACCGCCCTCATTGGGGAGATACAGTACATTGAGACCGTCCTCAAATCGGATCTGCCTTCCATCAAGCACACCGAAGTGTCCCTGTGCTGTTAAAAGTTTCATGTTACGTCACCTATTTACAGTTCAATTGCCTTCAAACAATTATGATTCTTATTATACCATAGAATTTGTATAAGACAACCAGCTGTTTCGGATTTCTTTTCCGCTGCTTCCTCTGCGCATAAGGAATAAATTCTCGCGTCATGCAGGAAATCCGTCTTGTCAGGGAAATTGTGCCATTTTTCCGCTGACTTTTGCCATTTCTTCCTGCACATGACCATCATATGTGCAGGAATTCAGATGCTTTTAACCGAAAATCAGGATTTTCTGGAAACCATGTCCACGTTTTACACAATTTTTTCAAAAAAAATGATTTACAAAGTTGTAACATTAGTATAAAATGTAAGTACATAGGAAGGTTCGGATTTTCCCCCTCTGATTGTGTCGAGATGGAAAGATATTTTTTCTTGTAACTTTAGCACTTTCTGTTGAAGTTTCGTTCATCTTTTGATACAATTAGAAGCGAGGGTATCAAACAATCCGCTCAAGTTTTGGACAAAAGGTTCGTCTGAACTTTTGTTCTACGGAAATTTTTATAGGAGATGTTAAATATGGATGCTTTTAGCAAGGCTCTGCAGGCCGACAAGAGAGAAATCATCATCGCACCGACCATCTACAAGTGCGCAACATTTAAGGAATTCGCTGAGGAATTCAAGCTGAACGAGAGAGACTGCGTTCTGACTAACGAATTTATCTACAAGCCGTTCATGGAAGAACTGGGTCTGAAGTGCAACTTCGTATTCCAGGAGAAGTTTGTAGGTGCTGGCGAGCCGTCTGAAAAGATGATTGAGATCATGTACGAGACCATTCCGTACGATTCTTATGATCGTGTTATCGCCGTTGGCGGCGGTGCTATCATGGACCTCTGCAAGCTGCTGGGCTGCAAGCGTCCGAACTCCGTACATGAGATGTACTTCAAGCGCGAGCCGTTTATCCACGAGAAGGAAGTTATCGCTATCCCGACCACCTGTGGTACCGGTTCCGAAGTTACCAACATTTCCGTTGCTATCGTAAAGGACGAGAAGGACGGCGTTCTGACCGGCGGCGAGACCAAGTTGGGTCTGGTTTCTGACGACATGATCCCGAACAAGGTATGCCTGGTTCCGGATATGCTGAAGACTCTGCCGTACAAGCCGTTTGCTTCTTCTGCAATCGATGCTCTGATTCATGCTACCGAGTCCTTCCTGTCCCCGCATCGTAAGACTACTACTTCCGAGCTGTTCTCCGTAAAGGCTATGGAGATGATCCTGGAAGGCTTCCGTCGTATCGGCGAGGGTGGTCCGGATGCTCGTCTGACTTACTTGGATGAGTTCTCTACTGCTTCCACCTATGCTGGTATCGCATTCCTGAAGGCAGGCTGCGCTACCGTTCATGGTATGTCCTTCCCGCTCGGCGGCACCTATCACGTACCGCATGGCGAGTCTAACTACGCTCTGTTCGGCAAGATTCTGGAAATCTATGATGAGTATGATCCGAACGGCGAACTGCTGAAGTTCAAGCAGCTGGTTGCTCGCATCACTGGCTGTGAAGTTGAGAATGCTATCCCGTACCTGAACGAACTGTTGGAGAAGGTTCTGCATCTGAAGCCGCTGCATGAGTACGGCTTTAAGGAAGAGGACATCAAGGCATTTGCTGAGTCTGTAGAGGCTAACCAGCAGCGCCTGATCACCAACTCTTATGTTCAGCCGTGGACCAAGGAGCTGTCTGAGCGCGTTTACAGAGAGTGCTTCTAAGTTTCAACGGAACAAACACCATAACCGTTAGCTCGTAAAACGCAGCGGGTATCGTCCGCGGTACTCGCTGCGCTTTTGCTACATAAAACAAAAATATGTTGAATTTTCGCTTAAATATACATTTGAGAGAGAGACGACTGAAGAAAGGATTTTGATCACTATGATGACCAAAGAACAGTATATTGAGTCCCTGCGCAAGCTGAACCTCAATCTGT
>CAVFAY010000020.1:0-46756 GCA_963620595.1 Anaerotignum sp. | reverse complement strand
CGCACAAAATGAACAGAGAGGTGAATCCATAATGGCGTACACGTTTCGTGGCGGTATCCATCCTGGTACTAAAAATGATCCGGGATTTAAGGCCGCAACAAACAAAAAGCCGATCGAAGTCCTGAAGGCACCTGATAAGGTCATTCTTCCGGTTTCGATGCACATTGGCGCACCGGCAAAGCCGCTGGTGAAGAAGGGTGACATCGTAAACATGGGTCAGATGATCGCAGAAGCAGGCGG
Organism: Anaerotignum sp.; assembly: GCA_963620595.1. Lineage (GTDB taxonomy): Bacteria > Bacillota > Clostridia > Oscillospirales > Butyricicoccaceae > Butyricicoccus_A. The sequence continues at coordinate 46,516 of CAVFAY010000020.1, read as the reverse complement.
TTTCGTCAGCGCTCCGGTTCACGCATCGGTTTCCGGCAAGGTTGTAGACGTTGCTCCGATGCTGCATCAGAATGGCTCGAAGGTACTGTCGATTGTGATCGAGAATGACCATGAAGACAGACTGGACGAGTCTGTCAAGCCGAAGGATTTTGAGACAATGTCCAATGACGAGCGCATCCAGGCAATCTGGGACGCAGGTATCGTTGGTCACGGCGGCGCAACCTTCCCGACACACGTAAAGATCAAGTCCGGTATTGGCAAGTGCGATACCATCCTGATTAACGGTGCGGAATGTGAGCCGTACATCACATCCGACCATCGTCTTCTTCTGGAGCGTCCGGAGGAGATCGTAGAGGGCGTTCGTTATCTGGTGAAGATCATGGGCGTCAAGAAGGCTTACATTGGTATCGAGCTGAACAAGAAGGACACATTTGCAGGCATTGAAAAGCTGATTGCAGGTGACCCGGTCATCGAGCTGGCTCCGCTGGAGTGCCGCTACCCGCAGGGCGCCGAGAAGCAGCTGATTAACGCAGTCACAGGTCGCGAGGTTCCGTCCGGTAAGCTGCCGGCAGACGCAGGCTGTGCTGTATTCAATGTAGACACCGCTGGTGCAGTATACCGCTGCTTTGCAAAGGGTATGCCGGTTATCCGCCGCGTTGTTACCATTTCCGGTTCCGCTGTCGCTGAGCCGAAGAACCTGGAAGCACGTACTGGCACCCTGATTACCGAGCTGATCGATGCTTGCGGCGGCTTCAAGGCTGCTCCGAACAAGTTGCTGGCTGGCGGCCCAATGATGGGTAATGCACAGTTCACCACCGATGTTCCGGTACTTAAGGGCACCAACGCATTCCTGGCTATGGCTGGCGATGAGGACAAGCGTGTCAAGAACCCGACCTGCATCCGCTGCGGTCGCTGTGTAGGCGTCTGCCCGATGCATCTGACTCCGGTATACATGAACATGTATGCAGCAAAGAATGATCTGGCAGGCTGCGAGGAATATGATGTCCTCGACTGCATTGAGTGCGGTTCCTGCGCATATGTATGTCCGGCACGAATCCCGCTTGTACAGCAGTTCCGCGTTGCAAAGATGCGCGTACAGGAAAAGCGCAGAGCTGAAGCAGCTGCTGCTAAGGCTGCGGCTGAGAACAAGTAAGGAGGGTGAATGGCATGTACGATTTTAGTAAAGTAGTAATTACATCCTCCCCTCATATTAAGAGCAAAGAGGATACCAAGTCGATTATGCTGGACGTGCTTCTCGCACTGATTCCGTCCCTCGCTGTATCGACGTATGTATTTGGATTCCGTGCCATCCTGATGACGGCGGTTTCCATCATTGCCTGCATGGTATTTGAGGCAATCTACGACAAGATTGTCGGCAAGGAAAATACCATCATGGATCTGTCCGCAGCTGTTACCGGCGTGCTGCTGGCATTCGTTTGCCCGGTAACGCTTCCGTACTGGATGCTGATTATCGGCGACGGCATCGCAATTATTTTTGCTAAGTGCATCTTCGGCGGTCTTGGCAAGAACTTCATCAACCCGGCTCTTGCAGGCCGTGCATTCCTGCTGGCTTCCTGGCCGGTAGCTATGACAACTTGGGTTGCAGCTCGCGGCCATGTTGGTCTGGGCTCCACCGCGGACGTTGTCTCCACTGCTACCCCGATGGCAATTCTGAAGGGTTCTGCAGAAGGCGACCTGCCGAGCGTGCTGAGCGTATTCCTCGGCGTGACCGGCGGCTCCATGGGCGAAGTTTCTGCTATTGCACTGCTGATCGGCGGCATTTACCTGCTGGTTCGCAAGGTTATCACCATCCAGATTCCGGCAGCTTATATTCTGACCGTTGCTGTTCTGGCTGTTATTTTCCCGGCTGAGGGTTATGGTCATCTCGAGTACATGCTGTACGCGATCTTTGGCGGCGGTCTGATGCTCGGCGCTATCTTCATGGCTACCGACTACAGCACCACGCCGGTTTCCAAGAAGGGCCAGATTGTATTCGGCATCGGCTGCGGTCTGCTGACCACCATGATTCGTTTCTTCGGCGGCTATCCGGAAGGCGTTTGCTACTCCATCCTGCTGATGAACACCACGGTATGGCTGATCGACAAGTACACTCGCCCGACCAAGTTCGGTGCACCGGCAAAGCAGAAGAAGGAGGGCTAATCCATGGCTGGCAAGCAGAAAAATGAATTTGTACAGCTCGGCGGCATCCTTTGCGCGATCACGCTGGTAGTCGCTTTGGCTCTGGGTGCTGTTAACGCAGTAACCGTAGGTCCGATTGCCGAGCAGAACGCACAGAAGATCAAGGATTCTCTGGAAAACGTTATGCCGGGTGCAGAATCTGAGCAGATCGACGTTCCGGAAGGAACTACTGTTACCACCGAGACCAAGAACGCAACATCCGTTACCATTCTGTCCGCATACAAGATGACGAAGGACGGCGCTGACGCAGGCTACTGCGTAGAAGTTGGTCCGACCGGCTTCGGCGGCGCAGTAGACACCATGATTGGTATCGACAATGAAGGCAAGGTAACTGGTATTTCCGTTATTTCTGCATCTTCCGAGACCCCGGGTCTGGGTGCTCGCTGCACGGAATCGGAGTTCCAGGCACAGTTTGTTGACCAGGTCGGCACAGAAGTTGCCGTTACCAAGGACGGCGGTTCGATTGATGCGCTGACCGGTGCTACCATTACCTCCCGTGCTGTATCGGAAGGCGTTGTTGCAGCGGCTCAGTTCGCTGCTGAACAGGGTTAAGGAGGCCTAAACATGAGTTTTGCAAAAAGTCTGAAGGAAGGCCTGGTTACCAATAACCCGGTACTGGTTCAGCTGATCGGCATGTGCCCGACGCTGGCAACCTCGACTTCCTTGACAAACGGTGTCGGCATGGGTCTGTCCGCTACAGCCGTACTGATTTGTTCCAATATCGTAATTTCCCTGCTGCGTAAGATTATCCCGAGCAAGGTTCGTATCGCAGCATACATCACCGTTATCGCGGGCTTCGTAACCATGGTTGACCTGCTGCTTCAGGCGTTTATCCCGTCTCTGTCGGCATCCTTGGGTACCTTTATCCCGCTGATCGTAGTTAACTGTATCATTCTTGGCCGTGCAGAGTCTTTTGCATCCAAGAATTCCGTTGGTGCATCCGCAGTGGACGGTCTCGTTATGGGTCTTGGCTTCACCTTCGCTCTGATCCTGATGTCCGTTGTTCGTGAGCTGCTGGGCGCTGGTACCATCGGCGGCGGTGCAATCACCGTATTCAGCCAGCCGGCTACCATTATGATCCTGCCGGCAGGCGCATTCCTGACCCTCGGCTGCATCATCGCTATTATGCAGAAGCTGCTGAAGAAAGGAGAATAATGCATCATGCTGACATCTATTTTATCCATTTCGCTTGGTGCGATTCTGATTAACAACTTCATCATGTCCCAGTTCCTTGGCTGCTGCCCGTTCTTCGGCGTATCCAAGAAGATTGACACTGCTGTCGGCATGGGCATGGCCGTAACCTTCGTTATGGGTCTTGCTTCCGCAGCTACTTACCTGATTAACAACTTTATTCTGGTTCCGCTGGGTCTGGAATTTATGCAGACAGTCGCATTCATTCTGGTCATCGCAACCCTCGTACAGTTCGTTGAGATGTTCTTGATGAAGTCTATGCCGGCGCTGTATCAGGCACTGGGCGTATTCCTTCCGCTGATTACCACCAACTGTGCCGTTCTGGGTGTCGCACTGCAGAACGTACAGAACAGCTACAACTTCATTGAATCCGTTGTCTACGGTGTTACCGGCGGCCTCGGCTTCACGCTGTCCATCGTGCTGTTCGCTTCCATCCGTGAGCGTCTCTTTGCATCTGCAGAGTGCCCGAAGTGCTTTGAGGGATTCCCGATTGCGCTGATCTCCGCTTCTCTGATGGCAATGGCATTCCTTGGCTTCAGCGGCATGAAGATTTGGTAAACCCGACTGTCGAAGAATAAGGAGTGAATAACAAATGATGACGATTGTTTATGCAGTGCTGGCACTGGGCATCATGGGTCTTCTCTTTGGCCTGGTCCTTGCATTCGCATCCAAGATCTTTGCGGTCGAGGTCGATGAGCGTATTCCGGCGGTACAGGAGTGCCTGCCGGGCGCAAACTGCGGCGGCTGTGGTTACCCGGGCTGTAACGGTCTGGCAACTGCAATTGTTGAAGGCAAGGCACCGGTTAACGGCTGCCCGGTCGGCGGCGCAGCAGCAGCAGAAAAGATCGCAGCAGTTCTCGGCGTAGAAGTAACCGAGAGCGAAAAGATGGTAGCTCATGTACACTGCTCCGGTACTTGTGAGAACGTCAAGAACCGTGCACAGTACGAGGGCATCACCGACTGCCTCGGTGCAATCCGCGTAGCAAACGGCTTCAAGGACTGCGCATTTGCTTGTCTGGGTCTGGGCACCTGTGAAAAGGCTTGCCCGTTCGATGCCATTCATGTCGTAGACGGCGTGGCAAAGGTAGACGAAGACAAGTGTGCTGCATGTTCCAAGTGTGTATCCGCTTGCCCGAAGCATATCATTTCTCTGGTTCCGCAGGCAAACCCGATCCGTATCGACTGCTCCTCCAAGGCGAAGGGCAAGGAAGTTATGGACGCTTGTAAGGTTGGCTGTATCGGCTGTGGTCTGTGTGCAAAGACCTGTAAGTTCGGTGCGATCACCATGGAAGGCAACCTGCCGGTTATTGATTACACCAAGTGCAAGAAGTGCCAGATGTGTGCAAAGGCTTGCCCGCGCCACATCATCGAGCCGTGGAACACCCCGGAGAAGGTCAAGGAGCTTGCTGAGATCAAGGCAAAGCAGGCCGCTGCCAAGAAGGCTGCAGCAGAAAAGGCTGCCGCTGCTAAGAAGGCTGCTGAGGAAGCAGCTGCAAAGGCTGAGACAGAAGAGAAGTAACATCGCTTCTGCTCTGAATTTTTGAAACAAGAAGGAGACGCTCATGAATCACAACAGCAAACACAGTCATTCCCGCATCCGCCGCACGGTGGCAGCTGCCTTGATTGTGGCAGCGCTGGTTGTATTCGTGGGCGTCTTTCTGGTTTTCCAGTGTCTGTCTTTTGACGAGAACGGCGCACATGTCGTAGACCGCTACGGCATTCTTGCGATGGAACAGAATGCAAACCAGCCAAAGAAAACCGCAGCAGGAAGCGGCAGCGGCAGCGCACAGCAGGTCAATACATCGAAAAAGACGTCCAGCAAAGCCCTGCGCGGCGCCATGCTCTCTGCCACCGATTTGTCGGACGCAGATACGGCGGAAAAGCTGATCCAGCTGGCAGAAGCTGGAAAGCTCAATACGGTCATCGTCAACATCAAGGATGATGAAGGAAAGCTCAATCTTCCGGTAGAAACCGATGCCGTATCCGATGTCGAGGATTTGCAGGAGAAAAACGCCAAGAAGCTGGCGCAGACCATCAAGAAGCTGAACAAAAATGGCGTACATGTCGTGGGACGCATTTACTGCTTCCAAGACGAGGCGGCATCCAAGCAGAATTCGGATTTGTCCATGCAGTATCAAAATGGCGGCAGATGGAGCGATTACAACAGTGCCCATTGGCTGGATCCGACCAATTCGGATGTTGTCACGTATCTGTGTGACATCGCACAGAGCGCTGTAGATGCCGGCTGCGATGAGATTCTGTTGGATTCGTTTACGTTCCCCCTGCGCGGACATATCGACCGCATTGCGTTTACAGATGAGCCGGAGAGCCAGTCCGACGCACTTCTGGCTGTGATGCAGGAGATACAGGATGCAGTTGGAGACAAAATCGGAATTAGTTTGACGGCATCTGATGCATCTGAGCTTGTCACGCAGTCGGAGACCGCGACAGAGGACGGAATCAAGCTCGGCAGCGTAAAGGAGCTGCTGAATACAGCGAGTCGCGTCTATGTGCCGGTAGGCTCCAGCAGCGCGAAGTCTGTCATCAAGAGCGTGCAGAAAACGGCACCAAAGGCACAGGTTGTTCCGATCTTTACCCGCATGACGGACTGGACGGAGTACACGGACGATGCCGTGATTAACGCGGTCAATGCGACGGATGCGGCCATTGCCGTGTTTGGCGGAGATGAGACCGCCAAGTCGTATGACGGCAGCGATCAAACAACGAGTCGCCGTTCTTCTTCCCGATACAGCGAGGATGAGGAGGACAGTGAGGATGAGGAAGAGACTGTCAGCAGTTCTCGCCGTTCTTATGATTCGGATGAAGATGAGGATTCCAGCGATTCTAGCTCCGATTCCGATGACGATTCATCGTATGATTCTGACGAAGAATAACCGCATACACTGGAAAATTCCGGCTTTTGCCGGAATTTTTTTGTGTCTTTTTTGCATAGTTTTACAGAAATGTAATGAATTGCATTGACAAATGCCGTATAATAAAGGAAGTATGACTGACAAAGAATGAAAAACTCCAAGAAAACAGGAGGTCAAATATGAGCAAGAAAATTTTGATTGTAGAAGATGACGGCAATATTCGGGAGCTGCTGCGTCTGTATTTGGAGCGCGAGGGCTATGAAATCACTGAGGCGGCAAACGGCGAAGAGGGTGTCGAGCTTTGGCGTAAAATCAATCCGGATATGATTCTGCTTGATGTTATGATGCCGATTATGGACGGCTGGCAGGTGTGCAAGATTATCCGTAAGGAGAGCAAGGTGCCGATTATCATTATGACTGCCAAGGGCGAAACCTTTGACAAGGTCAATGGTCTGGAAATGGGTGCCGATGATTACATCGTCAAGCCGTTGGAGATGCGCGAGGTTATTGCCCGTGTGCGTGCGATTTTCCGCCGGTTGGCGCCGGAGGACAGCGGCAAGATTTCATTTGACAAGCTGACGGTGGACAAGCAGGCGTATGACCTGATTGTAGACGGCAAGCGCGTTGATGCGCCGCCGAAGGAAATTGAACTGCTGTATTTCCTTGCATCCAATCCGAACCGCGTGTTTACGCGTGCACAGCTGTTGGATGATGTCTGGGGATTTGATTACTTTGGTGATACGCGTACGGTCGATGTCCATGTCAAGCGTCTGCGCGAAAAGCTGGAAGGCGTCAGCGACAAGTGGGATCTCAAGACGGTATGGGGCGTCGGCTATAAGTTCGAGACCAGAGACTGATGAAAAATCTGTTTATTAAGAATTATGTGTGCTTTGCCATGCTGATTCTCGTCAGCTTTACGTTTGCGGGGGGCATGTTCATGGCACAGATCAGCCGATATTCTGTGCAGGAAAAACAGGATCAGCTCGAAACAACCGTCAATTACATTGATGATATTGTCGAAAATAATTTGGATTTGTTCCAAGACAAAGACTATGATATGTTTTTGGACAAATATCTCGATCAACAGGCGGCAGTCAGCAGCTGCGCGGTCATGCTGACCGATGCCAACGGCAAGGTAGAGGCATATTCCAGCCCGCAGGGCGATGACATGTTTGACGGAAAAGTACCGGAGACCATCAGCAGCCAGCTGGTACAAAAAACCCGCAAGGATGGCTCGTTTTTTGCCGCTGGCAATGCGAGCGGACTGTTTTCCGAAAATTATTTTATCGCAGGAACAACCTGTAAAGATGCATCCGGCAATATCGTAGCACTTGTCATTGCAGCATCTCCGGCGACGTCTACCACGGATTTGATGCGCAATATTATGAAGAGCTATTTTCTTATTGTCTGCGTTACGCTGGTGCTGACCATGATTATCAGCTGGTTTCTGTCGGATATGCTTACGCGTCCGCTCAAGGGATTGGTTTCTGCGGCAAAGAAATTCGGACACGGTGAATTTGATGTGCGCGTGTCTGAGAACAATAACTGCGATGAGATCGACGAGCTGGCAGTCAGCTTTAATAATATGGCTACATCACTGCAGCAGCAGGAAGAACTCAGCAGCGGCTTTGTGGCGAACGTTTCGCATGAGCTGAAAACGCCGATGACGTCGATTCGCGGCTTTGTCGATGGTATGTTGGACGGCACCATTCCGCCGGAAAAGCACAGCCAATACTTAAAGATTATTTCAGAAGAGGTTGGACGGCTGTCTCGCTTGGTCATGCGCATGCTGGATGCTGCCAAAATTCAGGCGGGTGAGCTGATTATCACACCGGCACCGTTTGACCTGATTGAAATGGTGGCGCGTGTACTCATCAGCTTTGAAAACCAAATCAATGATAAACATCTCGATATGGATGTAGAAATGGCGGATTCTCTGATTGTATACGGCGATGGAGACCATATTTACCGCGTGATTTATAATTTGGTAGATAATGCGGTAAAATTCGTCAATGAGGGCGGCAAGCTGACCATTCGCGCGGAGCAGGAAGGCACGATGAGCCAATTCCTCATCCGCAATACCGGCTCAGAGATTCCGCCGGAAGATTTGCCGCATGTATTCGAGCGATTCTACAAGGTAGACCGCAGCCGCAGCCGCGACAAGACCGGCGCCGGTCTGGGTCTGTATCTGGTAAAATCCATCGTCAACATGCATGGCGGTGATATTTCCGTCCGCTCATCCAGTGGAGAGACGGAATTTATGTTTACGATGCCGATGGCGGAGAAAAAGCCAATGGCGGAAATCAAGGACAGAGTAAATAAAAAATCAGAGTCGTAAGACCAGGCGTCAGAATCGGAGCGATCCGGTTCTGGCGCTTTTTCACACGCTCCACATAAAATCACAGAAAAAACACAGAAAAACCGGTGCTGGATAGAAGTATTTGTGTAAAATATTTGCAAATATGTAGATTCACAGAAAATTAACATTGCAAACAAGGAATCATCATATTATAGGCGTACAATGAAGCACATAAAAGAAAGAACAGTACGACTTGATACTTGAAGGAGGATATAGGTATGGACGAGTTCCGCAACAATCATGAAAACGAAGCATCGGAACAGACGACACCGTTTCAGACGCCGGTACGCGGCGCAGAGGAGGAAAAGGGTGCGGGCTATCAGAACGCCGGTGCAGCATATACAGACAATACTTCCAATCATACCGGCTTTTCAGATATGGGCAACGGCGGCAGCACGCCGCCACCTCCGCACAACAATGCGTATGAGCAGTGGAGCGGCGGCAAGAAGCCGGGCGGCAATGGCCCGAAAAAACCGAAGGGACCGAAAAAGAAGTTCCCGTGGAAGCCGGTAGCAGCTGTGGTTGTTGTCGGAGCACTTGCCTTTGGCGGCGGCTGGGCAGCGAACGGACATATCTCTCTGCCGACGCTGAGCAGCTCTTCCAGCAGCTCGACGGATACAGGAAGCGGTTCGTCTTCCAATTCAACCAAGGTGCAGCTGAGTAGCACCAGTGAGGACATGGCAAGCTATTCTGATGTCTATCAGAAGGTTTCTCCGTCCATTGTTGCAATTGTCGTGGATTCCGTGCAGCAGGGTACAGAGTCCTCCGGCTCCGGCGTTATCATGAGCGAGGACGGATATATTATCACCAACAATCACGTTGTCGAGGGTGGCGATGTGTATAAAGTCGTTTTGAGCGACGAGAAGAGCTACACAGCCAAGCTGATCGGCACGGATGAACAGACCGACCTCGCTGTGCTCAAAATTGATGCTACGGGCCTGACGGCGGCAGAATTCGGTGATTCGGACAGCTTGCAGGTCGGTGACCGCGCGTTCGCTATCGGCTCTCCTGGCGGCTTGGAGTATCAGAACAGCTTTACCGGCGGCTTTATCTCTGCCATTAATCGAAATGTCACGATCAATGATCGCGTGATGACCTTGATTCAGACGGATACCGCGATCAACCCGGGCAACTCTGGCGGCGCGCTCATTAACTCTGCCGGTCAGGTCATCGGCATTACCAATTCGAAGCTGAGTTCCTCGTCCTCGGACAGCGCGTCTATTGAAGGCATGGGCTTTGCTATCCCGATGACAACAGTGAAGGAAGTTGTCGATGAGCTGATTGCCAACGGTCATGTGACCGGCCGACCGGCTATCGGCATCAGCGGCTATGACATTGACTCGACACGTGCAAGCTATTTCAATCTGCCGCAGGGCGTCTATGTATCCAGTGTCGATCCGTCCTCTGACGCGTACCAGCAGGGCATTCAGGCGGGCGATATTATTACCGGTGTCAACGGCAAGGACATCACCAGCATGACCGACATCAATGAGGTCAAGAACGAGCTGAAGGTGGGCGATACGATGAAGCTGACGATCTATCGTGACGGCAGCACCAAGGAAGTCACCGTGAAGCTGATTGACCAGTCTACGCTGAGCGGCACAACCTCTTCCTCCAGCAGCGACAGCTCTTCTTCGGATGATAGCAGCAGCGGTCAGAGCGGCAGCCAGAACGGCGGCAGCACCAACCCATACGGCAGCTACGGATATGGCTATACCACCCCGTAAAATTACTTGTTTTTGCTCCATTCGGCAAATCAAAGCCGAATGGAGCTTTTTTGTGTCTGTATGGGCGGACAGTGTGCAGGAAAACGCATACATTGGTGTGAAATTTTGGTTGAATCTCACAAAATCCTGTCGTTTTCGCGCAAGAGCATTGAAAACAAAAGAAAAAAACGGTATGATAAAAATATCTATTGTAAGATTTGCAAAACTTTTTGCAAACGATGTTTGACGATACTATGGTAATTCGAGGTGCAACATGGCAGTATTAAGATGCTATACGGAAAAACGCAGTGGTTTCGACAGTGCATCCCAGTCGCTGTGCAGCAGCATTCGTGAACTGCTGGAGATCCCAGCACTCACCTACGTGCGTGAGCTGTGCCGCTACGATGTGGAAGGTATTGATGCAGAGACCTACGCAAAGGCGAAAAACATCGTGTTCTCTGAGCCGATGGTAGATGATTGCTACGATGAACAGTATCCGATGCCGGAGGGCGATTACCGCATTCTCGCGGTAGAACCGCTGCCTGGTCAGTACGACCAGCGTTCCGACTCCTGCGCACAGTGCATTCAGCTGATGACACAGGGAGAGCGTCCGAAGGTAGCAGCAGCCCATATCTATGTGCTGGGCGGCAAGCTGACCGACGAAGAGATGGACAAGATCCGCGGCTATCTCATCAATCCGGTTGATTCCCGCGAGGCTTCTGCGGACAAGCCGGAGACGCTGGAAGCAAACTATGCCATCCCGACACAGGTTGACACCGTAGAGGGCTTTATTTCCATGGATGCCGAGGCACTGGAGCAGATGCGCACCAGTCTGGGTCTGGCCATGGAGCTGGATGACTTGCAGTTCTTACAGGGCTATTTCGCAGGCGAGGAAAAGCGTGATCCGACCATCACCGAAGTGCGCATGATCGACACCTATTGGTCTGACCACTGTCGACATACCACCTTCCTGACCGAAATCGACGAGAGCAAGATTGACGATCAGATGGTACTGGATGCATACAACCGCTATCTGGCAGGTCGTGTTGAAGTATACGGCGAGGAAAAGGCTGCCAAGCGTCCGGTCACACTGATGGACATCGGCACCATTGCAGGCAAGGTGCTCAAAAAGCGCGGTTGCCTGCCGAATCTGGACGAGAGCGAGGAAATCAATGCCTGCTCTATCCGCATCAATGCAACCGTAGACGGCAAGAAAGAGCCGTGGCTGCTCATGTTTAAAAACGAGACGCATAACCATCCGACGGAAATCGAGCCGTTTGGCGGTGCAGCTACCTGCCTTGGCGGCGCAATTCGTGACCCGCTGTCCGGCAGAAGCTATGTATATCAGGCCATGCGTGTCACCGGTGCAGGCGATCCGACCGTTCCGCTGAATGAGACGCTGGAGCACAAGCTGCCGCAGCGCAAGCTGTGTACCACAGCAGCTGCTGGTTACTCCTCTTATGGCAACCAGATCGGTCTGGCTACCGGCTTGGTTCATGAGATTTACCATCCGGGCTATGTCGCAAAGCGCATGGAAATCGGCGCAGTTGTCGGCGCAGCTCCGATTGAAAACGTCATTCGTGAAGTGCCGGATCCAGGCGATATTGTCATCCTGCTCGGCGGCCGCACCGGTCGTGACGGCTGTGGCGGCGCAACCGGTTCTTCGAAGAGCCACACCACTGAATCTCTGGAGACCTGTGGCGCAGAGGTACAGAAGGGCAATCCGCCGGAAGAGCGCAAGATTCAGCGTTTGTTCCGCAATCCGGAAGCAACCCGCATGATTCGCCGCTGCAATGACTTTGGTGCAGGCGGTGTGTCTGTTGCCATCGGTGAGCTGGCAGACGGTCTGGACATCAACCTGAACGCTGTACCGAAGAAGTACGATGGTCTGGACGGCACAGAATTGGCTATTTCTGAGTCGCAGGAGCGTATGGCAGTTGTCGTAGCCAAGGAGAACGTGGATAAGTTCATCCAGATGGCAAACGAGGAGAACATTGAGGCAACCGTCGTTGCAACGGTTACCGATACCAATCGTCTGCGCATGACCTGGAACGGCAATACCATCGTCGATGTATCCCGTGACTTCCTCAACACCAACGGTGCATCCAAGCACACCAAGGCACATGTATCCCCGCTGCCGACCCCGTCTATCGAGGTTCCGACCGAGGGCGCAAACCTGAAGGAAAAGATTTTGAACCTGTCTTCCAAGTTGAACATTTGCTTGGAGCGCGGCCTGACCGAGCGTTTTGACGGTTCTATCGGTGCGAGCTCGGTATTTATGCCGTATGGCGGCAAGAACCAGTTGACCCCGACACAGGTTATGGCAGCAACCCTGCCGACCGCAGGACAGTGCTCCACCGCATCTGTCATGGGCTTTGGCTTTGACCCGTATTATATGGAGCAGAACCCGTATCTCGGCGCTTCCAGCTCTGTGATTGAATCCATGGCTCGTCTGGTAGCAGCCGGCTGTGATTACAACACCGCATACCTGACCTTCCAGGAATATTTTGAGCATCTGAACCGTGATCCGGAGAAGTTCGGCACACCGCTCGCAGCTCTGCTCGGCGCATACGACGCACAGATCATGCTCGGCCGTGCAGCAATCGGCGGCAAGGACTCCATGTCCGGCACCTATGATGACATGCACGTTCCGCCAACGCTGGTATCCTTTGCCATTGCACCGGAGGAGGCTGACAATCTGGTATCTCCGGAATTCAAGCAGGCTGGCCATCCGGTATACTTCTTGGATGCAACCTACTTTATGGATGGTTCGCCGGATTATGCTGCGATCCGCAACACATGGGAGACCGTACAGGCACTCATCGCACGCGGCAAGGTGGCAGCATCTTGGGCACTGTCCGCAGGCGGTATTGCAGAGGGCATCGTAAAGATGTCTGTCGGCAATGACATCGGCTTTACCTTCGCACCGACCTTCACACCGGACGGTCTGTTCCTCAAGAACTACGGCGGCATTCTGATTGAAGCTACCGAAGAGCTGGAGAACATGCCGCTGTGGCTCATCGGTATGACCACGGACAAGCCGGAAATCGATGCATTCGGCGAGATTATCCCGCTGTCTGAGCTGAAGCAGTCGCTGGAGGGCACGCTGGAGAGCGTATTCCCGACCCGCGCAGACGCTTCTGATGACAAGCTGGTTAAGCCGGTATACACCGAGCGCAACACCAAGGCTCCGGCAGTCAAGACCGCTCGTCCGGCAGCTGTTATTCCGGTATTCCCGGGCACCAACTGTGAGTACGATACCGCAAAGGCAGTAGAGACCGCTGGCGGCGAGGCAAAGATTGTCGTTGTTCGCAACCTGTCCCATGATGCCCTGATGCGTTCCGCAGAGGAGCTGGAGCAGGCAATCCGCGGCTCGCAGATGATGATTCTGCCGGGCGGCTTCTCTGGCGGCGACGAGCCGGACGGTTCCGGTAAGTTTATCGCTTCGTTCTTGCGTGCACCGGCAATCAAGGACGCTGTGCATGATCTGCTCAACAACCGCGACGGCTTGATGCTGGGCATCTGCAACGGCTTCCAGGCACTGATTAAGCTGGGTCTGGTACCGTATGGTGAAATCCGTGATCTGGATGACACCTGCCCGACACTGACCTACAACCTGATTGGCCGCCATCAGTCCCGCTATGTACAGACTCGCGTAGCGTCTGTCAAGTCTCCGTGGCTGTCCTCCTGCGAGGTAGGCGATGTACACTCTATCGCAATCTCTCACGGCGAGGGTCGCTTCGTGGCACCGCAGGCAGAAATTGATCGTCTGGTTGCCAACGGTCAGGTAGCGTTCCAGTATGTGGACTTCAACGGTGAACCGTCTATGGACATTGCATTCAACCCGAATGGTTCTATGTGTGCCATCGAGGGCATTACCTCTCCAGATGGTCGTGTTCTTGGCAAGATGGGTCATACCGAACGTTACACCAAGTACGTTGGTCAGAACATCTTTGGCGAGAAGTATCAGCCGATCTTCGAGAACGGCGTCAAGTACTTCAAGTAAGCACTATTGACAAAAAGCACAATCTCCCGCGGGGCATCCCGCGGGAGATTTTTTTATGGTACGCACAGACATTTGTCTCTCCCTCTGGGAGAGCCGAGAAGCTGGTGCGGACTGCTGTCTATATTACATACAATTGAGGTGTACACATGAAAAAACTCCCACTCGAACTCGAGTGGGAGTTTTGCGCTGTCTGCGCATTAGAATGCAAAGTAGTTGTTTTCGTACTTGTCGAAAATCTTCTTGAAGCCCTTGACGTTTGCTGCGATGTCGCCGCCAAAGACAGCGGAACCGGCTACAATGACATTGGCACCGGCAGCTACGATGTCCGGCGTGTTGGTCAGCTTTGCGCCGCCGTCGATTTCCAGCTCACACTTGTAGCCGTTGTCGTCAATTGCCTTGCGAATGATGCGAATCTTGTCAGTGCAGGCATCAATGTAGCCCTGACCGCCAAAGCCCGGCTCTACTGTCATGATGAGAACCATATCCAGCTCCGGCAACAGCGGGAGCAGAACATCTGCCGGCGTGCCCGGCTTGATGGATACACAAGCGCGAACGCCTGCTTCCTTGATCTTGCGAACCTGTGCCAGCGTGTCGCCGTTTGCTTCGTAATGTACGGTAATAATGTCAGAACCTGCCTTGATGAAGTCATCCAGATACTGATCCGGATCGGAAATCATCAGATGGACGTCGAGCGTCGCATCCGTTGCCTTGCGCAGAGCCTTGACAACCGGTGCGCCGATGGTCAGGTTCGGTACAAAGTGACCGTCCATGCAGTCTACATGGACATATTCTGCGCCAGCATCAACTGCAATGGCAATGTCGCGCTGTAAGTTGGCAAAATCAGCGGACAGGATTGACGGAGATAGTTTAATCATAGGTGCTCTTTCCTTTCCCGTATGGGGCGAACGCAGACGCCCCGCTTTTCATATGCTGGAACAGGCGGAAATACGCGCTGTGCAGCCCGCGGGACAGCGCCCCTGCCGGCCGGCTCACGCCTTTCGCATACGGGAGCTGTCTGTCCTTTTTCAGGCAGCTCCTGACCTGCGCCAGATACTATTTCCATTATACATCAAATGGGGGAAATGTCCAAATATTTTCACAGGAGCAATAGACCAATAGCGTGGACGATGAAAGCACAGATCCACGCGATGACGCACTGGAAAATAACCGTTCCCAATGCCCAGCGACCGCCCAGTTCACGCTTAATCGAAGCGATTGCCGCAACGCACGGCGTATACAACAGGCAGAACACCAAGAGGGAAGCGGCTGCCACCGGTGTCAGAACCGTCAACAGATCAGCGCCGCTGCCAAAGAGAATAGTCAGGGTCGAGACAACGCTTTCCTTGGCCATAAAACCAGTAATTAAAGCGGTAGAAATGCGCCAATCGCCAAAACCGAGCGGACGGAAAATCGGAGCGATGCTTCCGGCAACCAGCGCCAGAATGCTGTCCTGCGAATCCGAGACCATGTTGAGCTGTAAGCTAAAGTTCTGTAAGAACCAAATGATGATAGTTGCGAGAAAAATAACGGTAAAAGCACGCTGTAAAAAGTCTTTTGCCTTTTCCCACAGCAGCTGCATGACGTTCTTCATGCCCGGCATTCGGTAGTTTGGCAGTTCCATGACAAACGGAACCGCTTCGCCGCGGAATCGAAATTCTTTGGCAAACAGTGCGGTCAAAATGCCAATGGTAATACCGCCAAAGTACAGCGCGATCATGACGAGGCCGCCGTGCTTGGGGAAGAATGCTGCGGTAAAGAAGCCGTAAATCGGCAGCTTTGCTGAGCAGCTCATAAACGGTGTGAGCATGATCGTCATGCGGCGGTCTCGGTCAGACGGCAGGGTGCGGCTCGCCATGACGCCCGGTACGGTACAGCCAAAGCCGATAAGCATCGGAACGATACTTCTGCCGGACAAGCCGATTTTGCGCAGCAGCTTATCCATGACAAAGGCGACACGCGCCATGTATCCGGTATCCTCCAACAGAGAGAGGAAGAAGAACAGAACAACGATGATCGGCAGGAAACTGAGTACGCTGCCGACGCCGTTGAAAATGCCGTCAATAATCAGCGAGTGCAGGACTTGATTGACATGTGCCGCTGTCAGTGCCTTGTCTGTGAGAACGGTCAGGCGGTCGATGCCAAGCTCTAGTAGCGTTTGTAAACCGGCACCGATGACGTTAAACGTCAAGAAGAAAATCAAGCCCATAATGGCAATAAATGCCGGAATGGCAGTGTATTTTCCGGTGAGAAAGCGGTCGATGCGCCGACTGCGTGCACGCTCGCGGCTCTCGTGCGGCTTGATAACGGTCTGATCGACGAGCTTTTGGATAAAGGCGAATCGCATGTCGGCAATGGCTGCCGCGCGGTCGAGCCCGCGTTCCTCTTCCATCTGCTTGATGATATGCTCGATCATTTCCTGCTCGTTTTGCGTCAAACGCAGCAGTTCCCGAATGCGTGCATCGCCTTCTACCAGCTTTGTCGCAGCGAATCGGAGCGGAATATCTGCCCGTTTGGCGTGATCTTCGATTAGGTGCATGATGCCGTGCAGACAGCGATGCACGGCGCCGCCGTGATCGTTCATGTCGCAGAAATCCGTGCGTCCCGGACGCTCCTGATATTTTGCCACGTGCAGCGCATGGCGTACCAATTCGTCAACACCTTCGTTTTTGGCGGCGGAAATCGGAACGACCGGAATACCCAGCATTTCTTCCATTTCATTGATGCGAATGGAGCCGCCATTGCCGCGCATTTCATCCATCATGTTGAGCGCGAGCACTATAGGAACGTCCAGTTCCATCAGCTGCATAGTTAAGTACAAATTTCGTTCGATATTTGTCGCATCGACAATATTGATGATGCCGAGTGGTTTTTCTCCAATGATAAATTGTCTGGTGACGATTTCCTCACTGCTGTACGGAGACATGGAATAAATACCCGGCAAATCGGTAATTTCCGTGTTCTCATGTCCGCGGATGACGCCGCTCTTGCGGTCTACAGTGACACCGGGGAAATTTCCGACATGCTGATTGGAGCCGGTCAGCTGGTTGAACAGCGTCGTCTTACCGCAGTTCTGATTGCCTGCCAGAGCAAAGGTCAGGATAGTGTCCTCTGAAACCGGATGTTCGTCAGCTTTTACATGATATTTGCCGCCTTCGCCGAGACCTG
Organism: Anaerotignum sp.; assembly: GCA_963620595.1. Taxonomy (GTDB): domain Bacteria; phylum Bacillota; class Clostridia; order Oscillospirales; family Butyricicoccaceae; genus Butyricicoccus_A. The sequence continues at coordinate 29,017 of CAVFAY010000020.1, read as the reverse complement.
GATGTGCGGTAAAATCTGCCGGATTCTCCTCGGGAGTCTTTGGCGCTTCCTGCGCGGTGACGGGACGGATTTGAATTTTTTCTGCATCCGCCAGCCGCAGCGTCAGCTCATAGCCGTGAATACGAAGTTCCATCGGATCGCCCATTGGCGCAAATTTCACCAAGGTGACCTGTGCGCCGGGAATCACGCCCATGTCCAAGAAGTGCTGACGCAGTGCGCCTTCACCGCCGACGGCTGTCACAATGGCAGAGCTGCCGATGGACAGTTCTTTTAATGTCATATACATACCTCCATTATCAAATGTTAGTATATACATACATTTCCTGCTTGTCAATTGAGATAGAAAAAAAGCGCTCTGTTTTTGAAAAAACAGAGCGCTTGAAAACCAATACTTATTCTACGGTTACAGATTTTGCTAAGTTGCGCGGTTTATCAACGTCGCAGCCTAACTCAATCGCGGTGTAGTATGCAAACAGCTGCATCGGGACAACAGTAAGTGTCGAGGTGAACAGATCGGCGGTCTTTGGAATGTACAGAACGGTGTCTGCGACCGTTTCCGCATCGGTACAGCCTTCCTTGACGATGGCGATGACATGTGCACCGCGTGCTTTGACCTCCTTGACATTGGAAATCAGCTTTTCATACAGCAGATCCTGTGTTGCCACAGCGATAACCAGTGTACCCGGTTCGATCAGGGAGATAGTGCCGTGCTTCAGTTCGCCAGCGGCGTAAGCCTCCGAGTGTACATAGGAAATTTCCTTGAGCTTCAGAGAGCTTTCCAGCGAAGCACCGTAGTCGATGCCGCGTCCAATGATAAAGACATTGTTGCGGACAAGTTCAGAACCGGTGGACTGGTGCTCCTTTGCCAGCTGACGAATTTTTTCTTCGTCAGCGAAGATGCTCTCCAGCTGATCCGGCAGTTTCTGCAAATCGGCGAGCAGAGAATCAAAAGTCTCTGGACGAATGGTCTGACGAATCTGCGCGAACTTCATCGCAATCAGATAGATAACAGCCAGCTGCGTGGTATAACCCTTGGTGGTTGCCACGGCGATTTCCGGACCCGCCATCGTGTACAGGACATCATCGCTCTCACGAGCAATGGAACTGCCGACAGCATTGACGATGGACAGCACATGAACATCGTTTGCCTTCGCCTCGCGCAGCGCAGCCAAGGTGTCTGCAGTCTCGCCGGACTGGCTGATGGTGATGCACAGGTCATTGCGGCTGAGAATCGGGCGGCGGTAGCGGAACTCAGAGGCCAGATCTACTTCGACCGGAATGCGGGTCAACTCTTCAATGACATATTTGCCGACCATGGCAGCGTGCCAAGCAGAGCCGCAGGCAACCATGTGAATACGGCCAATGTTCTTGATGCGATCATCGCTCAGACGCAGCTTATCCAGCGTAATTTCGCCGTCATGAATGCGGGAACCAATGCAGGTGCGCAGTGAGTTCGGCTGCTCCTTGATTTCCTTCATCATAAAGTAATCGTAACCGCCCTTTTCAGCGGCAGAAATATCATAATCTACGGTATAAATTTCGTGATGAATCGGATTGCGATCCATATCCATCAGCTCGACGGAATCCGCTTTGATGAGCGCGATTTCATTGTCGTTCAGCAAATAATACTTACGGGTATGGTCAAGTACAGCCGGAATATCCGATGCAATATAGTTTTCGTGCTCGCCCAGACCAATAATCATAGGGCTGTCCTTGCGAACTGCGAGCAGCGTATCAGGATAGTCTGTGCACAGGATGCCCAGTGCATACGAGCCGCGGATGCGGTGCAGAACCTTAATGAGAGTGCCGACCAGATCGCCATCATACAGATAGTCAAACAGCTGTGCGACAACTTCGGTGTCGGTTTCCGAGCGGAAGACCACGCCGTTTGCCTGTAGTTCTTCCTTGAGCGGGATGTAGTTTTCGATGATGCCGTTGTGCACCACAGTGATGCGGCGGCTCATGCTCGAATGCGGGTGAGAGTTGATGTCGTTGGGAGCGCCGTGCGTTGCCCAGCGGGTATGTCCGATACCGAGTGTACCCGATACGCCGCCTGCGGCGTTTACCTTTTCACGCAGGACGGCCAAACGGCCCTGAGATTTTACGGTACGAACCTTGTCAGAGAAGACAGCGATGCCAGCTGAGTCATAGCCGCGGTACTCCAGTTTTTCCAGCCCTTCCAGCAGGAAGGGTGCCGCCTGCTCATGACCGGCATAGCCTACGATTCCACACATGATAGTTTACCTCCGAGGTATAAATTTTTTGTCAGCACAGTGCCGAACCCCTCTGTTCACCCCGTTGCCGGTGCGGTTTAAGAGAACGGCTTTCGTCCGTGTGCCTGCGGGCGGGAAGCATCCGCCGAATTTTCGATCACTTCCACCTCGTCAGCTACCCTGCATGGCAGCTCTGGCGCTTGTTTCCGGTCGGAAAATACATTCCGAAATGGTGGTACTGAATGCAGCAGCATAATTGATTATGGGATATTATAACACGTTCCGGCAAAGAACGGAAGAGGGCAACCGTGCTAAAATCGGAAAATAGAAATGAAAAAAATTGGTCTTTCTCCTGAAAATTATGACAAAACGGTAACTTTTTTCGCAAAATATTAGAATCTATTGACAATTTAAAACGGTCGGTATACAGTAAAAATGGCTTAAAATTTGTATTTTCATCATGCTGTATAAAAAGAAAGGGAGGATCTTTTTGGATCTCGGAATTGTACAAACGCTGTCGGGACCAATTATCGGTGCTGTCATTGGCTACTGCACTAACTATATTGCTGTCAAAATGCTGTTTCGCCCGCTTCGGCCGATAAAATTGTTTGGAAAGCAGCTTCCGTTTACACCGGGCATTATTCCGAAGGGACAGGCGCGGCTCGCGCGTGCTGCCGGTCAGGCGGTGGGAAACATATTGCTCACACAGGAAGATATTCGGGAAATGCTGCTGTCAGAACAGACGAAGCAGAGGCTGCAGGAGGCATTGACAGCGGAGCTGGACAAGCACGCGGAAGCCTCTATCAAAGAAATTGGCATCAAGCTGGCAGGAGAAGAAAATTATCAGAAGAGCAGCGAACTCATACAGGATAAGCTGACCGAAAAAGTCAGCGATCATGTGCTGGACATGGGACTGGGTGACATCATTGCACAGAAAGTCATCGAAGCGGTCAGCCAGAAGCTCGCAGGCTCCTTCTTGGGCAAAATGATTCGAGAGGACATGCTGGAAGGCTTGGCGAAGCCGATTCAGGAGCATGTAGATGCCTATTTGGACACCAATATTGATGTGCTGCTCACTCCGCAGATGCGCAGCATTTGGGAGGAATCCGAGCAGAAACCGGTTGGAGAAGTGCTGGCACTGATGCAGGAAGCACAAATGCATCCGGTCGATTTGTGCATGAAGCTGTACGAACGCATGGTAGAGGAAAAGGCAGAGAGCTTGATTCGGATGCTCAATCTGCGCGGCGTGGCGGAAAATAAGATTCTCGCGATGCAGCCGGAGGAAGTGGAAACACTGGTTATGTCCATCTTGAAAAAGGAATTGGGCGCTGTCGTCAACCTCGGTGCTGTTGTCGGCTTTGTTATCGGACTGCTCAACCTGCTGTTCTGAGGATATGGGCATGAAATCAATAGAAAAAGAAATATCCGCGCGGGCAAAGACAGACAAGCGTCCGAAGTGGCTGCGGCACTTGTGCACCGTGCATCAGCATCGAGCATTGGTGCGGCATTATTGCTTCAAGCTGGGGTTATATCGCCAAGGACTGATGCATGACTTGTCCAAGTACAGTCCAACGGAATTTTTAGTCGGTGCGAAGTATTATCAGGGTTATCGCAGTCCGAACACGGCTGAACGGCTTGACCGCGGCTACAGCTCAGCGTGGCTGCATCACAAGGGCAGAAATAAGCACCATTTAGAATATTGGATTGACTATTCGCTGCAAAAAGACGGGTATCCCCTCGCTGGCATGGAAATGCCGGTAAATTATGTCGCAGAAATGCTGTGCGACCGCATTGCTGCCTGCCGTGTCTATCAGGGCGATGCCTACACGGACGCTTCGGCGTGGAAATACTACGAAAGCGGTTTGCGCGTCAATACCATGATTATGCATCCAAAGACACGAGAACTGCTGGAAACCATGCTGTATATGCTTGCCGAGAAAGGTGAAGAGGAGACCTTTGCCTATATCCGACGCGAGGTGCTGGGTAAGTGTGCGTAGTTTTCTCTAAATCAGTAGAAATCTTTGAACAAATACGGTATACTGGTACGAGAAAAAACCGCAGGAGGTTATAAGATGAAAAAACGATATTTGCTGCTGATTCCGGTCATCGCGTGTCTAGCGCTGAACGCAGCAGCCATCGGATATATTCAGATTCATCCAGAGCAGGCACCGGATGGCACGGCATTTCTGGTGCATACGCCGGAGAACAAACAGACAGAACAGCCGACAGAGGAAACCGAAACACAGCAGCTCACCGCCTCACAGAAGCAGGCGCAGAAGCTGACGGAAAAGCTGACGCTGGAGCAAAAGCTGTATCAGATGATGTTTGTGACACCGGAAGCCCTGACCCAAACCAAGCAGGTCGTTCGTGCAGGAGCTGCGACGCAGACAGCGATAGAAAAGCGTCCTGTCGGCGGCGTGCTGTACACGAGACAGAGCTTGCAGACAAAAGCCCAAATCAAAGATATGCTGAGCCATACCCAGAGCTATGCCAAGGAATCTAAAACCGGTATTCCGGTGTTTTTAGGTGTGCAGGAGCAGGGAGGCAGCAATGCACCAGTGGCACAGGCGCTTCAGACAACGAGCATTTTGAATGCGAATGAGAGTATAGACGAAAAGACTGCTTATGCGCTGGGGCAGACCCTCGCAGAGGAGCTGTGCAGTGTAGGCTTTACCGTCAATTTTGCACCGACTGTCACAACCGATGCGCTGTCTGCCAGTGAGGTCAAGGGATTGCAGGAAAATCAGATGTTGTCTGCGGTTTCTGCGTTCCCGAACAGCACAGACAATTCTGCGTTTCAGGCTTGTATCAAGCAGAACCCGGCGTTTATGATTGTCTCGAACGATACAATGAAGGAGTACGACACCGTGCCGTGCTCGGTATCGTCCAAGGTCATGACGGATCTGCTGCGCAAGAAGCTCGGCTACAACGGCATTGTTATGACCGATGCGCTGAGCGACAAAGAACTGACAGATTCGTACACAGAGCAAAAAGCCGCTGTGCTCGCCGTACAGGCGGGAGCGGATATGCTGCTGGAACCGTCCGATGTGGACGCCGTATATCAGGCACTGTTTCAGGCAGTGTCCGATGGCAAGCTAACCGAACAGCGCATTGATGAGAGCGTACAGCGCATCTTGACCGCAAAAATCGATGGCGGCCTGATCTCCTGATACAACCGAACAGAGGATACAAGAAAGAGCGGGGGAAAGAGATGGATTATCAAGAACGATTGCAGCGAGCAGAGAACAGAGCAAAGAAAGTTGCAATAATAACTGTAGCTGTTTTGATTCTTGCGACTTTTATTATTATATGTAGCGATGGTGAACTGTACATACTTGTTGCATTATTTGGCGGAGGTATAGCAGTAAACAGCCTATTTGTCGCAAATGTATTGGATATCAAAGAAGAACCAAAAAGAGAAAAACAAAGAAGAATTAAAGAGAGAAAACAAGAAGAAAGGGAGAAAGAACAGGAAAAAATTGAATCAAAAAGGCAATTGTTGATAAAAACGTGGAATGAGAAAATGAAAGCGCTTTGTTGCAACAAAGAAGATTCTGTGAGAGTTTTAAACAATAATTGGCTTTGGGTTGCAAATGGAAATTTGTACGAAGCAGAAGATGTTGATAGATTCGTCAAAAGATGCTTAAATCAAGATTTGGAAAAGTATGCAATAGAATACAGTTGCATTCCCGTTTCTAATATTCAGTACTTTTCAGCAGAAGGAGACGTACAATATACGACGAGAATATCTGGTGGAGGAGGCGGCGGTTCAACAATTACAGGAGCAATTGTTGGCGGTCTGTTAGCTGGTGAAGCTGGAGCGATTGTTGGCTCAGGAAAGAAAGTTAATGAGATAAAATCAGAATCAATAACACATGACAGTAGAAATACTTTGATACGATATTATCGAGAAAATGAGCTATTAACTATAAGCTATGACGGCTTTGATGTTTATAATTATCTGTTGAAGAAGATGCCTGAAAAGGATTTGCTGTCGATGCAGTTGAAAGGAACTGATAAACAGAAAGAATCGGCGGAAAACAGTCTAAGCGACATTGAGGAAAAGATGTCGACAATAAAAAGGCTCTATGAAGCAGGTCTTATTTCCAAAGAAGAATTTGAGGAAAAACGGACAGAATTATTAACTCAAATATAAGTGATACGATAAAAACCTTTGTGTCTGTTCAATGAAACTAGACACAGAGGTTTTTAGTTTGCATATTTAAAAGCAGGTTCCACGTGAGGAATACCGTATGGCAATCTACTATTCAGCAAACAAGAATATTATGGATACATTGAATGTAAGCAGGTAAAAATATTCTTTTTTTCTGTGTATTCTTGACAAATGCGCGGGAAGCGGATAAGATGAAATAGGAATAGATAAAATACAAGAGAATAGAGAAGCGCTGGTCTGTTCGGTGCGGGAATATAGAGCTGAAATAAGAGATAGGTTTTCAGGTCTTTTCTGTGCGCACAAAATCGTAGAGCAGTACGGTGTGAGCAGAAGAATAAAGAACAGATCCTTCTGCTTTTTTCATGCGGCAAAATGCAGGAAAATGAGGGAGAATGGGAAGCTGAAACAACAGCCTGTATACAGACAGGCACACAATGAGGGAGGAACTTGTTATGTACACCATTCAGGGAAAAGGCGTCTCTGGCGGCGTGGCAAATGGACCGCTGTGTTTTTATCGACGTGGAGCCCACGACATCGCAAAACATGAGATTACAGATACAGAAGCGGAAAAGCAGCGCTTTGAATCGGCTCGTCAGACCGCGATGGAGCAGCTCAAGGAGCTGTATGAAAAGGCGCTCGCAGAAGTAGGCGAAGAGGGCGCAGAACTGTTTGAAGCCCATCAGATGATGCTGGATGACCTCGACTATGTAGAGGGCATTCAGGATTTGATTGACGGCGAGCAGGTCAATGCCGAATATGCCGTTTCGCAGGTTGCGGAGCAGTTCGCCCAGATGTTTGCTTCGATGGACGACAGCTACATGCAGGCACGTGCTGCGGACGTCAAGGATATTTCCAATCGTGTGATTGGTATTTTGAGCGGCGCCGTGGCAGGCGGCATTGATTCCGATGTGCCGGTCATTCTGGCAGCGGACGATCTGGCTCCATCTGAGACCGTACAGCTGGACAAGTCCAAGATTTTGGGCTTTGTCACGCAGGGCGGCTCCGGCAACAGCCATACAGCAATTTTGGCACGCACGATGGGCATTCCGGCTATTGTCGGCACCGGCGATGCGCTCCGCGAGGACTACGAGGGCAAGGCCGCATGGATTGATGGCGAGACCGGCGAGCTGTTTGTCGAAGCGGACGAAATCACGCATGAGCGTCTGAGCAAGAAACACGCCAAGCAGCGCGCCATGAAGGAACTCATGGATCAGCTCAAGGGCAAGGAAAATGTGACGATTGACGGTCGCAAGGTCATGGTATACTGCAACATCGGCTCTCCGGACGATGTGGATCAGGTGCTCGCCAACGATGGCGGCGGCATCGGTCTGTTCCGCTCCGAGTTCCTGTATCTGCAAAACAACGATTATCCGACCGAAGAGCAGCAGTTCCAGGCATATAAGACGGTTGCTGAGCGCATGGGCGGCAAGCGCGTGATTATCCGCACGCTGGACATTGGTGCGGACAAACAAGCGGATTACTTCCAGCTGGCACATGAGGAAAATCCGGCAATGGGTCTGCGTGCGATTCGTATCTGTCTGACTCGCCCAGAGGTCTTTAAGACCCAGCTGCGCGCGTTGTACCGCGCTTCTGCATACGGCAAGATTGCCATCATGTTCCCGATGATTACATCGGAGTGGGAAGTGCTGGAGATCAAGCGCATTTGTGAGGGCGTCAAGGCAGAGCTTCGCAAGGAGGAGCAGCCGTTTGACGAAAACATTGAGCTGGGTATCATGATTGAGACTCCGTCCGCTGTGATGATGTCGGATCGTCTGGCAAAGCTCGTGGACTTCTTCTCGGTTGGCACCAATGACCTGACCCAGTACACGCTGGCGACCGACAGACAGGGCGGTAATTTGGATCGCTTCTTTGATGCGCATCATCCGGCAGTCCTGCGCATGATTAAGATGGCAGCAGACAACGCGCATAAGGCTGGTATCTGGATTGGCATCTGCGGCGAGCTGGGCGCGGATACTTCGCTGACAGAGACTTTTATGGCACTTGGCGTGGACGAGCTGAGTGTTTCGCCGTCCGCTGTCCTGCCGTTGCGTTCGACCATCCGCTCGATTAACACCGCAGAGAACAGCAAGAAAATTCTCGAAGACCTGCTGAAGTAATACGGATTATATCTGTGAAGGACCTGCCGCGGCTGCGGCAGGTCTTTCGTTGATGATGGGAATAAATGGAGTATGTAATGCTGCATAAACAAGAGGAATTTGTGTGTCCCAAAAGGACGCTGTCAGAATGGATAGAAAAGCTGAAACAAACAGTTACGGTTGAAGAAATCACAGAAGAAGAGGTTGACCCGATTTATTTAAGAATGACGAGATACAATTTTTATCATTCTTGGGACGAAAAGCCGGATACCTTGCAGATTTATCGAGTTTTGCAAGATGATAAGAGCAAAATATATTATGATTATGGTGCGGAAGTCGGTACAGATATTGTGGTTATTTTTGAAACGAAGCTGGGATTAGCTGAATCGAATTGTAATTTACTGCAAACACAGTTACTGATTTGGCGAGGCATAGATGCTTGCGACTGCTATAAAGGCAGTGAGGAATTGACAGCGTATTTGATGTATTTAGAACCATGGAATCATGAAGATTTGACGAAATAGGAGACCTGCCGCGGCTGCGGCAGGTCTTTTTTTATGGTATACTGGGTGGAGAAACACAGAAAGAAGGCGAAAACATGAACATAACGGTTTATTTGGGCGCGAATGAGGGAAACGATCCGGCGCTAAAGCAGGCAGTGCGGGAGCTAGGCACATGGATTGGCGAGAGCGGCCATGATTTGGTCTATGGCGGTTCCAAGGTCGGATTGATGGGAATCATTGCGGAGAGTGTGCTGCGTGCAGGCGGAGCCGTCACCGGCGTAGAGCCGCGCTTTTTTGTGGAAAAAGAACTGCAATACGATGCCGTGACCAATCTCATCGTCACGGAGACGATGGCAGAGCGCAAGACCAAGATGATTGAACTGGGTGATGCCTTTGTTGCGATGCCGGGCGGCACGGGAACGCTGGAGGAAATCACAGAGGTTATGTCGCTGCTGGCGCTGGATCGGCTGGATGCACCGTGCATTCTCTATAATCTGCACGGATATTATGACAGCTTGCAGCAGCTGTTAAACCGCATGATAGCGGCAGATTTGTCCAGCGAGTACCGGCAGAGAAAAATTTATTTTGTGAAAAATCTGGATGAGCTGCAGCAGGTACTAGATTCTTGCTTATCTTGCTGAAGCGGCGGGGGATACCATTGCGCCCAGTCGGTATTTGGGATATAATAAGCAGGTATACTAACAGAGAGCACGAATGATACAATTCGTGAGGAGGAAGCATATATGAAAGTAGCAGCAGCAGTAAAAGACGGTGTGATTGCACCGGCACTCAATGAGAGCACGGAAGTCATCATCGTTACCGAAGAAAATGGTCAGCCGGTATCTAAGGAAGTCATTGCGTTGGACGGCGCAGGCATCACCAGTGTGTTGTTCAAGCTGTCCATGCAGAACATTGATGTTATGCTGGCGGGCGAAGTCGGCACGGCATTGCAGGAGACTCTGCGCATGATTGGTATGCAGGTGCTGCCGGGATGTCAGGGCGACGCCGTTGAGTGTATTGCCGGTCTGCTGGCAGGCGAACAGGTCGGTGATCCGTCCAAGATTGTCATTCCAGAAGAGGATGAGGACGATCCGATGCACTGTATGCATGACTGCGCGAAGTGCATGGCAGACTGCGGAGACCACCGTCCGGAGGGCAAACAGTAACATGGCTGTATGCGGACGATTTGCCCCGACGCCGAGCGGACGCATTCATCTGGGGAATATCCTGTGCGCGATGCTGTCTTGGCTGTCTGTCCGGTCAAAACAGGGAAAATATCTCCTGCGCATCGAAGATCTGGACGCCATGCGCTGCCCGCGTTCACTGGCAGATCAGATCGAAGAAGACTTGCAGTGGTTTGGCATCGACTGGGACGATGGCGGCAGCGCAGGCGGCGAGTCATGGTATCAGAGCAATCGCACGGCAATCTATGATAGATACTTTGATGTACTCAGAGACAAGGGTTTGCTGTACCCGTGCTTTTGCAGTCGCGCCGAACTGCACGCCGCACAGGCACCGCACCGCTCAGATGGCACGTATATCTATGCGGGTACCTGCCGCAATCTAACACCGGAACAAATCGCGGAAAAATCCAAACGCCGTCCGCCTGCTTGGCGTGTGCGCGTGCCGGATCGCGTTATGTCGTTCACAGATGGCTGTCAGGGCGTGTACACGGAAAATCTGGCGCAGGACTGCGGCGATTTCATCATTCGGCGGTCGGATGGCGTATACGGCTATCAATTGGCGGTTGTCGTGGATGACGGAGAGATGGGCGTGACGGAAGTTGTGCGCGGCAGTGATTTGCTCAATTCTACCCCACGGCAGATGTATTTGTATGAACAGCTGGGATTTTCCGTTCCAGCGTTCTATCATATGCCGCTGCTCACCGCACCGGATGGCAGACGGCTGTCCAAGCGGGACGGAGATTTAGATCTGGGTGTTCTGCGGGAGAGATTTGGCCGTCCGGAACCGATTGTCGGTATGCTGGCGAAGGCGGCGGGACTGCGCCCGACGGCGCAGCCGGTTGCCCTGCATGAGCTGATTGCCGATTTTTCATGGGACAAGATACCAAAACAGGATATTGCTTTGCCGGAGGAGATCTTATTGTGATCTCTCCGGTTTTTTTGCCTGTTTTTTTCGTGAATTTTCACAATTATTTTGCATAAGACAATGTTTGATGGTATAATAATCACGGGAAAATAGAAAAGCCGCAGGTATGGGCGGCACTTTTCAGGAAAAGTGAGGAATCAAGCAAGTATGTCAAGAGAGAGAAACAAGATCATTGCAGCCCTGCTGGGCACGGCGGTTGTTGTCGTTGTGCTGGCAGTCGCTATGTTCATTGGACTCAGCAAAAATGGATCAACGGAGGCGATAACATCCGAGCAAATCGCCGTTGGCGAGGATCACATGCTGGCAGTAGATGCCAGCGGTGCAGTCTATGCTTGGGGACACAATATAAAGGGCGAATTGGGCAATTCCAATTGTGACAATCAGTCCAAGCCGGTCAAGGCGGTCAAAATCTCCGGCAAAGTGGCACAGGTGGCGGCGGGCGATGAGCTGTCGTTTGCTCTGTGCAAAGATGGAGATCTCTATGCCTGGGGTGATGACACCAGCTATCAGATGGGTGACGGCGATAACACCAGCCGTATGGAGCCGAAAAAGGTCAATACGGACATTGCAATGATTGCCGCTGGCAGCAAACATGCCTTGGCGATTGACACCAATGGCTCACTGTATGTCTGGGGACGAAATAAAAATGGTGCACTGGGTATTGCGGATACAGTCTGTGACAAGAAGGACGAGGAAGGCTATGCCTGTATGTCCACACCGTATAAGCTGATGGATAATGTTGCGTATATTGACGCGGGCGAGGACTATTCGATGGCGATTACCACGGATGGCACGCTGTATGCATGGGGCTATGACGAGGACGGTCAGCTGGGACTTGCCGAGACTGACAGCACAAACAGCAACGGTGAGGCGTATCAGTCCAAACCGGCAAAGGTCATGGACGGCGTGAAAATGGTATCATGCGGTGCCAAGTATATGGCGTTTGCCCTGAAGGAAAATGGCGATTTGTACGGCTGGGGCAACAACAGTGTCGGCTCGCTGGGAACCAATACCGTTGATGATACAGCACGCAATGTACAAACCACACCGAAAAAGCTCATGAGCGATGTCTCGTATGTCGATGCCGGATCAGCACATGCCGCGGTGCTCACAACGAGCGGAGATCTGTATACATTCGGCGTCAATAATTATCATCAGATCGGTATTAAATTTGGCGATGGCACATATACGATTGGCGAAGAGACCATTTATTATCAGCTCAAGCCGCGCAAGCTCGCAGAGAACGTAGAAGCTGTGGCTGCGGGCGGATTCAATACGCTGTATCGGTCCAAGGATGGCGTGCTGCGTTCCGTGGGATGCAATCTGTATAAACAGCTCGGCATTGGTTCGGAGGAATCCGACGTCAAGACGCCGACGGCTATATATTTGAAAAACTGAGCATGACAAAAAGTCCTCGGAGTTTTCTCCGAGGACTTTTTGCGTGTATCGCAAGATAACAAAAAAATTCTGAAAGAACTGCGGAAAACGGCGGAAATATGATGTATTCTTTCGCAACAAAATGGAAGAAAAATGCGCGGGTTTTGACTATAATATAGACATAAAAACAAAGGAAACAGCGACAATAAAAGATGAGATGATTTAATTCAACAGGATTGCTGTATCTAAACAAAAATTGTATTATTCTATATTTTTTCGAAAGGAAGGATTTGCTATGACAACCATTCTTACCGCACTGATTATTGTTATGCCGCTCGTTGCAACGGTTTTGAGTCACAGCACCCATGCTGCACCGGTTGTTCACACATCGCGCAACACATACGATTATCGTTAATTTTTGATTCCTACCTATTCCACACTTCTTTGGTTATATTCTCTCTCTAAAAACCATCCGCAGGGCTTCCTACCGGCTCTGCGGATGGTTTTTTGTGTGCAACCAAAAAAGCCCCCGTTCCGAAGAACGGGGGCTGATTAGGAACATATCTCGAATGCCAATGCGGTATTCGGATTTGGCACATGTTATTCTGCCATCAGGTCACACATAGCCTGCGTAAAAGCAGCAGGATCTTCTACCGGCATGCCGGCAATCAGCATAGCCTGATCGTACAGCAGCTTAGCATAGGTCTTGAGCTTGTCCGGATCGCTGGTGTACAGACGGATCAGCTTCTCAAAGATCGGGTGAGAGGCGTTGATTTCCAAAACCTTTTCTGCGGAGAAGTGGTTGCCGTTGTTCGGTACGTTGTTGAGGACGCGCTCCATTTCGATGGACAGATTGCCCTCAGAAGTCAGGCAGACCGGATCGCTGACCAGACGGGAAGAAACGCGAACGTCCTTTACCTTGCCGTCCAGTGCTTCCTTCATGGCATCGAACATTGCACGGTTTGCGGTGGACTTCTCTTCTGCTTCTTTCTTTTCTTCCTCGGAGGACAGATTCAAATCACCGGCGGTAATGGAGCGGAACTTCTTGTCGTCCTGAGACTCCAACTGGGAGATGATAAACTCATCAATGTCAGCGGTCAAGTACAGAATGTCATAGTCGTGCTTGCGAACCATTTCAGCCTGTGGCAGCTTGGACAGAGCATCGGTGCTGGAACCGGCTGCATAGTAGATTTCTTCCTGATCCTCCGGCATTGCCTCGCGGTATTCCTTGAGGGTGATGAGTTTCTCATTTTTTGCTGAGTAGAACATCATCAGGTCGCGCAGCTTTTCCTTGTCTGCGCCATAGTTTGCATAAGCGCCAGCTTTGATGGAGTAACCGAAAGCGTTCCAGAACTTGATGTATTCCTCGCGCTCGTCCTTCTGCATCTTGAGCAATTCAGAGCGGATTTTCTTTTCCAGGCTAATGGCAATTGCCTTGAGCTGGCGGTCATGCTGCAGCATCTCACGGGAGATGTTCAGAGACAGATCAGAGGAATCAACCAGACCGCGGACAAAGCCAAAGTAATCCGGCAGCAAGTCAGCGCACTTCTCCATAATCATAACACCGGAGGTGTACAGAGACAGACCCTTGGAGAAATCCTTGGAGTAGTAGTCAAACGGCGGCTGAGACGGGATGTACAGCAACGCATCATAGGATGCGGTCAGGCCTTCGTTGTGGAAGTGAATCGTGCGCAGCGGCTTCATATAATCCATGAACTTGCTGCGGTAGAACTCGTCATATTCATCCTGCGTAATGTCCTTCTTTGCCTTCTTCCACAGCGGAACCATCGAGTTCAGCGTGTCCTCGGTGTAGACGGTCTCGTACTCCGGCTTATAATCCTCCGGTGCATCCTCCGGCTTCGGCTTTTCCTGCGAATGCGGCATCTGCATCTTGATAGGATAACGGATGTAATCGGAATACTTGCGAACCAAACCTGCCAGACGGTAGGTTTGCAAGAATTCGCTGTAGGTATCCTCGTCCTCACCTTCCGGATCCGGCTTGATGGTCAGGATAATATCTGTGCCGTAAGCATCCTTCTCGCCCGGCTCAATGGTGTAACCGTCCGCGCCGTCGGATTCCCAAACATATGCCTGCTCCGAGCCGCATGCCTTGGAGACAACCTTGACATGAGAAGCGACCATAAAGGATGCATAGAAGCCGACACCGAACTGACCGATAATATCTGTGTCTTCGGTCTGATTTTCTTTTTTAAATGCCAAAGAACCGCTTTGCGCGATGGTGCCGAGGTTCTTTTCCAGCTCTTCCTTGGTCATGCCGATACCGTTATCGGAGATGATCAGGGTGCGAGCGTCTTCGTCGGCTGCCAGATGAATGGAGAAGCCTTCCTCCGGTACGAGGGACGCATCGGTCAAAGACTTGAAATGACGCTTGTCAATTGCATCACTTGCGTTAGAGATCAGCTCGCGCAGGAAAATTTCTCTGTGCGTGTAGATCGAGTTAATCATCATGTCCAGCAGACGCTTGGATTCTGCTTGAAACTGTTGCTTTGCCATTGTATGTCAATCCTTTCAGATTTTAAATTACGAATTTAGCACTCTCATCTAATGAGTGCTAACATAGCATAACCCAATTGGAAGAAAAATGCAAGGGAAAAGGCGGTTTGTTCAAAACTTTTTAACAATAGCAAGCCCCTCTGAAAAAATCAGAGGGGTCAAGCTGGAAATTTCTTCGAAAATGTACGGAGAATTATTTTTTTTCATCTAGAATAGAGGTGCAATGTGGGCAGCGGGTTGCCTCAATGGCAATCTCAGACAGACAGTATGGACACTTCTTGGTGGTCGGTGTGGTGGGTGCTTCTTCGTGCTTGCCGAGCGAAGCGGCCTTGTTCATGAGCTTGATGAGCGCAAACAGCACAATTGCCATGATGAAAAAGTTAATGACTGCCGTGATAAAGGAACCATACTTAATATTTACGCCGAATATGGTCAGCACAAGATCTTTGAAATCGGTTTTTGCAATAAGACCGATAAGCGGAGAGATGATATCATCGGTCAGAGATGAGACGATATTTTGAAATGCTGCGCCGATAATAACACCGACAGCAAGGTCGATGACGTTGCCGCGAAGGGCAAATTCTTTAAATTCGTCGATAAGTTTTCGCATACAATACACTCCTTATCAAAAATCGAAACGTATGATATAAATATCGTACAATATATGGCGTGAATTGTCAATTATATCTGTGCAAAAAGCAAAAAAACGGATGCCCACCATCGGGCATCCGTTAGAAGTCATTAGAACAATAAGAAACCGGCAAAAATAACGAAGATGACGGCGACAACACCAAGCATGATGTAGGTCAGACGATCTTCCTTTTTCTGCTGCTCGGCGCGGCGAGCTTCTGCTTCTTTTCTGCGCTGCTGCTGACTCTTGTGAACCTTTTTGACAGGTCTTCCCATAAAAACAACACCCTCTCTTTTCTTTTCTGTACCGTCAGAGTAACAGAATTTGGAAGCCGTGTCAATGGGAAAACGGGATTACGCTTCCGGCTGCGGCTGATTCTCAGATTCCGGTTTTCTGCCGCACAGTGCATCAAAGTAATGGATAAACGCGATTTCCTGATACGGCGTGACGTACAGACCGACAATACCAAAGGTAATGGCCGAAAGGCAATTCCAAAGGATAAAGCTCAGATCAAAGACCATGAGTTCCCAGTTGTGATTCTTGAAAATCTTAGCACAAGCGCCGGTTGCCTGCCAAACACCGGCATCCGGTGTGTCAATCATGCAGATGTAGGCACCATCGTAGCGGCGGATCTTGACAGATGCCCAGACGGCGACAACACAAACGACAATGATGTAGATCATCAGAACTAGGAAGAAGACACCGCCGCTCGCATCATCGGCAAAGCTGGAAACAAGTAACGGAATCAAGCCGATCAATACAATAGCGTACACGATAATCAGCCAGCCCAGCGAGCGAATGCCGATGCTCAAGCTCAGCTTCAAAGACGTCAGATAGGTTTTTCCACTGGTAAACGGCTGGAAAATCAGACCGACCGTCGAATCTTCACCGCGTGCACGCGCTACATAGTAGTGCTTGGCGCCAAAGGTAATCGGAGATCCGACAAAGAAATAAATGACAAGATACAGCAGACCGTATCGAGCGAACTTGCCGTAGACGGCTAAAACGGTATCCAAACCGGATGCGTCGCCCAGCGTATCAAAACCCTGCATACCAATGCCCATGATGATACTCATGAGAGCCAGCGGGATAGACGCCAAGATGACTGCGCCGATGGTAGGCCAAAACTTTTTGCGAATGTCAGCCCGCGCTTGCGCTTTATAGTTTTTTCGGGCTTGTGCATCATAAATCATACAAACACCTCGTTTTCATTTTGTTAAAAAAGTACAGATTTTGTTTCTGTGATCATTATATCATAAGATATACACCGGCACAATAAGAGAACGAACTGTGGAAAATTTTCTCTGAGCCTCTGAAAGGAGCTGCACGAGATAAAAGCCTTCCTCTCTGAGGAAGGTGGCACGGCGTAAGCCGTGACGGAAGGAGCAGCACGTGAGCAAGTCTGTATCAGAGTTTGCCTGATACGATACTGCCAGCTGGTTACTCCCTCAGTCTTGCCGCAAGGCGGCAATCCAGCTCCCTCGCGAGGGAGCCTGCCCTCTCTGTCGCTGCGCGACATCTCTCCCAGAGGGAGAGACAAGTTAGATAGGACGCGAGTGAAAACAAAACGCCAAAACCGAATGATTCCGGTTTTGGCGCTCTTGTTTAAACGTTTCCAGCTATTACTTGGTTTCTTCGGTCTTGGAAGCCTCTGCCTTCGGTGCCTCAGCAACTGTTTTCTTTGCAGCTGTTTTACGAGTGCGGGTAGTGGTCTTCTTTGCCGGAGCTGCTGCAGCATCAGCTGCCATTTCAGCCTTGGTTCTGCGCTTGCGCTTTGCGCGAGACTCGTTGGTCTTCTTCGCAGCAGTCTTGCGAGCGGTGGTAGAAGCAGTGCGCTTGCGGGTAGTGGTCTTCTTTGCCGGAGCTTCTTCGGTCTTTTCCTCAGACTTCGGTTCAGCGGCAGCTTCTTCTGCCTTCGGAGCTTCTGCAGCGGATTCCTTCGGCTCCTCGGTCTTAACGGTTTCCTCAGCCGGAGCTTCTGCCTGTGCTTCGCGGATGAACCAGCTCTGGTTGTCGCCGTCTACGTCAACCCAGATCTGCAGGTGTGCACCGTCTGCCTCTGCGTTCATGCCAACAATGTCAATGCACTTCGCGGACATAGCGGACTTGATGGCAACCGAACCATCTTCCTTCTCCTCGAAAAACCACAGCTGGCTGTCGCCGTTTACATACTCCCACTGGTGAAGGTTTGCGCCGTTTACAACGCCCAGACTGATAATGTCCAGCACCTTGCCTGATTTCTTATTTGCGATTTTGTAGTACTTGCCGTCAATATGGGTGATCGACCACAACTGCTGGTCTGCGCCGGTTGCATCTGCCAGGCATACGGCCGCGCCGTTTTCCGTCGAAGCGTTCTCTGCCTCGATGACCTTGCCGCTAACCTTGGCTGCGATGGTGTACCATGCGCTTTTATCAAATGTCTGCATCATAAATGACACTCCTTGTCTCTGTGCAGAAATATGTAAATTCTGCAACAACCTATTATCCTGTATTTTGTGTACATTATAGCACAAGCGATATCTGTAATCAATGTTTTTGTACTGCAAAAGACGAAAAACAGCAATTTTTGCGTGCGTTTTCGTGAAAAATGTTGAGGTTTTTCTAAAGAACAGAGCGGCGTTTTGGTGGTTTTGGCGGGTGAAAAATGCGGCAATTTGACGGGAAACGTGCACGGAATCGGAAAATTCTATGCGTTTGCTTTTCACAGGAACGAAAATATGTTATAATACAGCAGAAAAGAGATTCGGAAAGGATGGGATTGATGTCATGACAACGGCAACAATTTATACAATTGAGAGAGAATTTGGCTCTGCGGGACATATTGTCGGAGAGCGCCTGGCAAACATGCTGGGAATTCCGTTTTACGACTCCCAGATTGTAGATATGGCTGCGAAAAATGCAGGCGTCAGCCGCAAGATTTTTGAAGGATTTGATGAAAAGCCGACCAATAGCTTTTTGTATTCTCTTGTAATGGGAAGCTATACGGCGGCAGGTTCCATTACCCAGTCCTCTGACCTCAATATGAGCGACAAGCTGTTTGTGGAAGAGGCAAAAATTATCCGCGAGGCAGCGGAAAAGGGTCCGTGTGTCGTAGTAGGACGCTGCGGCAGCTATATTCTGCGCGAACGTCCAGATGTTGTCCGCGTGTTCTGCACAGCAGATATGGAATATCGAAAGAACCATGCCGTTCACGATCTGGGTATGCCGGAAAAGCGCATTGAGGATGCTATCACTAAGCGTGACAAAAAGCGTGCGAGCTATTATAACTATTATACCGGCAAGCGCTGGAGTGATGCGTCCAGCTATGACCTGTGTGTATCGACGAGCACGGCGGGCATTGACGGCGCTGTAGAGATGATTCTTGCCTTTGGCGAAATGCTGGAGCGTCAGCGCGCACAGCAAAGCAAATAAATACCGAAAACGATGCAAAAGAGGCAGGTTTCTTATGAATCCTGCCCCTGTTTTTTTGTGCGCAAGTATGATATACTGTCTAAACGATTTGTATTTTATTTTTCGTTTTTCAGAGAGGAGTGAACTTCTGTGCTGGAAGTATGGACGGAATGTATTATGGATATTGTCAAAACCATTCCGATTCTCTTTGTTGTATATCTGGTCATCAGTTGGATGGAAAATCATATGGATGCGGTGACACGCGTGGTCACGAGCACAGAGCCGGCAGGGCCGGTCATCGGCGCGTTGATTGGCGCAATTCCGCAGTGTGGATTTTCGATGGGATGTTCTGTCCTGTACTGCCGAGGATTTCTGGCACCGGCAACACTGATTGCGGTGTATTTGTCTACATCCGATGAGGCGATTCCGGTTTTGTTCGCAGGCGGTTGCAGCTGGAAAGAAATTGTGCTGCTCGTTGCCGTAAAAATCGGCATTGCGATTGTCGCCGGTTATCTGTTTTATTTGCTCTGGTTTCGCAAACACTGGGATGTTGAAGACTGGCCGGAAGATGATGAGCTGGATATGGATGAGGTCAATGCGGGCTGTTCCTGCTGCGGCGATCAATCGCTTTGGCGTTCGGCACTGATTCGCACGGCAAATACCACGGTTTTTCTCGTCATCACGATGTTGGTTCTCAATACCATCATTCATCTGCTCGGCGCGGATTCGCTGGCAGCGCTTTTGCTGCAAGGCTCGCATTTACAGCCGCTGTTGTGTGCGCTGATTGGTCTGATTCCGGGCTGTGCCGTGTCGGTGCTGTTGATACAGCTGTTTACCGCAGGTACCATCAGCTTTGGCAGTGTCATTGCCGGTCTTTCCGCCGGTGCGGGCTTTGGCTTTATCTTGCTGCTGCGCGAAGCACCGCGCAAAAAAGCGGCTTGGCAGATTATCGGCTGCACTTATCTTGCAGCTGTCGTGGCCGGTCTGCTGCTTGATTTTATTGTATGACACAGGTCCCCCTATTGTTTATGTTTTTACAGGAGGTTTTTCATGCTTACCGTCAATCATTTGAGCATTAACTTTGATGGAGACAATTTGTTCTCCGATGTCAATCTGAAATTTACAGAGGGCAATTGCTATGGTGTCATCGGCGCGAATGGCGCGGGCAAGTCCACGTTCCTGCGGATGCTGTCCGGCGATTTGGAGCCGTCTACCGGCACAGTAGAGCTTGACCCGAAGCTGCGCATGTCGGTTCTGCGTCAGGATCACTTTGCTTTTGATGATTTTACCGTTGTAGATACCATTATTCAGGGAAATCCGCGTCTGTATGAAATCATGCAGGAGAAAGACGCGCTGTACGCAAAGGATCCGTTTACGGAAGAGGACGGCAACCGCGCCGCTGAACTGGAAGCAGAGTTTGCAGAACTGGACGGCTGGAATGCAGATACAGAGGCAGCTCGTTTGCTGCAGGGTCTGGGACTCAAGGCGGATGATATTCTGTACAGCGGCATGAAATACCGCACAGACGCAGAAAAGGTCAAGATCCTGCTGGCACAGGCATTGTTTGGCAAGCCGGATATTATGCTGCTGGACGAGCCGACCAACCATTTGGACATTCATTCGATTGCATGGCTGGAGGATTTTCTGGCAGATTACGAAGGCACAGTCATCGTTGTATCCCATGACCGTCACTTCCTCAACAATGTCTGCACGCACATCGTAGATATTGACTACGGCAAGGTTCGTCTGTATGTCGGCAACTATGAATTCTGGTATGAGTCCTCTCGGCTGGTGCAGCGTACCTTGAACGACCAGAAAAAGAAGGCAGATGAAAAAATCAAGGAATTGCAGGAATTTATTCGTCGATTCTCTGCTAATAAGTCCAAGTCGAAGCAGGCAACCAGCCGTAAAAAGCTCATTGACAAGCTGACAGTTGATGAGCTGCCGGCATCCTCTCGCCGCTATCCGTTTGTCGGCTTCCAGATGGACAGAGAGCCGGGCAAGGATATTTTGGAGGTCAAGGACATCTCCAAGACCATTGATGGCGAGAAGGTACTCAACCATGTATCGTTCCGTGTGGCACGCGGCGATAAAATTGCTTTTGTCGGCAGGACAGAGCAGGCAGCAACCACGCTGTTCCAGATCTTGATGGGTGAACTGGAGCCGGATGAAGGCAGCTTCAAGTGGGGTGTTTCCACAAGTCAGTCGTATTTCCCGAAAGATAACTCGGAGTTCTTCAATGAACACACCGAGAGTATGCTGGATTGGCTGGCTCCGTATTCGCAGACCGATACACTGGAAACGACCCTTCGTTCGTTCTTGGGCAAGATGCTGTTTTCCGGCAATGATGTATACAAGCCGGTAAACGTCCTGTCCGGCGGTGAGAAGGTTCGCTGCATGTTGGCACGTATGATGCTGTTTGGTTCCAATGTATTGGTTGTCGATCAGCCGACCAACCATCTGGATCTGGAATCCATCACCGCAGTCAACAACGGTCTGATTGATTTTAAGGGCAATGTCCTGTTTGCATCGCATGACCACGAGTTCACGCAGACCATCGCCAACCGTATCATTGAAATCACGGAGGACGGCGTTTGGGATAAGCAGTGCACCTATGACGAATATCTCGAAATTCGAGGCTGATAATCAAAAAGAGGCAACAGCATAACGCTGTTGCCTCTTATAGTTGACAAAAAAGAAGTAACCGCCCAGTTTCCAGACCAGCGGTTACTATCTTGTAACAAGTTTTAAGGGACGACCGTCTACTGGCAGTGCCTCTTATTATCTTGATTATAACATATTCTAGGGGTTTGTCAATTGATGGAGGGGATTATGGATTCCAAAAAACGAGTGCGTGTCATCATACATGTTTTGCTGGTGATTGCTGTCATGGCGTTTATTTTTTCGCATTCTCTGGCGAGTCGCGCGCAGTCTACATCGGAAAGTATGGGCGTTTTTGAATTTCTGATGAAGCTGCTCGGAACGGTTGGTCTGGGAGATGGATTGACCGAGTATATTGTGCGAAAGATGGCACATTTTTCTGAATTTGCTGCGTTAGGATTTTTTGCTGCGATTGTCATGCGGGATATTCACATTGTCCGGATTCCCTACGTGCTCAATGTATTTTTGTTCGGCATTTTGTGTGCGATGACGGATGAGACCATTCAGCTGTTTAATGATCGCGCTGCGCGAGTGACCGATGTTTGGATTGATTTCTGTGGGTCTGTGTGCGGCTGTCTGGTGTTCTTGCTGCTTTGCTGGCTGTGGAGAAAGCACAAACGGAAAAAAGATTGAAAAAAGACCGGAATTCCGGTCTTTTTCTATACGAGTTTATGCCCAGGCAATCAACATGCCGAGGGACAGAATAAAGCTCGTGACCATGCTGACAGAGCTGAGTGCGGCAATCATGGACTGTTTGCAGCCGCAGGCAAGACCGAATGGAATCGCAAGTGTGGTTACCGGGCCGACCAAACACAGACACAAGGTCTGACGAATTGGCAGAGTAAACGGACACAGGAAGAAGATAGCTGCTGCGGCGCACAGGCACAGCGCATAGCGAAGACCTAAAATGCGGACAACATTGCCGACATCTTCCTTTGGCAGATGCCATTCAAAGATCAGGCCCAACGCAAACATGGCGAGAAAAGCATTTCCTTTGCCGAATAAATCGCACAGATCAAAAAAGGCATCGGGAAAGCGGAAGCCGGGCAGATACAGCACGATCATGATAAAATATGCCAAAAACGGAGGCGAGTGAAACAGCGTGCGCAGGATGCGGCGCAGAGAAACCGTTCCATCGCCGCCACTGGCAGAGGATGCGACAGAATACGCAAGACCTGCGCCATATGGATTGTTTCCGGCATCATACATGCACAGAGCCGGAACCACAGAGGACGGCAGGAAGCTCAGTACAAACGGCAGAACAAAATTGCCGATGTTCTGACAGGGTGTATTGAGAATATACAGGGCGCGCAGTTTGCCGTCTTTGCGGACAGACGCGAGAGAACCGGCGAGCAGCAGCACACCATTCATACAAAAGCCGAGCAGTAGGGCAAAGAGCAAGGAAATATCAATGGAAAACGTGCGAAAACCGGCGATGAGTGCGGCAGGCATCGTGATATTGATGATGATTTTCATCAAAACCTGACTGTCTTCCTGCTCTAAGACGTGTTTGGTTTTCATCAGATAGCCCAACGCGATCATGAGAAAAAACGCGAGTGCTTTGAAAAGTACAGCTGACATGAATTCCTCCGGAGGTAAAGATTGACGGAGAAACACACGGGGCGCGTCCGCCTGAGAATTTATTATACTCCTGTGTGCGAAAGGAAACAAGGGAGAAGTGATTTATCTCAAAGGATCTGTAGGAAGTACGGTCAAAACACCGCCGTCCATTTCACAGACGGTATCGCACAGCACGCGAATATCTTCTGCATTATGAGAGGCTAACAGAATGGTTTTTCCGGCATTACGTAGTTGAATAAGACATTCACGGATTTCCTGTACACCGTGCTTGTCCAAACCGTTCATCGGCTCGTCCAAAATGAGAATGTCGGGATCTTCCATGATAGCCTGCGCAAGCCCTAAACGCTGGCGCATACCCATAGAATATTTGCCGACATGTTTTTTATCGTCTGGATTGAGTCCGACAAAACGAATGATTTCTCGGATTTTTTCTTTTCCGATAACATGACGCAATTCGGCAAGAAACTTTAAATTGGCATATGCACCGTAGTTGGGCAGAAAACCGGGACTTTCTATGATTACACCCAAATTTTCCGGAATATCGACATCTTTCCCTACTCGTTTGCCGCGGACAGAAATCGTGCCGGATGTTATTGGCATAAACCCACAGATACATTTGAACAGTACTGTTTTTCCAGAACCATTTCTGCCAATGATACCATGAATTTTTCCGCGTGCAAAGGAAATGCTGACGTCCTTAAGGACGGTTGTATTTTTAAATGTTTTATATACGTGTTCTACTGTAATGATGTTTTCTTGCATAGTATACCCTCCGTTTTAAAGCGACTGAATGACATCAATAGATTTTTTCCGGATAGACAGCAGAATACCAATGATGAGAATGACCAACAGCAGGGTGCCAAAAACAAAAATGTAACTCCACGAGGGCGAGCGGAAATTGTTATGCCCCATTTGCGATAAATCAACCCAAGTTGCCGGAGAGAAATACCGCATAGTATTCCAACTGCGGGACGGGATGGACATAATTTCAATAAAGTAGGCAAAGCCAACGAAAAAACTTGCCACAAGAATACCGACTTCCCGTTTTGCCCACAGATTACATAAAAACATCAGCAATCCTAAAAAGCTAGTGACAATGCACATCGCTGCGCCGCACAGGATAGTTGCCTGTATAGCAGAATATTGCTGAAGGACAGAGGCGGGAATGACATCCATGCGAATGTTCCATGTGACGTGCGGCTGCGTCAACGTATGCAGCACCTTTCCCCAATCCAACGTAAATGTAACGTGCGGAAAAAGCAACAGGACAGTGATAAGCATACAGCCTAAATAAAACACAACGCTTGCGGCAAGAATATATAGAATTTGTCCCATTGCCCAGCGCATTCTTCCGATGCGAATAATTAAAGATGGCTGCTGCTCATCCAAAAACGGCGCATCGCAGAACAGCAAAATCGGCAGGAGCATAATCCAGAGCCGCCGATTTCCCATGGTCAAGGCGAGCGGGAGCGTCCAAATAGAACAGGATACTTGATACTGCTGGCAAAAGACGCGAATACTGGCGATAAAATTGGTGGAAACAAAAATGGCGAATAGAATAAAAACCATCCAAATACGCGGACTCTTTCCCCATTTGCGGAACTGGTTTATCATACATCGAACACTAGCAGCCATGATAAAACCTCCTTTCAGCACGCCAGATAAACAGCTTTCCGGCGATGAGAATGACAATAAGCCATACGATAATAATATGAAGCAGGGTAAACTGCCAACTGTCCGCGTATGCATAAATATATCCCATCGTGAGTGCATTCAAATCTATGCCCTGCGGCAGATGAAAAATCTGATAAATAGATGTAATCGCAAAAAATAATACAAGGGGAGACGCAATGGTGACGAAGGTATTGAGAATAAAGCCGGATACTACAAGTGCCATGACGGCAAACCCTGCGGCTGCAAGTGCGTACAACAGGGCGTCACCGATAAAATATGCCCATGGGTGGATATAGTATAATAGATTAACTCCAATTTTATCTGGTACATCAAATTCGCTTGTCCATGGATAGAACAGACAGAGAGAACCGGCGAACAGCAGTTTTCCAATAAAAACCGAGAAAAATCCAGAAAGCGCCGTGACCAAAACCTTTGAGCGCAGATAACTGCGCAGATTGCCGCGAACGACAAGCAGACGAATGTATCCGTTGTTCCAGTCGTTCAAATAGGCGGTGGCATAGGGGATTGCTCCGCAGACAAACAATACTTGAACTTGGCTGCCGAAGGCAAGGCCTTCGACCAAATACATCACGCTGGGAGCAAGCATATTATCCCATGAAATATTGAGGTAACAGACACCAACCGTGCATAGAATACCAGCGATAAATAGATTGCTGCAAAAAGCTCGCTGGATGTCCATGCGAATGGATCGGATGGAATGCATAAAAATTTTCCCCCTTTCACAAAAACATCCCAAGGAATAGTACTTCCTTGGGATGTGTGCTATCCTGCTAGGAAAGCGTCATATGGAGATAGATGGTCTTACGGTCTCCAAGTACCATGAATTGTCGAAGTGCCGCTGCCGGTAACCATTGCGCCATGCAGGCGAAGACCGGTACCGCGGCTGGGCTTTGACTTATAAGATATGTCAAAAGTTCCGTTTCCTTGTTTGGTTTTCCAGTTTGTTTTATAGCCAGTGTAGGTTCCGGTGGCGATGGCATACTTGAACTTATAACTGTTCGTTCCGCTGACAGTTACAGTGGAGAAGGAATAATCATTTCCTTTTGTAGCAAGTGCTGAATATTTCGCACCACTGCTGGGGTACAGTGTAAAACTGAAAGAGCTATCTGCAGCAAAGGCGCTTACAGAAAACAGTGTTGCAGCAGTAAGGGTCAGACAACAAATTCGCTTGAACTTTTTCATACAAAATCTCCTTTCCGTCAATGCATGACTTCTCCGGTAATGGCATTTACTGTGATGGTGTCAAGATAAAGATCAACCTCCTCTCCGTCTGATGTCGTTGTTGTTTGTGGCTGAATAATCCAAGCGGGAACCAGAGTACAGGAACCGGTCTCCGCACGGGCGTTCGTGGGGACATATTGAAAAAATACATTTTTGATGGTCACTGCTGATGTGCCGACTAATTGCTCATAATGTGCTTTTACTTGGCTCATCGCCTGATCCAACGGGATGCAGGAATCGTGCTGTTCCTCTGTGCGGTCGATTGCATAGTTTGCTCCTCGATAATCTAAATCAAAAATTCCTTTTTCAGACAGGCTAACATATAATTTGGAACTATACAAGAATGTGTCGTCAAGTTCAGAACCGTATTCAAAATGACTGTATGGAATGTTGTGGTATCCGGTTTCGAAAACCATATAATAATATTCCAACTCATCTTTTTTCTCTAGTGAAACAGGTACATAATCAAGACCGGATTCATTCCACTTTGACAGCAATTGATACATTGTATCACCGGTACAGCAAAATACTGTGGGACTTCCGATAGGATAAATATCCCAATCATGCAGTTGGTTTGTGACAGTTTGCACCGCGGTCTTTCGAGACATAAAGGTTAAATCAATTTGTTCGGTTGAAGAAGCGAAAACATCCAATTGCGTTACAGGTATTGTCACATCAAATTGGGATTTTTCGTGTGGATAATCTTTAAACCGAGTAAAGACAATGCCCTGTTGTCCAGGCCGTGCGAAAAGACTGAGTGTAATGTCAACATAGTGTGCTGCCACAGTGCTGTCTGTAAAATAATTGGTGTGTTGTTCTTCAGAAATAACTTCCTTCTTTATTTCATCTGCAGTGCAACCGCGGAAGACATATTGCTTGATAGACTTGATAGAAGCGTCATCCAATTGTTGCATGTGTGCAGACACAATATCGTAAGAGGGAACCTTGCTTAAATCGGGAATATCTGCATCAACAGTTACGCCATCGCAAAGTGTTCCGCTGACATGATGATCTGTGTATGATAAATCAGTAGAACCGAGATTGGAAGCTGTATTGCTTGTCTGATTCGTTGCACAGGAGCATAAAAAGCATACAAAAACGGTTGCTAAAAATAACATAGAAGCTACGCGAAATCTGGAAAAAATCATACGATGTGTGTATTTCATATTTGCCTCCTCTCCTGCAAGCATGTAAAGATATTTCCTTATTACAAAATATATCAGAACAAAACATGACTATATAAAATCTAATACATCTAATATACTTGTATTGTATACCATAATAAAGATATATACAATACAAAAATTGTACAAAAAATAACATGAAAATTTTATGCGTACTCCTTTTGCGCTTTTTCGTGCTAAAACGAAAAAGTACAAAAGGATGGTTGTACGAACGCACAAAAGATGGTATAATGTCCATATAAGTTTGTTTCGGGGGTAATTGCTCGACCCTCAAAATCAGGAAAGGGGCAATTTATATGCCAGGCAAAATTGTTTTGGGCGCACAGTGGGGCGACGAAGGAAAGGGCAAGTACATTGATATCTTTGCTTCGCAGGCCGATGTGGTCGTCCGTTCTCAGGGCGGCAACAACGCAGGTCATACTGTAGTTGTTGGCGACGAATCCTATAAATTACAGCTGATTCCGTCCGGTATTCTGTATCCGGATTGTGTAAATATCATCGGACCGGGCGTTGTTGTCAACCCGAAGTCCATTCTCGGCGAGATGGACGGTCTGAATGCACGCGGCATTTCTACCGAAAAGCTGTACATTGACGCACGTGCACACTGCATTCTCCCGTGGCATCTGGAACTGGATGCACTGAGCGAGAAGGCACGCGGCGGCGATGATATCGGTACCACCAAGAAGGGCATCGGCCCGACCTATATGGACAAGGCTGAGCGTATTGGCGTTCGTATGCATGACTTCGTGGATCCGGAGCGTTTTGAGGCCGCGCTGACCGAGGCTTGCGAGCGCAAGAATAAGGTTATCGTTGGTGTATACGGCGGTGAGCCGATTGACATCAAGGCAGTTCTCGAGGAGTACAAGGAGTACGCAGATCGTCTGAGAAGCCATGTCAAGGATACCTCTGTTATCACCTATCAGGCAATCAAGGACGGTAAGGAAGTTCTGTTTGAAGGCGCACAGGGCACGCTGCTCGATCTGGATATGGGTACCTACCCGTATGTTACGTCTTCCCATCCGGTGTCCGGCGGCTGCTGCATCGGTTCCGGCGTTGGCCCGACCGCTATCGACGAAATCGTTGGTATCTGCAAGAGCTACACCACCCGTGTCGGCAAGGGTCCGTTCCCGACCGAACTGTTTGATGAGACCGGCGATTACATCCGTAATGCAGGTCATGAGTTCGGTACCGTTACCGGCCGTCCGCGCCGTACCGGCTGGTTCGATGCGGTTATCGCACGCTATGCCGTTCGCGTAAACGGTCTGACCGAGATGGTTATCAATAAGATTGACCCGCTGTGTGGTCTGCCGAAGCTGAAGGTCTGCGTAGCTTATGACTACAAGGGTCAGCGCATCGAAGAGTTCCCGGCAAACTTCGCAGATCTGGAAGACTGCAAGCCGATTTATGAGGAGTTCGACGGATTCACCGAGGACATCACCGGCTGCAAGACCTTTGATGAGCTGCCGGAGAAGGTACAGAGCTACATCAAGGAGCTGGAAAAGATCGTTGGTTGTCCGGTTAAGCTGCTGGGCGTAGGCCCTGGTCGCGATCAGGTCATCGACATCACCAAGTAAACAATACCTGCTGGGTAAAATAGATAAGCCGGAAGCGAGAACTGAACTGCACCCCATTTGTTAGACAGTATGATATACTATCTAATAGATGGGG
>CAVFAY010000019.1:0-51335 GCA_963620595.1 Anaerotignum sp. | reverse complement strand
TGCCTCTTCATCGTCTTTCGCCGTACCAATAGCATTTTCATAACAATATCCCAGACTGTTCATCGCCTTGGGATTCCCTGCTTCTGCCGCCTGTTGATACCAATAGAAGGCTGTCACACTATCTTTCTTCACGCCAATGCCATTACGATACCGATCTCCGCACCGTTTCATCTCTTCCGCTGTCCGCGGTGCATGTTGTGTTTTCCGATCCCACGAAGAATCTCGCACGTACTCTGTCAGACGGTCATAGGAAGAATCTCGTGTTTGTCTTGTGGAGCGATTACCAAAAGGCTCCTTTGGTGCCGCTTTTAAATCACCGAGCGCGGCGCGCAATTGTCCGATTGTTTGCCAACGATCTTCTACTTCTAACGCTAAGCCTTTTTTCAATTCCTCACGATGTTTTAATCCCTTTGGTATTTCTATTGTATCTTTTCGATACCGAGACCAAGATGCCGGTGGTTTCTTTCCCGTTACCATTCGATACAATGTTGCACACATAGAATAAACATCGGTCCAAGTACCCTGATTACCGTGTTCCTCATACTGTTCTGGCGGTGCATAGCCTTCTGTAAGAAGCGCAGTCTTGGTATAATTATCCTCCTGCCGTGCGCTTCCAAAATCAATCAATTTAATCGTTCCATCTATGCACAACATAATATTGGACGGCTTTATATCACGATGAATAATGCCTGCCTGATGCACAGTCTCCAACGCGTCAAAAATCGGCGCAAGCATTTGATATGCCTTTTGCTCTGGCATCGGTTCTTGTAAACCCTGTAGATATTTCTCTAATGTTTCGCCATATAGCAACTCCATCACAAGAAAAACATCTTTTGTTTTTTCATCTGTCACAATATTTTCAATGCGAACAATATTGGGATGGTTCAGCGTCAATAATTTACGTGCTTCTTCTCCGAACTTTTCGCGTTCTTTCTCTACGTCTAATGCTTCACGGTTTCCCAACGTCAAATTAAATTGCTTGAGCAGGACAGGCTTCAATCTTGTGCAAGCGCAATATGTCACACTCATGCCACCCGCGCCGATCGTGCCATAAATCTGATAATCTCGATGCAAAATCGTGCCTTCTGGCAATACTTTGCGTTCTACCTCTATCGTCTTTATATTACAAACTTTTGGACACAACTCTTTCGGAATCTTGCAACTTTTGCAAAACTCCATTTCCTGTTTCGCCATGCTTTTCCCCCTTGGATTGAGTTATTATTTTTATTATATCACACTCTTTTCTTGTAGCGACATCTTTTACCAAAAAAGCACCGCACCCGCCCTCTGTTATCAGAAAGCGGGTGCGGTTAGAAATAGAATAGATAAATAAAGAATAGGGGGGATTTATCTTCACAGGGAATTCCCTGCAAAAAACTTAGTTTTTGATCTCTAACAGATCCTGCGATGCCCTGACGGTACCGGAAGCGACTGTCTTGATCTCCTTGTAATCGTCGGTATTGCAGACAATCATCGGTGTAGTGCACAGATAGCCAGCTGCCTTGATGGCATCCATGTCGAAGGATACAAGCAGATCGCCCTTCTTGACGCTCTGACCTTCCTTGACATGTGCTTCAAAGCCCTTGCCGCCCATCTTGACGGTATCAATGCCGATGTGCAGCAGCAGCTCGACATCCTCATCGACGGACAGGCCAATCGCGTGCTTGGTTTCAAAGATATTGACAACCGTGCAGTCAGCCGGAGCATACAGCTTGCCTTCGGTCGGCTCAATGGCAATGCCGTCGCCAAGTGCACCGGATGCAAATACTTCATCCTTTACCTGATCCATCGGGACAACCGTACCATTCAGATGCGCACCGAGCACCCAAGACTTTGCCTTGCCAGCCGGTTCCGGCTTAGGCTCAGGCTTCTTTTCTTCCTTCGGCTGTTCCGGCTCGCCCATCAGAGCGGCTTCAGATACCGCACCGGCACGAATCTGCTCAACCAGTTCTTCCAGATTGGACTTGACAATCGTGACAGACGGGCCATAGATAACCTGAATCGCATTGCCCTTGATGACAACGCCGGATGCACCGGTTGCCTTGAGCAGCGGCTGATTGACCTTGCCGCTGTCTACCAGCGTCAGACGCAGGCGCGTTGCACAGCAGTCGATCTCAGTTACGTTTTCGGAACCGCCGATGCCCTTCAGGACATTGACAGCCTTCGGATCAATGTTTGCAGCCTTGCCGCCTGCAACGCCGATGCCGGTAGCCTTGCGGTATTCGTCCTTGGTCATCATCTTGACTTCTTCGCCGTCCTCTTCACGACCCGGTGTCTTCAAATCCCACTTGCGGATGAAGAATCGGAAAATAAAGAAGTACAGAATAAAGTAAACGATAATGACAGGAATCAGCATCATCCAGTTAGATTTTGCCTGACCCGGCAGAATACCGTACAGAATAAAGTCAATCAAGCCATCCGAGAATGTAGTGCCGATGCAGATCTGCAGGATGTGGCAGATAGCGAACGATGCGCCAGCCAGTACAACGTGTACAGCAAACAGTGCCGGAGCAAGGAACAGGAAGGTGAATTCGATCGGCTCGGTAACGCCGGTCAGGAATGCAGTCAGGGCTACGGAGAACAGCAGGGAACCCGCTTCCTTCTTCTTCTCCGGACGAGCACAAACATACATAGCCAGTGCAGCACCCGGCAGACCGCCCATCATGAACGGATACTTACCAGTCAGGAAACGGCAAGCGTCTACAGAGAACTTGACAGTGTTCGGGGATGCCAGCTCTGCAAAGAAGATGTTCTGTGCACCCATAACGGTCACACCATCGATAACAGCTGTGCCGCCAACGCCGGTCTGCCAGAACGGCATATAGAAGATATGATGCAGGCCAAACGGAATCAGCGCACGCTCAATGCAGCCGTACAGGAAGGTTCCAAAGTAACCGGAAGCCTGAACCAGACCGCCCAGCGCATAAATACCGTTCTGAATGATCGGCCATACAACGAACAGAATCGCGCCGGTGATGATAGCGAATACCATGCTGACAATCGGAACAAAGCGCGTGCCAGCAAAGAAAGACAGCGCGTCCGGCAACTGGGTCTTATAGAACTTATTGCACAGCACAGCGGTAATTAGACCGGCAATAATGCCGCCAAATACGCCCATCTGCAACGTTTGAATACCCAATACATTCGCAATCGCGCCTTCCTTGACGCCTTCTGCGATTTGTCCATCGACAATGGAACCGTTTAATGTCAACAGGACATTGATAGTCGTCAGCATGATGAGATAGAAAATGCCTGCTGACAGAACAGCAACGCCCTTTTCCTTTTTTGCCATGCCGAGAGCAACTGCCAGCGCAAAAATCAACGCCAAGTTGCTGAAAATGGCATTGCCCGCATAGTTGAGCATAAGCATAATCGAATACAGCAGCGTACCCGGATGCAAAATACCGCTCAAACCATAGGTAGCAATGGTTGTCTCATTTGTGAACGAACTGCCGATACCCAACAGAATTCCCGCAAACGGAAGAACAGCAATTGGCAAAAACAAGGATTTACCAATCTGTTGGGCAGTGGCAAATACGACACTGCTCTTTTTTTCTTTCATAAGATCTCCTCCTCTTTGTTTGGCTTTCTGTGACACATACTATCAGTATGTCCCGAAAATATAAAAACCCATACCAATCCCACAAAGACATACCAACTGTGTGTCAGTACGTGTTTTGTAAGACTCGTATGGGTTTCGCCCAAATTAGGTAACGATCCCAAATCCGAATCGGATTTTGATCTTTTCTTGTTATGCACCCATGTTGATGCGCTTGAGGTGAATCGTGAGATAAACCAGTTCTTCTTCCGACAAGGTTTTGTCCCACGTATTTTTCATGTAATCTGCAATGCGCTGTGCGCACTGATAATGCTTTTTACAGCTATAGGCAATCATCTTGCGAAAATTGATGTCATTTTCATCGCTGTTATCCGGCAAGGTCTTGCCCTGAAAAATTCGCTTGGCAAAATATCGCAGATGCACGACAAACCGGCTAAAATCCAGCGCCTGTCGGTCAAACTGTTTGTGATAATACGCTTCCACAACATCAATGCATCCATCAATCAATTTGGTGATGTCATACATTTCAGACATATGCGTATTCAGCTCGGCATTGACAATATGCAGGGCAATAAATGACGCTTCGTCCGCATTTAGCTCAATACCGGTCTTTTGCTTGATCATGTCCAAGCACCGACATCCCATCTGATATTCCGTCGGATAGTAGCACGTAATCGAACCCGCCAGCGGATTGGTAAACTCAATGCCCTGTTGCTTGCGCTGCATCGCAAAGCTGATATGATCGGTCAGCGTAATGAGCAGCGACTCATTGAGCGGCTGTGTGATATGCTGTTTAATCTCCGCAATCAGCTGCTCTGTCAGCAATAAATCCTCCATTGGGATTTGCTGTACCAGTTCGCGCAGCTTGCGTTGCTCCTGCTTGTCCACCATGCGATAGGTTTTTTCGATTTTGTTTTCGTCAAGGGATTCGCCGGTATGCTTTTGGAAGCCAAGACCTTTTCCGGTAACAATGACTTCGTTTCCTTCTTCGTCTACTGCGCAGAGGATATTATTGTTAAAAACCTTTTTTACTTTCATACCCCTGCCCCTTCTTGGCCAATCAGGCAAAAAAAATAAACCACCCCTACACAGCAATCCTCTTTATACGATAGATCTCGCGCTGTACAGAGTTGGTTACGCCCGCCTGACCGGTAACATTCCAACGATTCCGTTTACGTTGTATAAATAGTAACATACCCATTTCTATTTGTCAAGAAAATATTCATAAAAATTTCACAAAGTACAAAACAGAATCGACTTTCTCACCTTGTACTGCACCAATGCGTGAGCCATGCGGCGAAAGCGCGATTCTGTTTCAAGCTTTCGTTTGAAATCATTTTCGATTTCATTGTTTGCATTATACCTGAATCCCTCAGAAATTGCAAGTATAATTTGTAACAAAAGGATCTTTACTTTCATTCGTAAGTCTGATATACTGTCCACAAAGAAAACCGGAGGAACAAAAATGAATGACCGATCCCAAATGATTCTTTCTCTGTTGACAGAGGAACCAAAAATAGAAGTTTCCGTTCTCGCGGAAAAATTACAAGTATCGCAGGTCACGATCCGCAAAGACTTGGATGAATTAGAGCGCCGCGGCATCGTTGTCCGTGAGCACGGCTTCGCCCGCCTGTGCAGCGCGGACAATATCGCCTGCCGCATTGCCTATCACTATGAAGAAAAGCGCCGCATCGCCGTTCGTGCTGCCGAGCTGGTCTCGGATGGCGAAACACTGATGATTGAAAACGGCAGCTGCTGTGCCCTACTGGCGGAAGTGCTGACACAAACCAAAAAAAATCTGACCATCTTAACAAACAGTGTTTTTATCGCGGATTATATCCGAAATCGAACGGATTTTCAGATTGTTTTGCTCGGCGGTATCTACCAGCCCAATTCACAAGTTCTCGTCGGCCCAATGGTACGGCAGTGTGCAGAAAATTTTTATGTTCCGCACTTTTTTCTCGGCGTAGACGGCTATTCTCTGCGCACCGGTTTTACCAACCGCGATTCCATGCGGGCACAGGCTGTCCGCGACATGGCGCATCAGGCAGATGAACTACTTGTCTTGACTGAGAGCGAAAAATTTTCCCATCCGGCAGCAGTTCCGCTCAACGTAAACAGACAAATCAAAGCGGTCATTACCGACAGCAAGTTGGATGCCGAAACGTATGCCCAGCTTCAAAGCAGTGGCATCTCACCGATTCTTGTATAAGGGAGAGATTTTTTTATGAGTTATCAGTTAATTGCCTTTGATATGGACGGCACACTGCTCGATTCCAACAAAGCCATTCTTTCTTCCAGTCTCACTGCGATTTCTGACGCAGTGAAAGCCGGAAAAACCGTTATCTTATCTACCGGACGCTGCCTGCCGGAGCTGCGGGAATATCTCCCTCAGCTCTCTGATGTGCGCTATTTAAACTGTGTCAGCGGCGCTCTCGTGCTCGATCAAAAGACAAACACGGCAATTTACAGCTGCAGTTTAGCTCCCGCTGTTTGCAGCCAAATTCTCCGTATTGTCCAGCATCAGGATGTCATGGTTCACCTGCTCGGTGAGACCACCTCTATTATTCAGCGCAGTCACTGCCAAAATATGGCGCACTTTGGCATGGGGCAATATCAGGGCTTATTTGAACGAAACGCGGCGCAATGGGAGGATCTTTTTGCACAGTATCATGAAAATCCCTTTCCTGTCGCCAAGCTGAATCTATATTTTACCGATCCAGAATCCCGCCAGTGTATCGAACAGCAGATTTTGAGCGAAAACATTCCAGTTACCATGGTGCACGCAGAAGCCACTTCGCTGGAAATCAGCGCCAAAGGCGTCAGCAAAGCTGCCGGCTTGCGCGAGCTGTGCAAACATTTGGACATTCCGATCTCCGAGACCATCGCTGTCGGCGATGCTCCCAATGATTTGGAAATTTTAAAAGCCGCCGGTCTGTCCATTGCTATGGGCAATTCCCGCCAAGAAATTTTGGATCTGGCAGATGTTGTTGTGTCCGACTGCGACCATGATGGCTGCGCTGAAGCGATTCATCAATATTTACTGTAAAAAGAGCGCACATCAAAACGATGTGCGCTCAAACCATACTTTTTTGTTTTATACAGTTTGATTTTACTTCATACTGAGATTCACAGCAATATCATCTTCCGTCTGTGCTTCAACTGTTTTGTCCTGGTACTTTAGTGTAAATGAATATTCATTTCCCTCTTTATCTGTAAGAACAAAATCGTAATTTCCATTTTTCTTTACTGTTACAATAATCTTGTCATCCGTTGTCGAATAATTTACAAGTCCTTCCGGTATTTTGCTAACCTCATAATCTTCAATACCTTTAATGGAAATACAAATCTCAGACTTATTTCCACATCCGGTCACGGCAAAAGCCAAAATGATAAGTAATGCAATCGTCCAAATTCCTTTTTTCATTTTATCAACCTCCTGCATTCTATGCAATATAATGTCCTACAATT
The DNA here is from genome assembly GCA_963620595.1 of Anaerotignum sp. GTDB lineage: Bacteria > Bacillota > Clostridia > Oscillospirales > Butyricicoccaceae > Butyricicoccus_A. The sequence continues at coordinate 44,305 of CAVFAY010000019.1, read as the reverse complement.
GGGATTTTGCGAATAAGCCAAGTCAGACCACCGGAAACAACCAGCAGTAAGGCGGAAGTTCCTACAATAAACAAACCCATCGGAAGATAGATGCCATAATAATTGAGTACCCAACACAAAACCGCCAGCAAAATCGGATGAATAAGATAAATGCCAAAGCTAAGCTGTGCCAGTCGCGCAATAGGGCGTATCACTTTAGCGGACAAATGCTTTTTCGCCAATGTATTTTTAACAACCAAAAAAATTGCCACAGCAATGAGCAGGGCATCCGGTGACAGCACCAACCATGCTGGATCTGTTGAAAATGTATCAAATCCCCACAGACCGCGAAAGGCTAAAATCACACAAATAGCACCAAGTAAATAAAATACTCGTAGCTGCTTGCGCGTCAGAAACGCTGTGCGCAAATACCATCCGGCGACAAAGACGCCGAGATATCCAAAACCCATCAGCGCATAATCTGCCATACGCACCGAACTGATTTGCGCCTGCACAAACGGATACACACCGCCAAGCACAATGCCAAACACAACCAAATACGTCAGCTCTCTCGGTTGTGCCGCACGGGTAAACACACGCACTACCGGAGAAAACGTATACAAAATAAACAGCACAAACAAAAAATTTAAATAGCTGGAGTTGCCAGTCAGTAGACCCTGTAATACACCGCCAGTCAAGGCATTGACCAACATCGCCAGACTGCCCCAAACCAAATAGGCGACAACGATACGCAGGACATACTGTTTTCCCAACTCTCTGCCGCTCAGATACCAACTGCCATCCGAAAAGAACATGCCGCTGAGCATGAGAAACATCGGACATACCCAGGTCATTAAGCCAATAGCCTGTGTTCCTCCTGCCGCAATACAGGTGCTAAAAATCACTGTTACAACACATGCCAGTGCACGCAGGACATCCGGATATACCATTCTTCTCTTCATTGTATCATCTGCCCTTCTTTTTATGACTCGTTCTATTCTCTATAGTTATCATCATATCATATCAGAATGCCGATGAAAACCCAAAATGTAGGAATTCTATGATATATTTGAGAATTTTGTCTAATTTCGTCTCACCGCGGTCATTGACTTCCCTGTTTCCAGCCGATATACTGATAGTATCCCAAAGTCAAAATGATTGGGATTAAAGGAGTGCCCACGCATGAAATCTATTACTAAAATCGTCATTACCGGCGGGCCATGCGGCGGTAAATCAACTGCTATGTCATGGATTGAGAGCAACCTTTCCAAACAAGGCTATAAAGTTCTTTTTATACCAGAAACCGCCTCCGAGTTAATCTTGGGCGGCGTTGCTCCATGGACAGTCAACACCAATTATGATTTCCAAAAAGCACTTGTCTCCCTGCAAATCCAAAAAGAGCGTGTGTTTGAAATGGCAGCCAACAACATGGAAAACGAAAAAATACTCATTGTCGCAGATCGCGGTATTTCTGATAACAAAGCCTATATGACAGACGCCGAATGGGAGTCTCTATGCCGAGAACTGGGCGGCAGTGAAATCGCTTTCCGGGACAATTACGATGCCGTCTTTCATCTCGTGACCGCGGCAAAGGGCGCAGAAAAATTCTATACCCTGTCCAACAATCAGGCACGAACCGAAACACCGGAACAGGCAATCGCGATGGATGAAAAAATTATTACCTGCTGGACCGGACATCCGTACCTGCGCATCATTGATAATTCCACGGATTTTACCGGCAAAATGCGGCGGCTCGTCAGCGAGATTACTCATTTTCTCGGTGAACCCAATGCCTTTGAGACCGAACGCCGCTATCTGATTCGGATGCCGGATCTGAAAGCATTAGAGTGCCTGCCCAATTGTCGAAAAATAGAGATCATTCAAACCTATCTCATTCGACAAGACGGCGAACCGCTCGTACGTGTGCGCCAGCGCGGCAGTCATGGCAACTATATCTATGTCAAGACCACTGCCCAGCGCACAGCGGATGGGCATCTGCTTGAGACCGAACAGCGCCTCACTAAAGATGAGTATCTCAACCTGCTCATGGATGCAGATACCTCTCTGCGGCAAATCCGCAAAAATCGGTATTGCTTGACAGAGAACAATCTCTACTTTGAAATTGATGTGTATCCGTTCTGGAAGCAGCAGGCATTGCTGGAAATTCAAGTCAATGATTCTCAACAGCCCATCGCTTTCCCGCCGTTCCTTTCTATTCTCCGCGATGTCACGCAAGACAGCGCATACAAAAGCTATGGCATTGCCCAACACATTCCACCGGAAGACGCATAACAGACAAAACAATCCCCTGTGCCTCTTTTTAAGAGATACAGGGGAAACTTTTTCTCTTACTGTGACTTAAAATGGCAGGTCTTTCCCCTGCTTTATCCATGTGCGGAATTCCGCCGTGGCAGCGAACAGAACATCACCGGAAGAATTGATTGCCGTCTCGCAGGAATCCTGCAAAACACCGATGATAAAGCCGACGCTGACAACCTGCATCGCAATGTCATTGCTGATGCCGAACAACGAGCACGCCATCGGAATGAGCAGCAGCGAGCCGCCTGCAACGCCAGACGAACCACATGCACCCAACGTTGCCAAAAGTGCCAGAACCAATGCCGTCGGAATGTTTACCGACATGTTCAATGTATGGACTGCCGCCATCGTCATGATAGTGATGGTGATTGCCGCACCGTTCATATTGATGGTTGCGCCCAGCGGAATAGAAACAGAATAAATATCCTGATCCAGTCCCAGCTTTTCACACAGCGCTATATTAACCGGAATGTTTGCCGCAGAGCTGCGCGTAAAGAATGCCGTCAATCCGCTCTCCTTGAGGCAGCGGAATACCAGCGGATACGGATTTCTGTGCAGGCACAGCGCAACAATCAGCGGGTCAATGACCAGAGCAATAATGGCCATGCAGCCAAGCAGCAACAGCAACAGACTGCCGTAATCCTTGAAAATGCTCAGACCATTCTGCGATACCGTGGTAAATACCAGACCCATGATGCCGAATGGTGCCAGATTAATAATCCAGCGTACGGCCTGGGATACCGCATTGGACAACTCTGTGAGCGATTCCTTGGTGTGTTCCGATGCGATATTGCGCAGTGCCAGACCCAAAATAATTGCCCAAGTCAGTACGCCGACATAGTTGGCATTTGCCAGCGCATCAATCGGATTGGATACAATATTGCCTAGCAGATTGCTAAAAATCTCTGCCATGCCACTCGGTGGAGTGGACTCGGAGGAAACAGCTTCCGCCAATTTAAGCTGTACCGGAAACGCAAAACTCGCACACACAGCCAGCGCTGATGACAGCAGGGTGCTGAATAAATACAGCGCAATGACAGATCTAAACTGCTTACCGATGCCCGCAGATGCCTGTGCCAGCGAGCTCATTACCAGAACAAATACCAGCAGCGGTGCAATTGCCTTCAGTGCACCAACAAACATGGTACCCAGAATGGAAATGCCTGTCGCCTGCGGCGCAGCCAGTGCCAGAATGATACCGACTGCCAAGCCAATGACAATGCGGAGAATCAGACTGAGGTCATTCCATTTTTTGATGACATTTTTCATGTTTTCTCGTCCTTCTATACAGTATTCTCTCGATTTTCTTCACAAAAACCAAAAAGCTTACTTATTGTAGCACATTTCCCCTCATTTCACAAGGCGAATCGCGGCTGTCCGTCTCGGATTTTCTACTTTTTTCTACAAAAAATTTCACCAAAATTTCCAATAAAAATTTTCTATTTTTTATTAACTCAGGCTTACTTCCATTTTTCAATTTATCTTGAAAAAAATGCGCAGAATTGCAGGATTTTTTACATTAAAAGGGCGTTTTTTTGCAACTTTTTACATGCTAAAGTTAGACTCCGTTTAGATTTATTTCATTTTTTTGAATTTTTTTAGTTGATTTCTCAAAAATCTATGATACAATGGATACATAAGAAATCACACAATGTTTTGTGTACTTTCTTCATTTTTATGTTTTGACATTTATATGTAAAGTTTTTTAGGAGGTATATCATTATGGCTTATCAGATTAGCGATGCATGCATTAGCTGTGGTTCCTGCGCTGGCGAATGTCCGGTAGGTGCTATTTCCGAGGGTGACGGCAAGTATCAGATCGATGCAGGTGCATGCCTGGATTGCGGTTCTTGCGCTGGCACTTGCCCGATGGGTGCAATCTCTCAGGAATAATTTGCTAAACATCAGCAATGTACATTAAAAGGCTTCGGTATAAACCGAAGCCTTTTTTCATATCCGTATTATATAAAACAGAGACCGTTCGAGCTGAACGGTCTCTGTTTTACTTATGCTTCGCTTTCTCTGATTTTCTCTAAAATGCGGCAGATCAGTGCCGTTCTCTGGAACGGCGTCATCAGATAATAGCCATCGACATACGGCGCGATGTGCTTGGCAATTTCAGAGGAAATGGTCACTGCAAGATCTTCGCCCTCTGCGCGACTCTTTCCTTCATACATTTGCATGATGGTTTCATCAACACGAATGCCATTGATTTCACTGTCCATAAATCGAGCATTTTTCGCGCTGACTACCGGAATAATGCCGCCCAAAATATAGGCGCCCTGCAGTTCCTTGCGTGCTCGTTTGAGATTTTCAAACGCCTCTTCCGTCAAAATCGGCTGTGTTAGAAAACCAACGATGCCGCGTTCCATCTTTGCCTTGGCAAGACGCAGCTGCACATCAAAATTCAATGCATTGACGTTGAGCGCACCAAACAGGTGAAAAGGACTCGGCAGAACCGTCTGCCCCAGCGAAGAGACAAAGGACGCCAGCTTACGGGAGTTAAATTGATAGACACTCTTGACTTCATCGCGCTCTGCCGTCGGAATCGGGTCACCGGTGACGAGCAGAACGTTTCGAATGCCCTCCGCGTGCAGTCCCATGAGCAGAGCTTTTGTCGCATTGAGATTTCGATCTCGGCAGGTCATATGCGGCAGCGCATCTATATTCAGTTCACGGCGAATTTTGCACGCAAGCAGACTGGAATCCACGCGAGCCCGCGCAATCGGGCAATCTGCAATCGTGATAATATCGACATCTGCTCCCTTGAGCATCCATGCGCCGCTCATAAACTTGCTCAAATTGGCATTGGCTGGCGGGTCAAGTTCCACAGCAATGACTTTTTCCCCCTTGCGCAGCTTTTCCCAGAACAAGCTCTCCGGCAGCGTATCCACCAATTCTTCCCGCTGTTTTTTTCTGGTTTTCGGTTCATTCGTGTGGCTATAGCCATCCAATGCCTTTCTGGTCTGTGCAATGTGCACCGGCGTTGTGCCGCAGCAGCCGCCCAGAATAGCCGCGCCTTCCTTTGCCATTTCCAACAGTTGTGCTGCAAAGTATGCCGGATCGCCCTCATAGAACGAGCGATTATTGATCACAACCGGATAACCTGCATTCGGCATCAGCGACAGGGTGATACCGGTATGATCCAACTCCTGTACCAACTCCAGCATGTGCCGTGCACCGCAGACACAATTAAAGCCAATGCAGTCGATCTCCGCACATGCTTTGATTTCGTTGAGCAAATCCGCGGCAAAACTGCCGTCACGCGAAAATCCATCCGGCTGAATCGCAAACGATGCTATGATATATGCATCTGGATTTTTTTGTTTGATATACGCCGCGGTCTCCTTCAAGCCCTCTGCGTTGGCGTTGGTCTCAAACAGAAAATGCTGTGCACCAAGCTGCAAAAAGCAATCCGCAACAAAGCGAAATTCCTCTCGAATATCCATGGTCTCCGGCAATCCGGAAATTGGGCCAATATCCGCAAAGACATATGCCTGATCTTTTGCCGCCTCGCAGGCGAGCTTCCAGCCCGCCTGAATGGTGCGCTCGACCAATTCTTCATTGCCCTGAAAATTCACGCGATTGACCGCAAATGTATTGGTCTTAATCGCCTTGCTGCCCGCCTCAAGATACTCACGATGAATATCTGCAATCAGCTCCGGCTGGCTGAGATTCGCCAACTCACAGCCGCTTCCAACGCTTTGATTGCGCGTGGAAAAATAGGTACCCATGCCACCATCAAACAGCAGGATATGATTTTTAATATACTCTCGAATGTTATTCATATTGTCTTATCCCAATACTTCCTTTGCTATATCAGCGGATGCCTTGGCATCCTTGGCATAGTAATCTGCGCCGATTTCCTCGGCGTAATCTGCCGTCAGCACCGCGCCGCCGACCATGACCTTGCAGTCATGTCCCGAAGCGCGAAGCGCTTCAATGGTTCGGCGCATAGAGTCCACTGTTGTTGTCATCAGCGCAGACAGACCTACCAATTTGACATCCTCTGCAACAGCTGTGTCCACGACTGTCTGTACTGGTACATCGCGTCCCAAATCAATGACCTGATACCCGTAATTTTCCAGTACCACACGCACGATATTCTTACCAATGTCGTGAATATCGCCTTCTACCGTTGCCATAATGATCTTGCCCTTGGAAACGCTCTCTCCGCCGCGTTTCGCAATGCGCAGCTTAATCAAATCAAAGCCTGCACACGCCGCATTGGCAGCATTGATGAGCTGCGGCAGAAAAATTTTCTGCTTTTCGTATTTGTCGCCGACCAAATCCAAAGCCGGAATCAGCTTTTGATTGATGACATCCAACTCCGACATGGTTTCCAGCAGCTTTTCCGTCAAATCGGCAGTCTCCTGCTTGAGGCCCTTGAGTACAGCGTCCTCGATGCTCATTTCTTTTGATGCCGCCCCGCTACTCTTTGGTTCTTCCTCCACGTTGGCAAATCGCTCAATATACGCCTCACAGCCAACGTCCTCACCAGACAGCGCACGATAGGAAACAACGGTATCCATAATCGGCTTCAAATTCGGGTTAATGATCGGCAGATCCAAGCCGCACCACATTGCCTGTGTCAAGAAATTGGTTGTAATATTATTTCTCTCCGGCAAACCAAATGAAATGTTGCTGACACCAAGTACACAATGCAGTCCCAGTTTCTCGTGCACCATGCGAACAGCGTTGAGTGTCTCTACCGCCTGTTCCTGCTGTGCAGAGATAGTCAGCGTCAGGCAGTCGATGAGTACATCTTCCTTCGGAATGCCGTGCTGCATGGCTTCCTGCATAATCTTTTCTGCCATGTCAAACCGCGCCTGTGCTGTCTGCGGAATACCGGATTTATCCATTGTCAAGCCGACCACTGCCGCGCCATACTTTTTGACAATCGGCAAAATTGTATCCAGCTTGTCCTGTTCTGCATTAACCGAGTTGACAATGGCACGACCACTGCACGCGCGCAGACCTGCTTCAATCGCCGCCGGATCCGACGAATCAATTTGCAGCGGCAGAGAAACCACGCTTTGTACCGCCTTGACCACAGCAGTCATCATTTCCGCTTCATCAATGCCCGGCAGACCGACATTAATATCCAAAATATCCGCACCGGCATCCTGCTGTTCAATCGCGCGTTCCATAATGTAATTGAAGTCGCGCTCACGCAGTGCCTGCTGGAAGCGTTTTTTGCCGGTTGGATTGATACGTTCACCGATGACGCGCACGCCGCCAAAGTCCGTCATATGGCTCGCAGAGCACACACCGCGTTTACGTACCGGACGAATATCCTCTTTGGCGTCTGACAGTGCTGCCAGCGCCGCGATAAAGTCCGGCGTCGTGCCGCAGCAGCCACCCAAGATCGAGACACCCAACTCTGGAAATTTGGCCATCTGTCTGCCAAATTCCGCAGCGTCCATATCATATCCGCCGGTTGCCGGATCCGGCAGACCGGCATTCGGCTTGACAATCAGCGGCTTGTCCGTCCATCTGCGCATTTCTTCAATGAGCGGAAAAATCTCTTCCGGTCCCAGAGAACAGTTAATACCCATCGCGGCAACATCCAATCCTTCCAACGTAGCCGCCATGCTGGCAACCGTTGTACCAGTGAAGGTTCTGCCGGTCGCTTCAAAGCTCATCGTGACCCAAATCGGCAGATTGCTCTGTTCCCGCGCCGCGAGAACCGCCGCTTTGACCTCATACAGGTCGGTCATGGTCTCAAAAATAACGAGATCCGCGCCCGCCTGCTCTCCGGCACGCACCATCTGTGCGTAAATTTCATAGGCTTCATCAAATGCCAGCGTGCCGAGTGGTTCCATCAGCTCACCAATCGGGCCAACGTCCAAGGCAACCTTGGCCTTTCCGCCTGCCGCCTTTTTTGCAATAGCGACATTTTCCGCAACCAATTCTTCTACGGTATGTCCGGTGCCTTCCAGCTTATGCGCATTGGCGCCAAAGGTATTGGCATAGATAATATCACTGCCGGCCTGTACATAGCTGCGCTGGATATTTTCCAAAATTTCCGGATGCTGGACACCGAAGATTTCCGGTCGTTCGCCCAGACCCAAACCGGCAGCCTGCAGCATCGTGCCCATGCCGCCGTCTAGTAATGTCAGATTATTCATGACAAGCAAGTCCTTCCTTTCGATAGGGACAAGTCAGGAACATACTGCATACCTCACAGCCCCGTTTTCTCAGTTTTTGCGGATGATCGGAGATTCCCATAATCGCCGTTACCGATTTTCGCGGAATCATCAAATAATTCGAGGTGACAGTCAGACCAATGCGCCGCGTTGTATTGAGTGCCTCGCACAGCCTGCGCTGGGTGTGCAGCGGCAAATCACCGTATCCCGGACTAAACCGGTCGGTCAAAAACCGTCCTTCTTGTTCCAATTGCTCCCGCAAATCAAATTCAAAATGGTCGCAGACATTTTCAATCGCCGCACTGGCGCAGGCATCCATAATCACAGCATCCGCCATATCTGTCACCTCACGCCGCATGAGCAGCTGTTCAATCTGCGGTCCCAACGTTACGGCAAGCAGCACGCTCTCCTGACAGGACGACAGAATTTCTTTCATGTCCTTGCCTTCTAACGGAAACCCGACAATTTCTCCGTCTTTTACCGGCAATCTGCGATAGACCAATCTCGGATGGCAGCTTTTGGTCACTTCATCCATACAGCACCGAACCTGCTGCTCCAGCTCCGGCGGCCGTTCCTGCCCACGATACCCGAGATACATCAAAATTTCTTGATAATTGAGTTGTGTTAGTCTTGCTTCCAATCGCCGTTCACCTCGCATTTCCTACCATTATACCATGCAAAACGCCGCATCGCAACCAACGCAAAAGCAACAAAAAACTGTCGCAGTCTCCTTAGGGGATTTCTGCGACAGTTTTATTATACCGTATCTTTATTTTGTTTATCCAGCAAACGGCGCATTGCCTGCATTCGTTCATCCATGCGGTGCATGTCGTTTGCACAGGCGAGCAGTTCTCTTCGCAAAGACCGGCCGATTTTGCTCTTCTTTTTGTACTGTAGCTCGTGCTCCATCACCGACCAATAATCCATACCCATGGTGCGGATTTGGATTTCTATCTTGCGTTCATTGGGAAACTGTACCTGCATGTGCAGACTTTGATACCCGCTGTTCTTCGGTTTTTTGATGAAATCTTTGACCTTCAAAATGCGAATATCCGGCATCATCTCTAAAAATGTCCGCACGCGGTCTATATCATCCAAATACAGACACACAATGCGAATTCCCGCCAAATCATTGATGTACCGATAGATGTTGGCATTGGTTCTTTCGCGCTTTTTTCGCCGCAGCTTTGCCAAAATACTCTGTTCACTTTTGAGACGCCACACAATCTGCGAGACAATCTCTCGATGAAGCAGGGTCTGCTGTTGTTCGGCAAACTGCCGAATTTTTCCAATCAGCAGATTGATACAAGTCTGATATTCCTGCTGCACCTCTGGGCGCAGAAAATCCATGACAAACTTTTCCTGCTCCACGCCGCATCGCTCCCCTGCCATGTATTCTCTATCTATTTTATTGTAGACTCTTTGCAGTTAGGTATCAATGCATTGTATGTAAATTTTAGAACAAATTTGTAAATTACAAGGAAAACAGCGGAAAGATGTCGTCGGTTTCACCTGGTGTGCCGTTGTACACGTTGATGCCATGCGCATCGGCATACTGTTTTGCTGTTCGGAATGCCGACTGCATCTTCTCTTCCTGCGGATGACAGCATCCACAGCCGACCAGCACCAGATCCGTAAATCCGAGATACACCGCAATCTGCATCAGTGAGTACACGGTGTCATATCCATCATATACGACTTCCAGTGCATCGCCGCTGAATTTGACATGATGGGTGTTATACTCGTTACAGTAGTATTTATAGACGCCGAGATACGGATATGCAATCCAATTTTTCGGCATTGGAGAAGGAATCGTCAAATTATCTCCGGCAAAAATCCCCTGTTCCGGAATCTTATCAATATATTCTTTAATTTGTTCGAGCATGGATGGACTTTGAATGCCCAGATACGTCGGCTGCCAGCCTGTCTTTTTGAGCTTCTCCCAGCCTGCTGCACTGCATAGCGTACACTCATGATTCAATCGGTCGAGAATCGATGGCTGAACATCCGCTCCCAAAATCACACAGCGGCCGCGCTGACTGCCTCGCAGTGCCTGCAGCGGTTTGAACAACGCGTCAATGTGTCCCTGCTTCCGAGCCTCTGCTTTTTTAACTTCCTCTTCATAATGCGCTCGTTGGCTACGTTTCTGCTTTTCCCAGCGTAATTTTCCCAAAAATCCCATAGCTTCTCCCTTATGCGTGTTTGCTTTTCTCGTTCATGATCAGCATTTGCAGACGATTTTCTACATTCGCAAAACTGACATCCGGATCGTAATCCAGCGGCAAAATCTGCGCATCCGGATACAACTCCTTGAGTCTTTTTGCGATACCGCGTCCGACAACATGATTGGGCAGGCATCCAAACGGCTGTAAAATGATAAAGTTCCGGCAACCATTTTTGGCGTTGTGCAGAATTTCTCCTGGAATCAGCACACCCTCACCAGCATCAAAGGTATGGTGAATAATCGGATCGCTGTCCTTGATAATCTCCTGCATTCGTGCCGCCCGATGGTACAGCGGATGCTTTTTCGCAATCGCATCTGTCATGGCATGTGCCGCATTGAAGATCTCATCTGCGGTAAAATACCAAATCTTTTCACCCATCGGCTTTTTGAGCTTATATTCCCGAATCTGCGCATCAATGTAAAAATACGACTTGCGAATGACATCAGTCATGCGCGCCTCAATAATTTCAAATCCATTTTCCTCCAAATACTTTTCAATATCATGGTTTGCGCCGGGATGGAAATTGAGCAAGTACTCACCCACGATGAGAACAGTCGGTCTGCGTCTACTCCGATCATACGCCACATCGCACATGATGTCAATCGCGCGTTTAAATCCGCTGCGCATACCGAGAATGCCGCCGTGCTCCATCCCGTCGATAACAGCATCCATCGCCCGCTCAAAAGCGGCATCGGCACTGCCTGCAACCAGCTCATACGGACGCATCTTGCGCAGCAGTTCTTCCAATACGTCAATCATTGGCAGAGCAAATGCAATATTGAGTGCAGACATCAGACTCATGCGGAAACCCGGATGCATATCATGGCTGTCCTTATCATCGTTGGTCAAAATTGGAACATCAGCAAATCCCGCATCGTCCAGCGCCTTGCGCAGCAGCGCACTATAATGCGTCAAACGGCAGTCTCCGATGTACTTACCCATACCAATGGCAACCTGTTTGCCTTGATATTTACCGCTGCGCAGTGCTTCCAACGCTTCACCGATAACAATTTGTGCCGGGAAGCAAATATCATTGTGCACATACTGCTTGCCGAGTCGAATGGCTTCCTCTCTTCCGACCGGCAGCGGCTCTGCCTTGATATGTTGGGCGCTGAATGCTGCTGACATGACTCGGCTAAACGCATGAGAGGTATTCGGCACGAGCACAATGCGTTCTTTGGCATCCTGCTTGGTGAATTTTGTCGGGTATGGATCGGACAATTCGTGTACCTGTCCGTTCGTCCGTGTTCTGCGCTGTGCCGCTGTCTCCAAAAAGCTTCTTACACGAATACGCAGCGGACCGGTAGCGTCGCTCTCATCCAGTTTGAGCACCAGCGGATGTTTTCCGCTGATTTCATTCATCATACGGATGATCTCATCGGATAGATACGCATCATGTCCACAGCCAAAGCTGACAACCTGTGCGTACTCCAAATAATCACAGCCTGCTGCAAGCACAGCACCGGACAGCATCCGCGCATGATAGTTATTGACAATATCCAATCGACTGTTGTGCAGATCCACGCGATTGATGTCTGGCAGACTGTCTATGGTCAGCACCGGTATATGGTGCTCGGTGAACAACTCCGGTAAATCATGATTGACCAGTGCATCATTTTGATACGGTCTGGACGCCAAAACAATGGCATATGTGCCATTGTTTTGCACAGTATCAATAATTTTCTGTCCTTCCGCCTTTAAGCGGTCAGAAAATTCCTGCTGTGCTGCATCTCCTGCCGCGATTGCTTTCCGCGTCAGTTCCGGTGCAATGCCAAATGTCTGTTGCATATACTGCGTGAGCTGTCGGTCTCTGTCCTCGGGCAGATGCCAGTGGAACAGCGGCGCATCAAACGGAATGCCCCATCGGCGTTCCGGGTTATCCGAATTGCGGATGACAATCGGGTATCCCTTGACGACAGCACACATGGACTCGCTGGTTTCCGCTAAGTTTTCGCTTTTTACCGTCGTGATAGACGGCATAAAAATACGATCTACACCCTTTTCCTTCAAATTGCGCAGATGTCCATGCACAAGCTTCGCCGGAAAACAAACCGTATCCGAGGTAACCGCAGACAAGCCGTTTTCATACATGTCCCGTGTGCTGCTGTCAGACACCTGCACACGGTATCCCAAGCTGCGCCAAAACACCTTCCAAAATGGCATCGTGTCCCAGAAGGACAACACGCGTGGAATGCCAATGGTCACATCTTTTTGCTCAGCCAACTGCGGATAGGTATAATCATGAAACAACAACTGTTCTCTGGTTCGAAACAAATTCGGCACATCGTCCTTTGTGCGGCACGTATGCTTGACCTGTTCCCGCACTGTGGCATCATTGGGATTGCCCAAAATTTCGCCGCGCTCACAGCGATTGCCCGTGATAAAGGAACTGCCGTTCGAAAATCGAAGAATGGTTCTGCTGCAATGATTGCCGCAGAACGGACACGGCACGCCATCCTGTTTGCTGTACTGAAAATTCGGAAGAGCAAAAAATCCAATAAAATTGCTGACCGCGTGTGCGCCCGCCTGTCTTTTGGTGAGCAGTGCCGCACCGATGGCACCCATTTCTCCCGGATATGGTGCACGGGTGACCGGCTGTCCCAAATACTGCTCCAAGGCACACAGCACAGCATCATTTTTAAACGTACCGCCCTGCACAACCACATGCTTGCCAAGCACAGATGGATTGGAAATGCGTACAACCTTGGTAAAGACATTGCGGATAATTGACCGGCAAAGTCCCGCCATAATATCCTCCGGTGTCCGACCGTTTTTCTGTTCCGTAATAATCGTGCTGTTCATGAAGACAGTGCAGCGACTGCCCAAATCGGCAGGCTGCCGCGAACGAAATGCCGCATCGGCAATCTGATCGACAGGAATGCCTAACGCTGCAGCAAATCCTTCCAAAAAGGAACCGCAGCCGGAAGAACAGGCTTCATTCAGCGTGATATTCGTCACCACGCCATTATCAATCCACATCGCCTTCATGTCCTGTCCGCCGATGTCCAAAACAAAGCTGACATCCGGCACATACTTCTGTGCAGCGGCGGCGTGGGCAACAGTTTCCACTGTATGATAATCCGCACCAAACGCCTTTGCCAGCATGTGTTCACCATATCCTGTCGTGCCCAATCCGAGCACTTCTAAGCGAATGCCGCGCTGTGCATAGCTTTCATACAGCTCCATCAAACCTTGTCGGATAACCTGAATCGGATCTCCGCGGTTATTGGCATAAAATCGGTCAATGACCGTTTCTTCTTCGTCCATGAGCACCAATTTGCTCGTCGTACTGCCTGCATCAACACCGATATACACGCGCAGGGTATCTCCTGCCTGTGCCGAACTTCGGTGGATTTGCGGGCTTTCATGCAGCTTGCGCCATGCCTGGCAAGCCTGTTCCGTTGAAAAATACGGCTCTGCGTGTTTGCTGATCGTGTGCTTACTTTGCATTTCTGCTTGCCGGAGCTGCGCAATTTTTTCTTCCAGCTCATGGACATCCGCGGCATCCTCGCCAAACAGCTCCGAAATACTCAGTGCCGCGCCGAGTGCCACAATGGTATCCGGATGTTCCGGACGAATGATTTCTTCTTCAGACAAATGCAGTCTCTCACAAAAGACGCGAACCAACGTTGGATTAAACGTCAACGGACCGCCTTCAAAAATAACCGGTGACGTGATGTCCAATCCCTGTGATAAGCCGCCAATGGTTTGCTTGGCAATCGCATGAAAAGCAGATAGAGCAATATCTTCTCGCGCACCGCCTGCATTGAGTACAGACTGAATATCCGTCTTAGCGAAAACGCCGCATCGACCACTGATGCTGTGAAGGGTACTGCCCTGGCTCGCCAACGCTTCAAATCCTTCTGTTGGTGTTTTGAGCAATGCGGCAATCTCATCAATAAACGCACCGGTACCACCGGCACAGCTTCCGTTCATGCGCATATCCCGCGCGACAAGCTGCTTGGCGTTCTCATCGTATTGAAAAAAGATAATTTTTGCATCCTGTCCGCCCAGCTCAATAGCCGTGCGTGTCTGCGGGTACAAATGGCGCACCGCAGAGGCATTGGCAACCACTTCCTGCACAAAATGAACCCCTGTGCAATCAGCAATTGGCTTGCCTCCGCTGCCGCACACGGCAATACGGAATTTTTCCTGTGGAAATGCCTGCTGAACCTCCTCCAGCAGCAAGCGCATGGCATGCAGCTGTTCTGCATGATGTCGGCGGTATCGCACAAACAGCGGCTTTTGCTCTCCCGGTCGCAATACTGCCGCTTTCACTGTCGTTGATCCGACATCCAGTCCCAACAAAAGATATTCTTGATGTTTGATTGAATCGTTCATGCTGTCTTTACTCTCACTTCTAAAAAACTGCTGTACTGTATTCGTACAGCCAGCAGAAATCTTTTACTATGTTTGTCTCTTTTTGTTCATGACTTATTATACATCAATTCTGTTGCAAAAAAGAAATTTAGACAAGATATTAACAACTTTATAACCCTTTAGAAGATAAAAAAATCAGTTGTCAATAGTATTGACAACTGATTCTTATCTATATTACAAATCAATCTCCAACAACACCGGACAATGGTCACTGCCCAGTATATCAGTCAAAATCTCCGCCTTTTGAATCTTATCCTTGATGCGATCGGAAACCAAAAAATAGTCAATGCGCCAGCCTGCGTTCTTTTCTCTCGCATGAAAACGATACGACCACCAACTATATATGCCTTCCCGCTCTGGATACAGATACCGGAAGCTGTCTGTAAAGCCAGACTCCAGCAGCTCTGTCATTTTTGCGCGCTCTTCATCTGAGAATCCCGCATTTTTTCGATTGGTTTTCGGATTCTTCAAATCAATCTCTTCATGTGCTACGTTCAAATCGCCACAGATAATGACCGGCTTGAGCGCGTCCAGTTCTTTCACATAATCGCGGAAATCATCTTCCCACTGCATCCGATAATCCAGCCGCTTGAGTTCACTCTGCGAATTCGGTGTATAACAGGTGACAAGATAGAAATTCTCATATTCTGCTGTAATGATGCGTCCTTCGTGGTCATGTGCGTCCATTCCCATGCCGCAGACAACCTCTATCGGCTTTTTGCGTGTAAACAGCGCTGTGCCGCTATATCCCTTCTTTTCTGCGCTGTACCAATATTCCTCATAGCCCTCACAGGCAACCTGTGCCTGTCCCGGCTGCATTTTGGTCTCCTGTAAGCAGAACATGTCAGCATTTACTGTATCAAAGACGTCCTGAAAGCCCTTGCCTAAACACGCTCTCAGACCATTTACGTTCCATGAAACGAGTCTCATCGACAGATTTTCCTCCCTTGTATTAAACTGCTGTCATTGTAGCATAGAAGAAGGCAAATCACAATTATTTTTAAAAGTAAAGGCGCGAAATCGCGCTTGCGATCTCGTGCCTTTTTTCTTATTCCTCTGGCTTTTTCCAAATTGGTTCCTGATAGAAGCAGGTGCGATTGCCGGTGTGACAGGTAGGTCCCTTTGGGATGCCGCGATAAATGAGCGTGTCATCATCGCAGTCGGTCAAAATCTCACTGACAAAAATGAAATTGCCAGAGGTTTCGCCCTTGTTCCACAGCTTCTGACGGCTGCGGGAGAAAAACCAAGCGGTTCCCGTTTCCATCGTGTTTGCCAGCGCCTGCTTGTTTGCATAGCCCAGCATGAGAACTTCATTGTTCCGCTCATCCTGACAGATAACCGGAATCAGCTCTCCTTTTTTGAAAAACTTATCTAAATTCATTGTCTTTCCTCACAGTCTTACCGGAATATTCTTGCCGTGCAGGTATTCCTTTACCTGTGGAACCGTCAGTTCTCCATAATGAAACAGAGAAGCTGCCAGAGCTGCATCAGCACCAGTCTTTTCAAATACTTCCGCAAAATGCTCCAAGTTGCCGCAGCCGCCGGAGGCAATGACCGGAATGCCGACAGACTGTGCGACCAAATCCGTCAAGTTCAGCTCGAAGCCGGATTTGGTGCCATCCTTATCCATCGAAGTCAGCAAAATTTCGCCTGCACCCAGTTCATAGACCTCCTTTGCCCATGCGACAGCGTCCAAACCGGTTGGCTTTCTGCCGCCTGCAACATATACTTCATAGCCGCTCGGGCACTTTTCCAAATCGGTACAAGCGCGCGCATCAATTGCGACAACCACGCACTGGCTACCGAACTTCTGTGCAGCCTCTGCAATCAGCTGTTTGTTGGATACGGCAGCCGAGTTGACAGAAATCTTATCTGCACCGGCGCGGAGCAATTCCTTGAAGTCATCGCTCGTGCGAATTCCGCCGCCGACAGTCAGCGGAACAAACACCTGCTGCGCCGTGCGGCGCACAACATCCGCAATGGTCTGGCGGTTCTCATAGGTCGCTGTGATGTCCAGAAAGACAATCTCGTCTGCTCCCTGCTGCGAATAAAAGGTTGCCAGCTCTACCGGATCGCCTGCATCGCGCAAATTGACAAAGTTGACGCCCTTGACCACGCGGCCATCATTGACATCCAAGCAAGGGATAATACGTTTTGCGAGCATCGTTACGCCTCCCCTGCTGCCACAGCAATTGCCTGCTTGACATCCAGCTGACCGGTATAGACTGCTTTACCGGCAATTGCTTCTTCAATGCCCATATCGCGCAGTTTTGCAATGTCTTCCAGTGTAGAAACGCCGCCGGATGCCACAATACCGCAGGAAACAGCATCGCGCAAGGCCTGTAGCTGGTCGAAATTCGGTCCGGACAGCATACCATCCTTATCAATATCCGTAAAGATGATGGTCTTGACGCCGTAAGATTCCATCAGCTTGGCAAAAGCGATGTAATCCGTGCCGCTGTCCTTGATCCAACCCTCAGTGCGAACCGTGCCATGCAGCGCATCAATGCCAACCGCAATTTTGTCGCCATATTTCTCGCAGGCTTCCTTGACAAACTGCGGATTTTTTACCGCCGCAGAGCCAATAATCACGCGCTTGACGCCCAGCTCTAACACGCGCTCGACATCCTCCATGGTACGGATGCCGCCGCCCAGCTCAACCGCTGCGCCAGTCTGCTCAATGACACGGCGAACCACCGGATAGTTTGGATGGGTGCCGTCCTTTGCGCCGTCCAGATCCACCATGTGAATCTGCTCGGCACCGGCTGCCAAAAATGCCTTTGCTGTATCTACTGCATCCTCTGCAACCTTGTGTGCGGTTGCGTAATCGCCCTTGACCAGACGGACACACATCTGATCGTGCAGGTCAATTGCAGGTAAAATTCTCATTCTGCCCCTCCTACCATGTTTCCGAAGTTGCGCAGGATGGTCATGCCGACCTCTCCGCTCTTTTCTGGATGGAACTGACTGCCGTACATCTGTCCGCGTCCAACCAATGCCGTGACTTGATCGTTGTAATCACAGGTTGCAATCAAGTCATTGCTGTCAGACGGGCACATCTTAAAGGTATGTACAAAGTACACATAAGCACCTTCCGGCACGCCCGCCAGCAACGAATCCTGTTTGTGATACTGCAAGCTGTTCCAGCCAATTTGCGGCAGCTTGAGATCAGTTTCAATTTTCTGTACGCGACCCGGCAGCAAACCCAAGCCCTTGGTTGGGCGAATCTCGTCACTCTCTTCAAACAACATCTGTGCGCCGAGACAAATGCCCAAAAATGGCTTTGTCTTTGCTGCCTGAATCAGCGACTGTGTGAGGCCGGATTCCTCCAATGCCTGCATCGCATCCGGAAATGCACCGACACCCGGAAGGATAATGCCAGAGGCCTGTTCCATCAGCTCTGGTGTCGTGACAATTTTATTTTCCAGCCCAAGAAAATTCAATGAGTTGGATACGCTCATAAGATTTCCTGCGCCATAATCAACGATTCCAATGTATCCCATCGTATTCTCCTTTTATGCCTGCATATCTGCGCAGATGTCTTCCAGCTCGGTCAGCAGGGTTGCATTCTCCTGCTCGCTGCCAGTCGTAATGCGAAGCATCTGGAATTTCGGGAAGCAACGCACACAAATGCTGCGCTTTTTCAGCTCTTCAAAAATCTCCGAGCACTTGTCTGTCCGCAAAACCGCAAAATTGGTGTGTGTCGGCAGGACGGTAAACACGCCATACTTCTCTGCCAGCTTCTGGCACGCCTGCTCCAGCTCTTCCTTGCGGGCAATCAACTGCTTGCACTGCTCCTTCTGCCAGCTGGTATCTTCCAGCACAATGCAGGCAGCAAGCTGCGTCATTGTATTGATGTTATACGGAGAGCGCGTCTTATTCAGCTGGTCAATCAAATCTTTATAACCGATAATAAAGCCGCAGCGCAGTGCCGCACAGCCGAACGCCTTGGACAGCGTTTTCATCACGAGGACATTTTCCAGTGCGGTGGAGCAGTCGAGAATACTCTGATCCCAGAAATCCATGTACGCCTCATCGACAACGACCAGTGTATCTTCCAGTGCCATGCAGATGCGGACTGCCTCACCGTGGTCAAAGCCCTGACCGCCCGGATTACACGGATTGGAGAAAATCAAAATATCCGGCTTTTCTGCCTTGGCGCGGTCAATGACCTCTTGCTCCGTTAGCATAAATTCGCCGTCCTTAAGCATATTGATAACTTCCAGCTCTGCGACCTCTGCATAGAACTGATACATGGAAAAGTCCGGAGACAAAACCATAACCTTGCCGCCGCGCGGCGCAAAGGTATTCATAATCAGAGAAATCAGCTCATCCGAGCCGTTGCCAACAACAATATTATCTGGTGCAATGCGGAATTCTCTGCCTGCCAGGCGGCGGACATCTGCCACCATCGGATCAGGATACCGATTGAAATCAATGGTATCAATGCTGGCTGCGATGGCATCACGCAGTTCCTCCGGTAGAGAGAAATAGCTCTCATTGGCATCCAGCTTAATCTGGTAAACATCCTCGCATGGATCATACGGGGTCATGCTTGCCAGCTTTTCCGGTAATTTAATCATGTCTTACTTCCTCCCGTATATTATTTATCCTGCTTGGTCTCAGCCTTCTTGGCCTCGTCCTTTGCCTTCAGACCTTCTTGCAGCTGCTCAGTCAATGCCTGAATCTGCTGCTTTTTCAACTTCATGCTCGCCAGATTGACAATGACGCGGGCACTGATCGGTGCGACCGTCTCATACGGCTCCAAGCCGTTTTCCTTCAAAGTCGTACCGGTCTCCACAATATCGACAATCGCATCGGCAAGACCGAGCAGCGGAGCCAGCTCGACACTGCCTTCAATTTTAATAATATTGACGTCCATGTTCTTGCGGGAGAAGAAATCGCGCGTTACCTTCGGATATTTGGACGCGATAGTTCTGGTGTGATAACCTGCATAGAAATCCTCGCCCTTTTTGCCGCACAGACAGAAGCGGCATTTGCCGAAGCCCAGATCCAAGGTCTCATAGAACGAGCCGCCCTTTTCCATAATGGTATCCTTGCCAACAACGCCCATATCGCACACGCCGTGCTCGACATAGGTAATGACGTCAGCCGCCTTGGACAGCACGAGTTCAATATTGGAATTCGGCAGACGGAAAATGAGCTTGCGGGAACCGGATCGCAGTTCGCTGACATCATAACCAGAATGCTCCAGCAGCTCCAGAGTCTTCTTTTCCAATCTTCCCTTGGTCAGAGCGATACGAATGATATTATCTGGAGTCATGCCTGTACCTCTACTTCCTTCACAGCACCATCTCGGAAAATCACGAGGGTGCGATAGCCCTTTTTCTTTGCCAGCTCCATTGCTTCCTTTTCGGTGTCACACGGTGCCAGCGATGCCAATTCACTGTTTGTATTGATATAATTGAGTGCGCTCTTGAGATCGTTTCTTTCGCAGAATACCAACTCCTGCGGAACAACTTTTTTCTTGAGGTCAACCGATTCTGACAGCGCATCAATGTCAATCGCAAAGCCGGTCGCCGGAATATCTCTGCCAAACTTTGCACACAGATTATCATATCTGCCGCCCGCCAGAACCGGAGAACCTGCGCCGCCCATATAGCCACGGAACATCAATCCGGTATAATAATCAATCTCCTGCACCAGACCGAGGTCAATCATGACATTCTCGCCATATCCCGCATTGGTGATTGCTGCAATCAAATCCTTCAGGTAAGCCACTGCCCTGAGCACGCTCGGATTGTCAGTCAGACCTGCCAGTTCATCGAGTACCTCGCTGCCGCCGAACAAATTTGGCATTGCTTTGAGGGCACCATATGCCTCTCGATCCTGATACGGCGCCAGCTCATCGCCCAGTGCTGCATAAGATTTGTTCTCGATATTCGAACGAATACGCTCTGCGGTCTCTGCATCGACATTGAGAGACTGAATCAGTTCCTTATAAATCGCCGCATAGCTCAGCTCGATGCGGAAGGTTTCGCCGCGAACCGCTGCCAATGCCGCAAAGGCTGTCGTCAAAATATCAATATCCGCCATCATTCCGCGTGCGCCGAGCAGCTCAGCACCTGCCTGCATGACTTCCGTCGAATGTCCGCGGTGGAATGAGCTTGCACGGTGTACCTTCTGCATATAGTACAGACGCAGCGGAAGCACGTCATCGTTGAGCTTGGTCGTAACCACACGCGCAATCGGTGTGGTGTTATCCGGACGCAGCACAAGCAGTCTGCCATTGCGGTCGGTCAGCTTGTACATTTTTTCCTGTCCGATGGATGAGCCTGCCTGCGTGAATACATCATAGTATTCCAGCGACGGCGTGATGATCTCATCATAACCGCGTGCTTCAAACAGATCTCGGATTCTCTTCTCGTTCTGCCGGAACATACGAGTCGCTGCGAACAAACGGTCGCGGGTGCCCTCCGGCGTAGAGATTGCATACTGATTCATACTTTATAACCCCTAAATATAATGTTTATTGTTTTATCACTTTAGCGTGTTAACATGATAACATGACCAGTTTGGTATGTCAAGCGTTCTTTGAAATGTTACGAAAAAGAAAACAACATCTTACAATCCTCAGATATTTTTCCTCATCTTTTCTCAAAACAGCGACACCTGTGTACTTGTCGGCATCTCGGACAGAGCGCCGATGCTGGCGAGTGTCTCGACAACACTCTTAGACACGCGGGAGCAGCGCACCACAATTTCCTCCTGCGACAGGAACAGGCCGTTTTTGCGTTCTTCGACAATCGCCTGTGCAGCCTGTTCACCGACGCCAGGCATCGACGAAAACGGCGGAATCAAACCCTTTTCTGTGATGACAAACTGTGTCGCCTCCGATTTATAAATATCCATCGGTTCAAATACAAATCCTCTATGGTAGAACTCATGAACGACCTCTAATGTTGTCATCATATCTTTTTCCACCGCAGAAATCGTCTTATCTCGTTCTTTTGCCTGTAATTCATGAATTTTATCCAAGCAGACCTGATCTCCTAAAACCATGCAGGAAGCGTCAAACGCCTTCGCACGAATGGAAAAATATGCAGAATAAAACGCCAGCGGCTTATGCACCTTAAACCAAGCAATGCGATACGCCATGATAACATAAGCAACCGCATGTGCCTTCGGGAACATGTACTTGATTTTTTTGCACGAATCAATATACCAGTCCGGCACATCCTGCTTTTTCATCGCTTCTTCCATCTCTGGCTTCAAGCCCTTGCCCTTACGCACGGATTCCATCGTCTGGAAGCTCAGCTTCGGATCGACACCCTTGCCAATCAGATAGTTCATAATATCATCTCGACAGCAGATGCATTCTTTCAGTGGAATGCCATCATGTACCAAATCCTGCGCATTGCCCAGCCATACATCCGTGCCGTGCGACAGACCAGAAATACAGAACAATTCATCGAACGTTGTCGGTTTGGTCTCCTTTACCATGCCGCGCACGAATTTTGTGCCGAACTCCGGCACAGCAATACAGCCAATGTCACCCAAAATCGGATCCGGCTCGTCTGTCACATACTTGAGTGCTTTATTGGAAGTAAACAGACTCATGGTCTCCGGATCGCCAAGTGGAATATTTTGCGCGACAACACCGGTCATATTTTCCATATGCTTGATAATCGTCGGGTCATCGTGTCCCAGCTCGTCCAGTTTGAGCAGGTTTTCGTCAATGGAATGGTACTCGAAATGCGTCGTGATAATGTCGGAATTCGGGTCATCCGCCGGATGCTGTACCGGACAGAAGTCGTAAATATCGACTTCCTTCGGCACAACAACAATGCCGCCCGGATGCTGACCGGTATTTCTGCGGATACCTGTACAGCCCTTGACCAGTCGGTTTTCCTCTGCGCGTCCGACTTCCATATCGCGCTCTGCCATGTATTTTTTGACATAGCCGTATGCGGTTTTCTCCGCCACTGTACCGATTGTTCCTGCGCGGAATACATGGTCATGGCCAAACAGCTCACCGGTATACCAGTGAATCGTCGGCTGATATTCACCGGAAAAGTTCAGGTCAATATCCGGCACCTTATCGCCGTTAAAGCCCAAGAATGTCTCAAACGGAATGGAAAACCCCTCTTGATTGAGCGGTTCTCCGCACTTTGGACAGGTCTTGTGCGGCATATCTGCGCCGCAGCCAAAGCCCTCGTTTTCATGCCATTCGATGTAATGGCATTTCGGGCACAGATAATGCGGCGCGAGAGAATTTACTTCTGTAATGTCCGACATAAACGCAACCAGCGAAGAGCCAACCGAACCACGGGAGCCGACCAGATAGCCATCCTGCAGCGACTTTGCCACGAGCTTTTGCGCAATCATATACATCACATCGTATCCGTTGCCGATAATCGAACCCAATTCACGCTCCAAACGCGCCTTGACCTTTTCCGGCAGCGGATCGCCGTACATGCGCTTAGCTTTCTCATAGCACATGCGTTCCAAATCCTCTGCAGAGTTTTCCATCTTCGGCGGATAGTTTTCTCTCGGCACCGGACGCAGCGTGTCGCACCAATCTGCAATCATATTTGTGTTGGTGACAACGACTTCCATGGCGCGATCCTCGCCCAAATACGAAAACTCTTCCAGCATTTCATCCGTTGTCTTGAGATACAGCGGTGCCTGATTGTCCGCGTCTTTAAAGCCCATGCCCGCCATCAAAATGCGGCGGAACGCCTCATCTTCCGGCTCCAAGAAATGTACGTCACCGGTCGCCACACACGGCTTTCCCAGCTCATCTGCAATCGCCAAAATTTTGCGGTTGTAATCGCGCAGTTCTTCCTCGTCCTTTGCCGTACCGTTGGCAATCATAAATCGGTTGTTGCCAATCGGCTGAATTTCCAAATAATCATAGAAGTCGGCAATTTTGAGCAGATCTTCATGCGATGCGCCGTGCACCATCTCGGAAAACAGCTCGCCTGCCTCACAGGCAGAGCCAAAAATCAAGCCCTCTCTGTGACGAATCAACTCACTGCGCGGCATAATTGGCTTTTTATTAAAATATTTCAGGTTGGAATAGGATATCAGCTTGTACAGATTTTTGAGTCCCACCTGATTCTTTGCCAAAATAATAAAATGATAGCGGCGCAGATTTTTCAGGCTGCCGGTCTTGGCTTTGAGTCCCGCCAGCAGTGGATTGATATCGGAAATTTTGACTGCGTGTAGCTCATCCCGCATCTTTTCCAGCAGTTTGATAAAAATTCTGCCTAAAACTGCGGCATCTTCGCTCGCTCTGTGATGATCGAACGGGCCAACCCTGAGCTTCTTCGCCATGACATCCAGCTTGTGCCGCTTCATGTCCGGAAACAGAATTTTACTCATTTCTACGGTATCAATGGATGTAAATTCCCGTTCGATGCCCAGTCGTTCACAGGCGCGGTTGATAAATGCCATATCAAAACCTGCATTGTGCGCGACGAGTGGCAAATCTCCCGCAAATTCCAAAAATTTTGGCAGTGCCTCGGAAAGCTCCGGTGCATCCTTGACGGTTTCATCCGAAATACCTGTCAGTTCCGTGATATTCGCCGGAATCGGCTTGTGTGGATTGACATAGGTCTGGAATTCCTCCAGCACCTCACCATTGCGCACCTTTACCGCCGCAATTTCCGTCATTTCTTCCTCTGTCGGCTTGAGACCGGTGGTCTCGGTATCAAAGCAGACAAAGGTCTCGTTTAATGGCGCGTCATATTTGCCCTTAACAACAGAAACATTGCCGGAATCATTGACATAATATGCCTCGATGCCGTACAAAATCTTCAAATCAATGCCATTTCGCTCAATGGCGTGCATGGCTTCCGGAAATGCCTGCGCCACGCCGTGGTCGGTGATCGCCATAGCGGTATGTCCCCACAGCTTTGCCCTCTGCATCAAAGATTTTGTCGTAGACATCCCGTCCATCGCGGACATATTGGTATGCAGATGCAGCTCGACACGCTTTTTCTCCGCTGTGTCCATGCGCATCTTTTTCTTACTCAACACGATACCTGTCGGCTCCATGATGGTTTCTTTTTCAAAGTTATCAAAGCTGACCTTGCCCTGTACCGTCAGATACATGCCCTCATGAATGAGGTCGATATATTCGCCAGCTTTTTCCTTGGCAAGGAACTTGCTCACACGCATAGAACCGTGTAAATCTGTGATGTCAAAACCAACTTTGACCCATTCCTTGCCGGTGTTTTTACTCTTAATTTCGCGGGTTTCAACCAGAAACACCTCACCGCGAATCGTTGCGCTGTCTACCGCGTGCAGGGCCTCCTGAATGGATACAACCGGCTGATCCACCAGCCTGCCATACAGCAGATTTTCATCTTTTTTGATGGCAAACGCCTTGCGATTGTAGTGCACTTCGCCCTTGTCCGCACGAACCGGCTTTTTCTTTGGCTTTTCTTTTTTTTCCTGTGCAGGCTGCGCGTGCATCAGCTGTTTGAGCATCCGTTCTCTGCCCTGCTCCGTCTTTTGCGCCAAGCGCAATTCAGTTTCTTCATTCGAGGTTTCTGTGTTGACCGCACAAGCCAAGCCGGTCTCTGTGCGAATCATTTCCGGCAGTTGCCGCAGATCATGCGCAAGATACTCCACGCCGCTTCCCAGCATGGAGACCGTCAGGCCATCCGCTGTCATATCCCATTTGCTGTCGGTCAAATATCCCTGTGCCGACGGCTTACGCAAAACAATATAGTCTTTCAAGCTATCGACATATGGCTCTGTCAGGCTGTTGAGCTGATAGCGCGGCGCAATGCGCACGCGCGACAGACCATACACAGATCGAATGCCCTTTTCCATATCAAACAGTGCCCGTCTCGGCACAATGTCATCAAACTGGACACGGCACAGCACCGCGCGTCTATCATGGCTCACCACAACGGAGCATACCTCTCCATTTGTGAGGTATGCTCCGTGATCTTTGCTTTCATATCGTTCAAACAGATCTCCCAGTGTGGTCAAATCTTATCCTTGCTCCTTTATGATCGCATCAATTTCTTTCATCAGTTCATCTACCAGCTGTTCCTGCGGCACCTTGCGCAAAATCTCGCCGTGGCGGAAAATCATACCGACACCATCGCCGCCCGCAATGCCAATATCCGCCTCGCGCGCCTCGCCGGGGCCATTGACAACGCAGCCCATCACAGCGACTTTCAGCTTGGCGTCCAGTCCGGCAACGCGGCGTTCCACTTCATTGGCAATGCCAATCAAATCAATCTTAGTGCGGCCGCAAGTCGGGCAGGATACAATATTGACGCCGGTATCATTGAGACCAACCGCCTTCAAAATCGCATATGCCGCGGTAATTTCGTGCACCGGATCAGCAGTCAGCGAGACGCGAATCGTGTCACCAATGCCCAGTGCCAGCAATCCGCCTATGCCAGCGGCAGACTTGATGGTTCCCATATACTCCGTTCCCGCCTCTGTGACGCCCAAATGCAGCGGATAATTGGTCTTTTCGTGCATGAGCTGATAGGCCTTCATGGTTGTCGGCACACTGGACGATTTCAACGAAATGCAAATATCGTCAAAATCGTACCGATTGAGCAGCGACACATGATACATCGCACTTTCTACCATGGCTTCCGGTGTCGGCGAGCCGTATTTTTCCAAAATATGCTTTTCAATCGAACCGGAATTGACACCGATGCGAATCGGAATATGTTTTGCCTTACATGCCTCGGCAACCGCCTTGACACGCTCTTCCGCGCCAATATTGCCCGGATTGATACGAATCGCACTGACACCTGCTTCCGCAGAAGCAAGTGCCAACCGATAATCAAAATGAATATCCGCTACGACCGGAATCGGAGAATTGGCACAGATGGTCTTCATCGCCTCAGCAGCCGCCATATCCGGCACAGTGCAGCGAACAATATGACAGCCGGCAGATGCCAATCGTTCAATCTGCGCCAGCGTTGCCTGTGCATCGCGGGTGTCTGTATTGGTCATCGACTGCACAGCAATCGGTGCGCCGCCGCCAACCGGCACATTGCCAACCAAAATCTGTTTTGTTTTCATACTCCTCTTCCTTTCTGTTTTTGATCTCACGCTGCGCCGAGTAGCCGCAGAATATCCTGCCAAGTCACATAGACCATAAGCAGCATCAGAACAGCGAATCCTCCAAAATGAATATAGCCTTCGTATTTTCGCGGAACCGGCTTGCGCGCAATCAATTCAATGAGTACAAACAGCAGTCGTCCGCCATCCAGTGCCGGAAGCGGCAGCAGGTTCATCACGCCCAAGTTAATGGAAATGAACGCGATGAGCAGGAAAAAGCTCGTCATACTGCTCTGCGCAGTCTGCACAAGCACATCTGTCACACCGACCGGACCGGACATCTGGTCAATGCCTACTTGCCCGCTGACCAGCTGCTTCAGGCTAATCCACACGAGCCGCGCATAGTCATATGACCGGTACACGGCATTTTTTACTTTATCTCCGATTGTCAGCTTAGTTACCGTGAAATCCACGCCGTACCGCTGTACGCCGTCGTATTCTGCCGGTTCCAGCTTGACATCGTGCAGTTCTTTCTTTTCGCCGTTGCGCTGCACGACAATATCATAGCTGGTATCTGCGCCAAGGCTCAGTCCTGTCGTGACATCCGAAGTCAGCAGCACGCGATAGCCGTCAATGCTAAGGATGCGGTCGCCTTCCATCAGCATACTCTCCCCCTGCGATGGAAATCCGTCGGCAAAGCCTTGAATGACCGGCTCCGTGCCCTCGGTCTGCGGCAGCAGAAGCACCAATACAATGAGAAAGCCCAGCAGAAAATTCATCAGTGCACCGGCAGCAAGAATCAATGCTCGCCAGCCAATCGGCGCACCCGCCAATGTGCCCGGCTGATCCTGCTCTGTGTCCTCGCCTTCCATGACGCAGGCGCCGCCAAATGGCAGAATGCACAGCTTAAAATCTGTCTCACCGATTTTCTTATGTGCGAAGGACGGACCCATGCCGACCCAAAATTCGAGCACATGCACACCGGCAGCCTTGGCTGCCATAAAATGCCCGAACTCATGGACGATGACCAGACAGCCAAACGCCACAATCGCTAAAACTACAGTTAAAATGGTCAAAGAAACACCTCTTACGAGCCAAATTTAGGACAGCAGCCCTTTGACAATCTCACGGGCTGCTCGGTCACTTGCCAAAACATCCTCGATGGTAATTTCCGGCAAGTACTCCACTTCGTCCATCGCCGTCTGTACCAGCTCTGCAATGCGATAGAACGGAATCTTATCGTACAGGAACAAATCTACTGCCGCCTCATTTGCACCATTCATAACCGCACCGAGATTGCCGCGGGCAGCTGCCGCGCGGCGCGCCAGTCCCAATGTCGGGAAGGCCTCTTCATCCGGTGCAAAGAAGGTCAGATTATGTCTGCGCGGCAAATCCAGCGGCGGTACCTTGCACGGTACGCGCTCCGGATACGTCAGCGCATACTGAATCGGCAGGCGCATATCCGGATTGCCCATCTGCGCAATGACAGAACCGTCTTCAAACTCGACAGCAGAATGCACAATGCTTTCTCTGTGCACGACAATATCAATGTCATCCGGCTCGACGTCGTACAGCCACATCGCTTCGATCAGTTCCAAGCCCTTATTCATCATGCTTGCGGAATCAATGGTAATCTTCGCACCCATGCTCCAATTCGGATGATGCAGTGCCTGTTCTTTTGTGACATGGCGCATTTGTTCCCTACTCATGCCAAAGAACGGACCGCCGGATGCCGTCAGCAGAATGCGGTTAATGCGGTTGCCCGCTGCGCCCTGCAAGCACTGAAAAATTGCTGAGTGCTCGGAATCGACCGGTAAAATCGGCACGCCCTTTTCGCGCGCTGCCCGCATGACGATCTGTCCTGCGCACACCAGCGTTTCCTTATTGGCAAGTGCAATCGCTTTGCCCGCTTCAATGGCAGCCATCGTCGGCAGGAGTCCCACCATACCGACAACTGCTGTTACGACAACATCTGCCTCCGGCAGGGTTGCAGCTTCAATTAAGCCATCCATGCCGGATACAACGCGAATATCCGTATCTGCCAGCTTCGTTTGCAACTCTTTTGCTTTTTCTTCATTGTATACTGCAACCAAGGATGGATGCAATGCACGCGCCTGTTCCTCCGCGCGTGTAATATTGGTATTGACCGAAATCGCACACACATGCGCCTCGATGGAATCTAGAATATCAATGGTCTGTGTGCCGATAGAACCGGTCGAACCGAGAATTACAATATTTTTCATAACTTATAACCCCAAATTGGAAAACAAATGCAGCAGCAGCTCGACAAGCGGAGCGACAAAGATCACGCTGTCAAAACGGTCGAGTACGCCGCCGTGTCCTGGAAAAATCTTGCCGTAGTCCTTAATGCCGCTCTTTCTCTTAACAATAGAAAACGACAAATCACCGATTTGACCAAGCACAGCGCCCAAAATACCAGCTGCCAGACACAGCGGCACGGACAGCGTCAAATTTGTAAACGCACTGACTGCTGCGCCATAAATTACGGTGAGAACAGCCGCGCCGACAACGCCGCCAATCGCGCCCTCTACCGTCTTTTTCGGAGAAATAACCGGTGCCAGCTTATGCTTGCCAAACGCCATGCCTGCAAACAGTGCGCAGGTGTCCGAACCCCAAGCTGCCAGAAGCGGAATGACGAGATGAAACGCACCGCTCTCCGACATCGTGAACATACGAATCAGGCTCATCAGCAAATACGGGATGAGAATGCCGCCAAAATAAGCACCGGCAAGCTCCTGAAATCCAAACTTTGTGTGATGCCGCAGCAGCAAAATAAACAGCACTACGATGCCGATGTACAGCATCGCTCGCATCCAATATACCGGATAACTGTCTCTCGCGCTGGCAAACGACATACCCAGAGCAAGAACCATTGCGGCGATCTGTAATTCTTTGTTTTTCTTTCCCGCAGTCGCTGCGGTAAACTCCTGTGCTGCGCACACGGACAAAGCCATCATGAGCAGCTGTGCGACGATCGGCGGGAAGACGAACAGCGCAAGGATGACAACAACTGCACCGGTCACGCCAAATGCAACTCTCGTTTTCATGATTTATACTCCTCCGAATCGTCTATTTCTTCTGTTAAATTCATCAATAGCAACATCCATATCCGCCGGCTTGAAGTCCGGCCACAAGACATCGGTAAAATAATACTCCGCATACGCGCTCTGCCACAGCAGGAAATTCGAGGTGCGAATCTCGCCGCTCGGACGAATGATAAAATCAGGATCCGGCATGTGCGCGGTGTACAGGTGCTGCGAAATCGTGTCCTCGGAAATATCCTCTGGCTGAAGCTTTCCTTCCTGTACTTCCTGTGCGATGGCGCGAACGGCATTTTTGATTTCATCGCGTCCGCCGTAATTGATGCACAGCGTAGCGATGGAAAATTCCGACCGCTTTTGTGCCTCTGCATTACATCGTGTGACAAGTTCCTGAATATCCGGCGCGAGCACGGATAAATCACCAATGACCTGCACGGCAATTTCATCCTTTGCCATCGTGTCAATTGCCTCTTGGAGGTATCTGCGAAACAGATTCATCAGCGTATTGACTTCCTCTTCCGGACGCTTCCAGTTTTCTGTGGAGAACGCATAAACGGTAAAGTATTTGACACCAATGTCTTTACAGTACGTTGCGATGGTTCGAAACGTCTCTGCACCGACTTTATGCCCAGCGGTACGCGGCAGACCGCGTTTTTTTGCCCAGCGTCCATTTCCGTCCATAATGACCGCAATGTGCCGCGGCACCGGACGATCGGACGGCTGTTGCGGCGTGCTGTCATCTCTTTTTAGTATATTGAACAACGCCACAGTACTATGCACCGACCTTTCTCTCTAAATGTGTGCGCTTTGTGTCTTTGTGTGAAAGCGCCGATATACGCGACATGGGCGACTGAAGATAGCCGCCCACATGTCCCGTACTTGTTTCTGTTGTTGTTCGATTAAACCGACTTCAGTTCTTCCGACTTTGCCGCGGTGGTCTTGTCGATTTCCTTGGTGTACTTATCGGTCAGCTTCTGCATATCCTTTTCTGCGTCTGCCAGCTCATCCTCGGTGATCTCAGATTTCTTCTTGGCAGCCTTCCACTTATCGATAGCATCGCGGCGAATATTGCGGATTGCAACCTTGGAAGCTTCACCCTCCTTGGATACCTGCTTAATCAGCTCCTTACGACGCTCTTCTGTCAGCGGCGGGAAGCTCAGACGAATCAGCTTGCCATCGTTCTGCGGGTTGATGCCCAGCTCAGATGTCTGGATTGCCTTGACGATCTCCTTAAGCAGAGAAGCATCCCACGGCTGAATGGTCAGCGTGCGCGGATCCGGAGACGCAACAGCGGCCACCTGCTGAATCGGGCTTGCTGTGCCGTAGTAATCCACCGTGATCTTATTGAGCACGCTTGCATTGGCGCGGCCTGCGCGAATGCCTGCCAGATTTTCTGCCAAAACGTCCAGAGACTTCTGCATTTTTACTTCATATGATTTTAAATCGGGTTTCATAGGGTATTTCTCCTCTCCAAATGTGCTAATTTTACTGGTTGTTTACCATTGTGCCAACCTGTTCGCCCATGACGGCACGGTAAATGTTTTCCGGCTCTTTCAGTGCGAATACGAGCAACGGAATATCGTTATCCATAGAAAGAGTTGTTGCGGTAGTATCCATGACAGCCAGCTTCTTTTCCAGAACTTTCATATAGGACAGCGTGTCATACTTCTTTGCGTCCGGATTCTTTGCCGGATCAGAGTCATATACGCCGTCGATGTTCTTTGCCAGCAGGATGATCTCCGCGTTGATCTCAGCAGCGCGCAGGGCAGCTGCCGTATCGGTAGAGAAATATGGATTGCCAATGCCGCAGCCAAAAATAACAACACGACCCTTTTCCAAATGGCGAGTTGCCTTGTTGCGGATATATGGCTCTGCGATCTGACGCATCTCAATAGCAGTCTGTACGCGCACATCTACACCGCGCTGCTCCAGCGCATCCTGAAGCGCCAGCGAGTTAATCGTTGTAGCCAGCATACCCATATAGTCTGCACGGGTGCGCTCCATCTTTCCGCCGCCGTCCTTGACGCCGCGCCAGAAATTGCCGCCGCCGACAACGATGCCGACTTCCGTGCCAATGTCTACGCACTTCTTGACAACATCGCAAACCGGACCGATGACATCAAAGTTCAGACCAAACTTGTTGTCGCCCGCCAGTGCTTCGCCGCTGATTTTGATTAAAACACGCTTGTATTTCGGTGTATCCATGTATTGATTCCTCCATGTGCGATCTGTTTGCTTCCATGTACAACACAGGGCGAATCGCCCTTATGTTCTTATAATATATCATACATGATTGCCGTGCAGATTGCAAACGGTTTCCTGCAATTTTCTTCCGTTTCGCCATAATTCACATCTCTGTAAAAAATCCCCTGCCAATCCAAGACTGACAGGGGATGCATTTCGCATTATTTGGCTTCTTTTGGAAGGAACACACGAATTTCTGTGCCAACGCCGAGTGCACTGTCCAGCTCCACTCTGCCGTGATGATATTCTACGACATGCTTGACAATGGACAGTCCCAAACCGGTGCCGCCGATCTGTTTGGAGTGGCTCTTATCCACGCGGTAAAACCGCTCAAAGACGCGCAGGCGCGACTCCTCCGGAATGCCGATGCCATCATCCTTGACGCGGATCTCAATTTCCTTGTCGTCCTGCGACAGATACAGCCAGACATTTCCGTCCGGATGATTGTATTTTATGGCATTCTCACACAAATTATAAACCAACTCACTGAGCATACCATCTTCGCCGAGCAGAACAGCCTGACAGGTCTCCAAATGCAGGGAGACCTCTGCCTTCTTTGCGACCGGCTCCAACGATTCCAGCACGGCTTCGCACAAATCATCCAATTCCACCGGCTCTAAGCTCTGCGGCTCCTTTGCCTCTTCCTCAATCCGAGAAAGGCGGATAATGTCCTCAATCAGAGCAATCAGCCGCAAGGCCTCCTTATGAATGCTGCCGGAGAATTTGCGAATGTCCTCCATGCTGGCAACCATACCGTTTTCCATCATCTCCGCATAGCCGGAAATCGAGGTTAACGGCGTTTTTAATTCGTGCGAGACATTAGCGGAAAACTCCTGTCGGCTGCGCTCTGCCATGCGCTGCTGGGTCTCATCCAGTACGATGACGACCGCACCGTCCACTTCTCCCAAGCGCAGCATCGGACTGGCATAAATATGATAGACGCGTCCATGCATAGAGAAATCATCATTGAGACTTCCGCCGGAAAGCGCTGTTGTCACACAGTCGTGCAGCTCTTGGGTGCGATTGACAATGAGATAGTTTTTCCCGATAAACTCACTCGGTTCTGCCACGCGACCCGCCAGCATGTGAATCGCACTCGGATTCACAGATACAACATTCTTATCTTTGGAGATGAGCAGCAGACCCTCGCGCATATTGTTGGTGATGATACCCAAAATTTCGCGTTCCTGCTCCAAAATCTCCTTTTGCGTATGAATTTCCTGATCTTGCGCCTGAATATGCGAGAAGAACGGCTTTAATTCTGCATAGGACTCCGTATTTACGCCCGCCTGATCCAGCGCGTGAACCGCACGTTCCACCGGCTTCATCATCCATTGCGCCAGCCAGCGAGACAGCAGCAGTGCCATGCCAAATAAAATAATCATGACAACGCCGATACCCGGAATGGATGACAGCACCATGCTGCGGATGCTGGAATATTGCTGTGCCAAGCGCAGCACATTGCCGTCAGACAGTCGCAGCGCATAATAATAGGTCGAAGAATCTGTGGTGGACGAATCTCGAATATCTTCTCCTGAGCCGGTTTGGATTGCCTGCTGAATCTCCGGACGATCCAAATGGTTCTCCATTTGGGATGCCTCTGCATCCGAATCATACAGTACCGTGCCGTCTGCGGTAATAAATGTTACACGCACAATCTTCGGCAATCCCTGTAAAATCTGTTCATAGGATGCTTTATCGACATAATCATAGCTCTGGCTAACGGATTCTGCTAAATCACTGACATATTGTTCAGCCTGCCTCATCGAGTGCTGAGACGTCACCGCCAACGTCAGCACACTGGCGCACAACACGCCGATCGCACTGAGCAGCAACAGCACCCAATAAATTCGTTTTTTCATTCCTTCGCCTCTTTGTCGATTTTATAGCCGATGCCGCGCACGGTCTGAATCATCGTGCCGTCATCGTGAATCTTTTTGCGCAATGTATTGATATGAATATCCACCGTTCGCGTCGCACCGCCGTAATCAAATCCCCATACCTGTTCCATGATCTGATCTCGCGTCAGTACGCGTCCCTGATTGCGCAGCAAATCACACAGCAGCCGGAACTCCTTACGCGTCAGCAGCACCTCCTTACCGTCCACGGTAACGACGTGTCCATCTTCGTCTACATGGATATTGCCGTAATCATAGCTATGCGCCCCGTTTACCGCCGCACTCTTGCCGCTTTCCACGGTTCGCCGCGCGACTGCGCGAATGCGCGACAGCAGTTCCAAAATGCCAAACGGCTTAGAAATATAATCATCTGCGCCGAGATCCAAACCGCGCACCTTATCCATTTCTGTTGTTTTTGCCGTCAGCATAATGACCGGAAGCTGGCTGGTCTCCGGCGCAGCACGCAGATGCTTGAGGATAGACAGACCATCCTCTCCCGGCAGCATAATATCCAGCAGCACCAAATCCGGTCGTTGCTTACTTACTGCTGCATAAAAGGAACGTCCGCCTGGAAATCCCTGTGCGTCATACCCGCTTCCGTTGAGCGCATAGACGACCATCGTGCGGATGCTCTCATCATCTTCTACTACATAAATAGACAGCTTCTCCATACCATTCCCTCCTATTTTTATCGTCACTATCTAGCCATATTATAGCAGAAGTTTAACAGTTCTCGCCATATTACCAGGTAAAATGTATGTAAAATCCGGCAAAAACAGCGCAAACTCTCACAGCACAGCTCTGCGAGAGTTTGCATCCTTTTTTATAAAAATAAATCGACATGTGCCCGACGCTGAAAATTCTTCTCCAACTCGTGCTTATGATACAGATAAATCTCATTATCAAAAAAGCGCGCCTGTTTGGGACACTTCTTGATACAGGCACCACATTTGATGCACGGTCCAACATACTGCCTGACATCATTCGCATCAATCGAGCCTAGCGGACATAGCTTGGCGCACAAACCACAACCTATACAGGCTTCGGACACGACCGGCTTGACCTTGAGATATTCCCGCGCGTTTTTCGGCGCAAAGTACGGCTTATATGGCGTATTTCCCTTGACAAATATCGGCTGCTCGGGAAGTCTTCGCATGTGCTCCAATTTTTTGACAATTTGATTGGCAAAAGTATCTGCCAGCTGTAAATCTTCCGCATCCGGTCTGCCCGCCGCCAGAATTTTAGAAAACGAATGCTCACCGACAAACGCCGCACCCGCCATCGTGCGGAATCCATTGGACTCTAACACATCGCGCAGCTCAATCAGGGCATCATCGTAATCTCGATTGCCGTACAAGACAACCGGAACTGCCAGTGTCTCGCTGCCATGAATAGCATCGCGCACATACGGCAACAGCTTATTCGGCACACGTCCGGCATATACCGGCACACCGACAATCGCCAGCTCATCCGATTGGCAAAAAATTTCCTGTTTCCGCGCTTTGGGTAGTGTAAAATCGTTTTCCTGTACAGAAACATCCAACGATTTTGATATAGCCGCACCAATGCACCGCACAATTGTCTGTGTGGTATTGGTCGCGCTGAAATAAATCAGACGGATACGCTTCACTTTCATCTCTACTCTTCCTCCCAGCATACTTACTGGTTATAGTATATCACATCCTCCGATATATCCCAAGCGATTTCTGTTTTCTCTGCAGGCATCGACAAAGGCGCGAAACAGTTTGCGGCTATTTTCATCTCGCTTCCAAAACAGCTCCGGATGCCATTGTGTCGCCAAGAAAAACGGCTGGCGTCGATCTTCCACGGCTTCTACTAATCCGTCCGCCGACCACGCACAGGCAGTGAGTGCCGGTGCCAACTCTCGCACGCCCTGATGATGATAGCTGTTGACCGCAATATTTTGCTCTCCCAGAATCCGATACAGCAGACTGTCCCCGTCAATCTGTACGCAGTGTACCGCTCTGTTATACGGCGGTGCCATGCAATGCTTAATTTCACAAGACATCTCCTGCTCTAAATCCTGATACAGCGTACCGCCCAGCGCCACATTGAACAGCTGAATACCACGGCAAATTCCATATGCCGGCTTTTGATGGATGCGGCACATCTGCAGCAACTCCTGCTCCATAATATCGCGCTTTTGGCAAATTTCCCCGCAGTAGTCTCTGCGGCTCTCTGCGTACAACGCCGGATCAATATCCTGTCCGCCAGTAAACAACACGCCATCTACCATGTCAAACAGCTGGCGCAGCTGTTTGGGACCACAGTCCAGCGGAAAAATAACTGGAATACCGCCCGCCTGCGTAATGCCATCCAGATACCCCGGAATCATCCAAATACTGTCGCGTTGTACGTCATATAACGGCGTCACGCCAATCATCATCTGAGTCATTATGCTCCCCTTTCTTGCATAAAAAAACAGAGCAGACACTTTCGTCTGCTCCATTGCCTCTTGTTGTTATTCCATTAAAATTTTACGTCATCCAGATCTTCTGCCTGTTTCACACCGACAACACCCAGTGCAATCAGTGCCGAGCCAATCGCTGCGATGACACCACCCATCGAAAGAACGGCAATCCATAATCCTTTTTTCATATCCTTCACCTCGTACAGATGATTTATATATAGTATACCACAAGCGATTTTATTTTGCATCTCTTTTTTCGCATTTTTAATGATCTCGTAACATTTGCAGCAATCTGTCTTTATCCCGTTGACGCAAGCGTGTGCGCCCTACAATTTGTTCCAGCTGCTCTATAGTCTCCGGACGCTGCTGCACCAGTCGTTCCAAAATTTTATCTGAAAAGACAGCCGATGCCGGCTTTCCCTGCAAAACTGCGACCTCTTTGCGAAACTCCCGCAGTGCCCGCGACAGCTTTGGGTCATTGGATGTGCGGCTTTCGCGCATGATCCGCTGCTCTTGTGCCGATACATCCGCCCGCACCCGAATGGTCACAGATTGTTTCTCAAACAAAACCGGTTTTGCCGCCGCAGTCAGGCAAAGTCGAGAGGGATTTTCCTGCCGCACCAAGCATCCAATGCTGACGAGCCGATGAATTTCCGCCAAAATGTCCTCGCGGCTGCTAGTATTCATAATTCCAAACGTTGATACACTGTCATATCCCGTATTTGATTCACCGCACAAAATACAGCACAGCTGCTCGGCATCACATTGTTCTTTGACGCGATACACACAGGACAGGATTTTCTGTGCATCTATCGTGATGTCTTTTTCTACGCTTGTGCTCTCACAATTGCTGCACAATCCGCAAAAGTCTGGGACTTCCTGCCCGAAATACGCCAAGATATGCTGCCGCAAACACTGATCGGTAAACACATATCGTTTCATTTGATCCAGTCTCCGCAGATTTTGCTTTTTCAGCCACTCGACTTTTTCATCTGTCAGTGCCGGATTTTCCGGATCCTGCCGAATCAAATACTCATGCAGTCCAATATCCGCTTCATCAAACAGCATCAGGCAGTGTGCGGGCTTTCCGTCGCGTCCCGCTCTGCCCGCCTCCTGATAATAACTCTCTAAATTGCGCGGCATACCGAAATGCACGACAAACCGGACATCTGCCTTATTGATGCCCATGCCAAAGGCATTGGTTGCCGTGATAACCGGAAGCTCTCCACTCAAAAATTTCTGCTGTACGGAACGGCGCGTTGCCGTGTCCAGCCCTGCATGATATGCTGCCGCCGGCAGTTGATTATCACACAAATATTGTGCCAATTCTTCGGTTTTCTTACGTGTCAGACAATAAATAATGCCGCATTCGTTTTTATGCTCCTGCACAAAGCGAAGCAGTTGTACCTCTCTGTCGTGCGGTCTGCGTACCTCGTAATACAAATTCGGACGGTCAAAGCTCGTGACCAATCGTTCCGGTTGCTGTAAATGCAACGATTGGATAATATCCTCACGCACCTGTGCCGTTGCCGTCGCAGTAAACGCAGAAATAACCGGACGCTCCGGTAAACTGTCCAAAAACTGCGGAATTTTTCGATAACTTGGTCGAAAGTCATGTCCCCACTGGGAGATACAGTGCGCTTCATCTACCGCAACCATAGAAATCTTTAATCGCTGCAGCATAGCATGGAATTGCAGGATTTCTAATCGCTCCGGTGCGATGTAAATGAGCTTACATCGTCCCGCAGATGCCGCTGCAAGGGCATGGGCACGTTCCTCCAGAGACTGCGAGCTATTGATAAAACAGGCAGAAATCCCTGCCCGCTGTAAGGATGCCACCTGATCCTGCATCAGGGAAATCAGCGGAGAAATGACCAGCGTCACACCGCGCAACAGCATTCCTGCCATCTGATAGCAAATAGATTTTCCCGCACCGGTCGGCATCACGCCGAGGACATCTCTCCCTGCGAGCATCGCATCAATGAGTTTGAGCTGTCCCGGACGAAATTCCGTATATCCAAATGTCTCCCACAGCAAACGATGCTTCAAATCCATTCCCATGCGCCCTCTCTTTCCGTGAATTTACGTTTAGTATGCCATATTTTTGCTTTCTTCGCAAGCACATGCAAACTTTAGAAATTATTTATGTTTTGTTTTATACTCGTTCAGGTCAAATATGCTATACTAGTACCAGAAAATCGCCAAGAGAAGCATTTCTCTTTACTTTTCTTCGGGAATGCGGTATACTGCTAACGAATATTTCATGTGGGAAAAGGAGACACTATGATATTTGAACTCATCAAATCATTCATTCTAGGCATCGTGCAGGGCATCACAGAATGGCTGCCGGTATCTTCTACCGGTCATATGCTGCTGTTCGATGAATTTTTACAGCTGAATTTCCCCAAAGACTTCACAGATATGTTCTTTGTTGTCATTCAGTTTGGTTCCATCCTCGCTGTTCTTGTCTTATACTTCGACAAATTAAATCCATTTTCAAAAAACAAGAATGAAAAGCAAAAGCGGCAGACATGGTCTCTGTGGGAAAAAGTCATTATCGCGTGCATTCCTGCCGGTGTCGTCGGCGTCCTGTTTGATGATCTCATTCACGACCTGCTGTACGGTCCGGTCGTTATTGCTGTTGCATTGATCGTCTACGGTATTCTATTCATCATTCTGGAAAATTCTCATCCGACTCCATCGACAACCTCTCTGGAAAAGCTGTCGTTTAAGAAGGCATTCTGCGTTGGTATGTTTCAGATGCTCTCGCTAATTCCTGGCACATCCCGTTCGGGTTCGACGATTCTCGGCGCGGTATTCCTCGGCTGTGATCGCTCGGTTGCCGCAGAATTTTCCTTCTTCCTTGCGATTCCGGTCATGCTGGGTGCCAGCGGACTCAAGATGATAAAGTACGGTCTCAACTACACCGGCGCACAGATTGCCGTCATGTTGATTGGTACCATCACTGCATTTATCGTGTCTGTTTTCGTCATTCGCTTCCTGATGAACTACATCCGCAAGCATGATTTCAAGGTATTCGGTTATTACCGTATTGTACTCGGCATTCTGGTGCTGCTGTACTTCGGTCTGATTGCGAAGTAAACAAACCAAAATTTGAAAAAACAGAGATGAGAGCTGTAAAGCAATCATCTCTGTTTTTTATCTTTTTTACTTTTTGTCCGGTTTAAAGCTATCCTTCAGCGAAACGATGCGATTGAAGCT
Organism: Anaerotignum sp.; assembly: GCA_963620595.1. Taxonomy (GTDB): domain Bacteria; phylum Bacillota; class Clostridia; order Oscillospirales; family Butyricicoccaceae; genus Butyricicoccus_A. The sequence continues at coordinate 4,390 of CAVFAY010000019.1, read as the reverse complement.
CAATCCGCCGTTTTCCGATGACTTGGTGTCCTGCATGTAGTAGCCCATGCGGACAAACTGCATCCGTGTTCCTGCCGGTACGTCCTTTACAGACTGCTCCAGCTTGCAGCCAGTCAGCACCTTCTTGGATTCCGGATTCAGGTGATCCAGATAGTTAGTGCCTTCTGGTACAGCACCGGTATTCTCCAGCGTGAACAAATTGTCGAACAGATTCAAGTCTGCATCTACAGCATGTTTTGCAGATACCCAATGGATATTGCCGCGCACCTTGCGACCATCAATCGGGTTGCCGTTTCCGGTCTCCAAATCTGCCGTGCAGTGAATCTCTACCACTTCGCCATTATCATCTGTAATAACTTCATTGCACTTGACAATATATGCGCCCATCAGGCGAACCTCTCCGTCCGGCTTGAGTCGCTTAAACTTCGGAGGTGGAACAATGGCAAAGTCGCTCTTTTCAATCCACAGCTCGCGGCTGAACGGTACTTCGCGTGTGCCAGTGCTCTCATCCTTCGGATTATTGGCAACCGTAAAGGTTTCTTCCTTATCTTCCGGATAGTTGGTGACAACCAGCTTTACCGGTTCTGTCACTGCCATACGGCGCAGAGCGGTAGTATTCAGTTCTTCACGAATGCAGTGCTCCAGCAGGCGAATATCTACCAGACTGTCTGTTGTAGAAACGCCAGCGCGGGTGACAAAATCCAAAATTGCAGACGGCGTATAACCACGGCGGCGCAGACCACACAGAGTCGGCATACGCGGATCATCCCAGCCGTCTACCTTACCGGTCTCTACCAACTCACGCAGGTAACGCTTGGACATCACCGTATGGGTGACATTCAGTCGAGCAAACTCTCTCTGCTTCGGATGAGATGGCAGACACGGTGCACAATTGTCAACGACCCACTCGTACAGCGGACGATGATTCTTAAACTCAATCGAGCACATAGAATGTGTGATATGCTCCATCGCGTCCTGAATCGGATGCGCGAAGTCATACAGCGGATAAATGCACCACTTATTGCCAATGCGGTGATGGGTTGCATAGACAATGCGGTAAATAGCCGGATCGCGCATATTCATGTTCGGCGATGCCATATCAATCTTGGCACGCAGTGTCTTTGCGCCCTGTTCATACTTGCCTGCGCGCATTTCTTCGAACAGACGCAGATTTTCCTCTACCGAGCGATCTCGATACGGACTGTTCTTGCCCGGCTCTGTCAAGGTGCCGCGGTACTCGCGCATTTCCTCCTGAGACAGGTCACAGACATACGCCTTGCCCTGCTTAATCAGATATTCTGCGCACTCATAGCACTTGTCAAAATAATCCGAGCCGTAGAAAATACCGCCGGACGGCTGCGAACCGGTCAGCCACTCGACATCCTGCAAGATAGCCTGTACATATTCATCGTCCTCACGCACCGGATTGGTGTCGTCAAAACGCAGATTAAACAGGCCATTATACTTCTGTGCAACAGACCAGTTGATGTAAATCGCCTTTGCCGAACCAATGTGCAGATAGCCGTTCGGCTCCGGCGGAAAACGCGTGTGAATTCGTTCGGTCAGACCGTTTGCAATGTCTTCATCAATGATTTCATGCAGAAAATTCGATGCAAATTCCATTGTTGTTCCCCTTTTTTCTAGAATAGAGTAAGACAGCAGATTTCATGTTTTCATGACATGAGACTCCGTTGTCTTACTCGCAAATACTTGTTCTTTTTTTACAGTGCTTCGCAGGCAGCAGCCAGACGAGCCTTAATTTTGTCAGCCGGCATCAGTTGCATGACAGAATACAGATCCGGCGCATTGGTTCTGCCGCAGATTGCCACGCGCAGTACCATCGAAATATCGCCGACCGGTCCCTTGTACTGTTCCGGATTCTTCTTATACAGCTTGGTTTCTGGCGCAAAGCCATGGCGCTCAGCCAACGCCTTCACCTTGTCAAACCATACCGTCATCTCATCCTGCGCATCATATACGTCCTGATACTCCGTCAGAATTGCCTTGGCATCTGCCTTGGCGCGCTCCGGCATACCCGAGTAGTCCGGCTGGAACAGCTCATCAAACATAAAGTCCATATATGCCTTGGTCTCACTCCACAGAGCCAGATCCTTGCGCGGCTTCTTACCACCTCTGCCAATGGCCAAGAACTTCTTGGTCATTTCCGGATCGCGGACAAACAGTTTATGAAATTCCGGATCATTGTCTGCACTCCACTTGGCAACGGAACCATAGACATCCTCCGCGCTCATGCGGGAAATGACATTCTTGCTGACGTCATGCAGCTTGTCCATATCAAACAGCGAGCCGGATACGCTCATCTTCTTTGTGCTGAATGGGAAATCATCCAGCGTTGCTGTCTGATTGGCACGGCGCCACTCCTCGAAATTGGAGTTGAGCAGGGTCATCAGATATTCCATCACAGACGGTACCGGAATGCCCTGCTGATAATAATAGGACAGTGCCAGCTCCGGGTCTTTTCTCTTGGACAGCTTGCGCTTGGAACCGCCATCCATCTTCATCAGCTGTGCCGTGTGCACATACTTCGGACGCTTCCAGCCCAGCACATCAAACAGCTGCAAGTGTACCGGCAGTGTAGCAAGCCATTCCTCGCCGCGAACAACATGCGTTGTATGCATCAGATGATCGTCTACAACATGGGCAAAATGATATGTTGGAATGCCGTCCGACTTGAGCAGGACAATATCCTGATCGTTCTCGGTCAGCTCCAGCTTGCCCTTTACCAAATCAGTGTGACGAACCTTATTTTCAATGCTGCCCGGAGAACGGAAGCGAACAACATAGCTTTCACCGGCTGCAATGCGGCGCTCAATCTCTTCCAACGGGCAATCGCGGTATTTCGCATATTTGCCGTAGTAACCGAAGTTTTCCTTATTTGCCTCCTGCTGTGCATGCATCTCTGCCAGCTCTTCCTCGGTGCAGAAACACGGATAGGCATAACCGCGCTGTACCAGCTCCTTAGCAAATACATGATAGATTGCTGCGCGCTGGCTCTGGCGGTACGGACCATAGTTGCCCTTGTCACCGTTTTCTGTGACGCCCTCGTCAAAAGGCAGACCGAAATTCTTAAAGGTTTCCAGAATCAGTTCTACGCCGCCCTCTACTTCACGCTTTTTATCCGTGTCCTCAATGCGGAGAAAGAACACGCCGCCGGACTGATGTGCCAGACGCTCATCTACCAGTGCACCGTACAGGTTGCCCAAATGCATAAAGCCAGTCGGGCTTGGGCCCATACGAGTGACCTTTGCGCCCTCCGGCAGGTCTCTCTCCGGATAGCGGGCCTCAACCTCCTCCGGTGTCTCGGTGACTTCCGGAAACAGCAGCTCTGCTAAACGATTATAATCCATTCTATTACCTCGCCAATCCTGTGACTCCATGGGTCACAGACTCAATTTTTTCCGCACCCTTATTATGAAAAACGGGTGTTTGTAAGCAAGTATAAGCATACCATAGTTTTCCCGTTTTCGCAATGTCAAGCCGTAAAAAACCGAATATGGAGAGGAAATTGGCAGAAAGCCGACAATTGTTCACAAATACTAACTGTTTGCACGCAGTTTTTTTGATTCATCTCAGTGAATTTTTGATACATTTTGTTGTATTTCCACAAAAATCATGCTATAATAAATATGGTTTACAATAGCAAATAAAGGTGGTGTTTTACATGAAGATCCAAGAATCCGGTGAAAACTATCTGGAGACGATCCTTCTGCTTGAAATGCGCAACGGTACCGTCCGCGCTGTTGATATTGCAAATGAGCTTGGCTATTCCAAGCCGAGTGTTACCCGTGCGATGGGTGTCCTGAAAAAGGCAGGTCTCGTTGATCAGGAATTATATGGAACCATTCAGCTGACCGAAGCAGGCCGCAAGCGTGCCAATGAAATTTACGACCGTCACGTCCTCATCAAGGAGTTTCTAATGACGGTTTTGTCTCTGGATGCGGGAACTGCCGAGGCCGATGCGTGCCGCATCGAGCACATCGTCAGCCAGACAACCATTGATCGCATTCGCGCACTGCTTCAAGAAAAGCATTAATTTTCTCTTGACGGCAGCAAAAAAATATTGTATACTGATCAGGCAGTTTTAAGCTGCCTGATTGATTTGGAGAGGTATCGAAGTGGTCATAACGGGGCTGACTCGAAATCGTGGTCGCTACTCGGTAGCTCCCTGACCGGAATCCCTTGATTTTACGGGGTTTTTCGGGTATTCTTAACTTAATATTTTTGCTTGTTCTCCCCATCAGTTCTCCCCGTTTTCTGAGGTGCTGATGTTGAGATAAATACGGAGACGTATCGAAGTGGTCATAACGGGACTGACTCGAAATCAGTTGATCCGCAAGGGTCCGTGGGTTCGAATCCCACCGTCTCCGCC
>CAVFAY010000018.1:0-57601 GCA_963620595.1 Anaerotignum sp. | reverse complement strand
GAACCCACGTGTTCAGCTTGGAAGGCTGACATTCTACCATTGAACTACACCCGCAGGCTTTTCACAATGCTCACTTAGTATACCAATCTAAGCGGGAATTGTCAAGCGTTTTTTGCAAAAAACTTTTGGTTTTTTCTAAGATTTCGCAGAATACACATTGTACATCGTGACAGCCAGCACACATAGAAACAGAGCGATGAGCAAACCGCAGAAAAAGTTCAGCTGTTTTTGCACAGCGGCAATTTGTTCCTTGTCTCCGGTCTTCTTCACGGCCTCCTGCTTGCGCAGCAGCGCCATTGTTGGAATCAGCAGCACAATGAGTACGGCGATAATAATGAGTCTCCAAGTCATGGGGACACCTCCTAGAAATATATCCCTCCGCCATAGCTGTACCATGGCGGAGGGGATAAAAGAATCAGATTGTTTGAACGATAATTTTGCCGTCTGCGGCAGAGACATGGGCACCGCTGAGCGGATGCTCCCATGCGGCAATGATGCGGTTGGCAAGTTCATCCTCGACCTGCTTTTCAATCGCGCGGCGCAGGTTGCGGGCGCCGAATTTGACGGAGAACGAATCCTCAATCAGATAATCGACAAGAGAATCATCCCAAGTCAGACGGATGTTGTTCTCCTCCAGCGTGTCACGCAGCTGACCCAGCATGATTGCCGCGATGCCGCGGAAATCGTCCTTTGTGAGGTGAGAGAACGAGATAATATCATCAATGCGGTTGAGGAACTCCGGCCGCATGATTTCCTCCAGAGCCTTGACGGCACGCGCCTCGCCCTGCTCGGAAACCGTCTTGCCAAAGCCGACAGAGCCGCCGGAACGGTCGGAACCGGCATTGGATGTCATGATGATAATGGCATTTTCAAACGATACGGTGCGTCCCTGCGCGTCTGTGATGCGGCCATCATCCAAGACCTGAAGCAGAATGTTCAGGACATCCGGATGTGCCTTTTCGATCTCATCGAACAGAACGACGGAGTACGGACGGCGGCGCAGCTTTTCCGTCAGCTGACCGGCTTCATCAAAGCCGACATATCCCGGAGGGGAACCGATCAGGCGGGAAACCGTGTGCTTTTCCATATATTCCGACATATCCAGACGGATGAGTGCCTCCGGTGTGTCAAACAGATCCTCTGCCAGCGCCTTGACCAGCTCGGTCTTGCCGACACCGGTCGGACCGACAAACAGGAAGGAAATCGGCTTGTGCTTCGGACTGATACCGGCGCGGGAACGGCGAACGGCATGAGCTACGGCGGAGACCGCCTTTTCCTGACCGACAACGCGGTGATGCAGACGCTCTTCCAGACCGATCAGGCGGGAGAATTCCTGCTCACAGACCTTGGAAGCCGGAACACCCGTCCACAGCTCGATGACAGATGCCAAATGCTCTGTTGTCAGCTCCGGAACCGGAATCTTGCGCAGCTCGGTCAGCTTGTTTTCCGTCTGCAATTCCAAGCTCTTCAGCTCAGCCATCTGCTCGTAGACCTCGTTGTTCTGCGGCAGCTGCAGCAGATCATCCTGCTTGTGGTGAATTTCTTCCAGCTTGTCGCCAAGCTCCGGAATTTCGGCGGTTGCCGGGCTGTCCAGATTCAGACGGGAGCAGGCTTCGTCAATCAAATCAATGGCCTTGTCCGGAAGGAAACGATCCGTGATATAGCGCTCGGACAGCATGGCTGCCTGATGGCAGATTTCGTCGGAAATATGCACGCCATGGAAGGTTTCATAGTAGCCGCGCACGCCCTTGAGAATCTCGGTCGTGTCTGCGATGGACGGTTCGGCAATGGTCACCGGCTGGAAGCGGCGTTCCAGTGCGGCGTCCTTTTCGATATATTTGCGGTATTCGGCAAAGGTTGTCGCACCGATAACCTGAATTTCTCCGCGGGACAGTGCTGGCTTGAGAATGTTTGCCGCATTCATCGAGCCTTCGGCATCACCGGCGCCGACAATGTTGTGCACCTCGTCAATGACGAGAATGATGTTGCCGAGAGACTTGACTTCGTTAATAAGTCCCTTCATACGGCCTTCAAACTGACCGCGGAACTGCGTACCTGCGACAAGAGAAGTCAGATCCAGCAGATGCACTTCCTTGTTCTTGAGCTTATACGGCACATCGCCCTTGGCAATGCGGATCGCCAGACCCTCTGCGACAGCGGTTTTGCCGACACCCGGCTCGCCGATCAGACACGGATTGTTTTTCTGACGGCGATTGAGAATTTGAATAACGCGTTCAGTCTCGCTCTTTCTGCCGACAATGGCGTCCAACTGTCCCTGACGGGCGCGATAGGTCAAATCAGTGCAGTATGCGGACAGATTCTTGCGCTTTTTTGCTTCTTTCTTCTTGCGGCGCGCTTCCTCCTTATCCTGGGTGTCCGTGCCGGTCTCCCCGTTCGATGTTCCGGCATTGTCGTTACCGGAGAACAGTTTGTCGAGAAACGGGAAGGTGTGTGTGCCGCCGAAATCAAACGAATCGTCGTCCGGATTGTCAGAATCCTCGTCCGGGATGAGATCTGCGTCGTCAGCGTCTTCGTCATCCGGATTGACGAGCGAGTGCATGTTGGTCATTTCATCGGTGATCTGGTCGAGATCGTCCTCTGTGATGCCCATCTGGCGCATCAGGCCGTCAATCGGCTTGAGACCCAGTTCCTTGGCACATTTCAGGCAGTAACCCTCATTGGAGGTGCCGCCTTCTTCCATTTTAGAGATAAACACCACCGCCACATTTTTGTGGCAGCGGGAGCATAATGGCATATGCATAGGGGTAAATTCCTTTCTATTATTGCGAAGTATGTCTTAATGATAAAAAAATTCGGGAAAATACTCAAGTATTTGCTGATTCGCTTTCAAACAGCGATACGCCGTCGTTCCAGCCGACCAGCTTTCCGGCAATGGCCGAGTGCTCCATCACAGACGGAGAAAGAATACCAGCATCGGAATAGGCTGCCGGAGCGACCAGCTTGACAGCCCACAGCACGACAGTGCACAGTACCAAACCGCAGGCGAGTCCGAGCAGACCGCCGAGCAGTGCGTTGCATGAATGAATAACCGGCAGACGCGTGAACAGGTCGAGTGCGGATGCTGCCCAGTGAATCAAAATAAGCAAAACGATAAACGACACAAGGAAGATCATGACGTAGGCGAGCGCCTCGCCGACACACAGCGTAATGGCATTGAGCATGGTGTCGCGCGGATCTTCTGCCGCTTGCAGTACCTCTAAGGATACATGCTGAGAGGATAAGATGTTCTGCAAATAGCTGGAAATGCTGTTCCATAGCTCGGAAGCAGAGGTGGATGCGGAGGTCGATAGCGTCGGCATGGATGCGCTGACCGACTCCTTCAGATACGGAGCAATTTTCGCGCCGACCTGTGTGTGGAGGTGTCCGGCGCATACCAGCGCGAGAATCAGTGCGGCGAGTGAGCCGAACAGATTAAAAATCGTACCGACAAATCCTCTGTGGAATCCATTGATGGTGTATAAAAGGATAACGAGTAAAACGATCCAGTCAACAGCTGTCATAAACATTCCGTCCTTTCAAGGAAATAGAAAATAGAGCGTGTGTCTTGTGCGGTTAGTCCGAGGAAGAACGGAAATCTTCCAACGGGCTGCCGATGGTCAGCACGCGCGCCTGACTGTTAAACAGGGCAATGGCGGAGCCGCCGGAACGCATATAAACACGAGACAGACCAGTCAGTCCGGTCTGGGAATCAATCTCTTTTAGACTCTTAGAATAGAATGTGACGGTTTCGCCGGTTGTGATGGCGAGTCGTCCGTCGCAGTAGCTGACGCCGTCCGGCTGCTCCGGCAGATATAACGGCTTGCGGGAAGCGGTACCGCGTGCATTGATGAGGACAACCTCAGCACGACCGGTCTGAGAATAGGCTTCTGTCGCCAGAGCAAGACAGTCGTTTGTCAAATCGAACGCGATCAGATCATCGGAAGAATAGTCCTTTTGATACTTAATTTGTCCGCCGCGTGAGACAACATAAGTCGCGTTGTCGCAGACGGCACAGACAGTATTGTTGCCTAGGAATTTCATGCCGAGCACGAGATTACCGTTCATGTCAACGCCATCATCGCTCTCACTCGGCTGCTTATCCGAATTAATGTCGGCGAAGAGCAGCTTAGAGGTCAGCGTCAGACCGTCCTGCTGGAAGCAAAACAGCGCCAAACGCTGACCGTCCGAAGAGAGTACCGCGGACATGATGTAGCAGTTATTGGTAGACCAAGTATACAAATGCTCGTTATCTATGTTGTATACGCGGACGGCGCTCTTGTAGCCAGCCTCATCGGTTACGATGGCGACATTGCCGTTTGCGGCGATGTCTGCGTTGGTAATCGGGGAGGACACCGTTTGCGAATACAGCTCATTGAGCGTGTTTGTGACGGTAAAGCGATATGCGCCGCGGTCAAAAACCAGCAGATACTGATTGGATGCGCGCATCACCGGATTGGCATAGGAAAGATTGGTTTCCATCTGTGAGTATTTGCCCGGCAGTTCAAAAGATAACGAATTGTCGGAACAAATAGCAAGTCCGTTGCCGAACGGCATCATGGATTTGCTGGAACCGGATGGATACGAAATCACCGTCATATCTTCTGCCGATTGCACGGAGGCGGCTTTGAGAGAAGAACGAATGTTGGCGATGCTCGCGGGGGTAAACAGCTGTAAATTCATGCCGACGAACAGCAGCGTGACGAGGACAAGCAGGCGCCCGACATAGGTGCGGCAGCGATGAACACGGCGGAGCAAAAGATCGGGACTGTTCCACAGCGGATCCTCTCGCCGCTTCAGAGACATCTTTTTCATATCGGCAGACCTCCCGGTACGCTTTCATCTGCGTTTAGATGGAATGGGTCAAGCTCCGGTGTCGTGTCGTACCAAAGGCGTGTCATGTACAAGCCCTGCGGCGGGAGCGTTGGCCCTGCCTGCTCGCGGTCACAGCTTGCCAGAATCGTTTGAATCTCTTCCGGCGGGAATTTTCCCTGACCGGCATACAATAACGTGCCGGAAATTGCCCGCACCATGTTGTACAAAAATCCGTCTGCTGAGACGCGGATGCGAACCAGCGCACCGACAGCATCGACACTACAGGTAAAAATTTCCCGCACGGTCGATTTGACCGGTGTGCCCATCGAGCGAACGGCGGCAAAATCTTTTTTGCCGATAAAATATTGGGCAGCACGCTGCATGGCGTTTACATCCAGCGAATAGGGATAGAAATAGCTGCGGCTCACTGCAAACGGATCCCGAATTTTTCCCGGAGAGATGAGATAGGTGTACTCTTTGCGGGTACAGTTAAAGCGTGCGTCAAAGTCATCCGGCACGAGCGCGGCTCCGGATACGGCAATGTCCATCGGGAGATGGGCGTTGACGGCGAGCGGCAGGCGATCCATGGGAATGGTGTGCGTGCCGTGAAAATTGGCAACATACCGCCGTGCGTGGACGCCGGCATCTGTGCGCCCGACACCGGAAACCGATACCTCTTGCCCAAAGAGGGAGGAGAGAGCTTCGGTCACGGTCTGCTGGACAGAGCTTGCATTGCGCTGGGTCTGCCAGCCGTGATACGCCGTGCCGTCATAGCTGAGAATAATCGCTGTATTCAAAGGACAGATTCCTTTCTATGATGAGTAAAAGTATAACAGGAGGCTATTACAAAAGTGTGAACAACAGAGCCGGAAAAGAAAAAAGTTTGAAAACGAATCGGTTGTTGCGCACACGGCAGCAAAACATTCCTGTCTATATTATAGAATACAGATATGAGAAGAAAAATGCAACGGTCAATGTGGCATTTTTTCCGGTTTTATGGTACGATAGCAATACGCTATACAAGAAACAGGTGGTATTTTCCATTGGCAAATACAAAAAAGACAAGTACGCGGACAAAAAAGACCGCGTCAAGAAAGAAAACGTCTGCCGGAACGCGGCGGACAAGTTCTCGGAGCAGCGGCACGAGAACGACAAATGCGGCGGCTCGCAAGCGCACGGGAACGAGAAAGACAAGCACGGCGCGGCGCACCGCACCAAAAAAAGAAACACAGAGCATGTTACAGACCAGCCAGGTATGGAACAACGTGACGGTCGGTATCGGACTTCTGATACTGGCTGTTATTCTTGTGCTCGCGCTGTGCCAGATGGACGGCGTTCTGCTTACCGGTCTACTGCATCTGGTCGGCGGACTCATTGGCTGGGGAACCAAGGCGTTTTTGGTAGCGCTGTGTGTGGGCGGCATGATTGCGCTATGCGATATGCGGCCGGTGCGCCTGCGCGTGATGAGCGTGTTTCTGCTTCCGGTGCTGTGGAGCGCTCTGATGCAGACGGTTCTTGTCAATCCGCGCATGACGATGTCAATTGCCTCTATCATGGAACTGTGGCACAATGGACAGAGTCTGCACATGGGCGGTGTGATCGGCGGCATGCTGTCGAGTATGATGGTATTTTTGCTGTCCGGCATGGGTGCAAAGATCGTGCTCATTATAGTTATGGCATTTTTGCTGCTCGTTGTCTTTAACACCACACCGGCGCGCATCTGGATTCGCCTGCGCAATGTGCTGTATGAAGATGTGGAACAGCTGCGTGAGCAAGATATGACCGTGACACCCGCCGACCGGCACACAGAGGAACTGGAGGATGAGGACAGCACGCAGCTGCTCAGTCAGACCAGCTTGCTGGGCAGGCTGCGCAATCAGCGCGGCAGCCGCCGAAAAGCACGCCTGATGAAGCAGCAGGAACAGGCTGAGCGCACGGAAGAACAGCAGCGGACGAATGACTTATCCGGCGGTATGATTGAAAATGAAGTATTCGATCAGGCGCGAGAGGAGGCCGCTGCCGCCTCTCGGGCAAAATATGAAAAGAAAATGGATAATCGCCGCCGATTGGCGGAAGTGATGCCGGATCTGACCGAGACACTGCATACACCAGAGTCAAAACAGACTGTCGAACCGGATGTGCCGCCTTGGGAAAAAGCGGCCGTCATAGCAGAGCAGCAGGTGACTCCGCAGGAAGAAAAACGTGCGACAAAAGAGGAAAAACAGCAGGTACATCAGGAAATTGCCCGTGCGCTGGACACACCGGCGGCAGAATACCAATATCCGCCGCTCAAGCTGCTGAAAAATGCACCCAAAACCTCCAATACAGATGTTCGCGCCGAGCTGCGAGACAGCGCCACACGGTTAGTTGATACGCTGTCCTCATTCGGCATTGATGTACAGATTATCAATATTGTGCGCGGTCCATCGGTCACGCGCTTTGAGATTCAGATGGAACGCGGCGTCAAATTTTCGCGTATTACCTCGCTGTCGGACGATATTGCGCTGTCGCTGGGCGCGGACACCGTTCGCATTGCGCCGATTCCGGATAAATTGGCTGTCGGCATTGAGGTGCCGAACCGCACGGTACAGATGGTATCACTGCGCGATGTCATCGGCTCGAAGGCCTTTGAACATTCACAGGCAAGCCTGTCCGTCGCTCTCGGCAAGGACATCACCGGTACGGCACAGGTCATTGATCTGGCAAAGATGCCGCATTTGCTCATTGCCGGTACGACAGGCTCCGGTAAATCCGTGTGCATCAATTCGATTTTGATTTCGCTGCTGTATAAATCTTCTCCATCCGATGTGCGGCTCATCATGGTAGACCCGAAAATGGTCGAGCTGGGAAATTATAACGGCATTCCGCATTTGCTTATTCCGGTTGTTACGGATCCCAAAAAGGCGTCTGGTGCCCTGAGCTGGGCGGTCAGTGAGATGGAGCGGCGATATGCGCTGTTTGCGGCGTCCGGTGTGCGTGACCTCAGCGATTACAATGAGCTGGTGCGCCAGCGACAGGAACAGGCACAGGAAGAGCAGCCGACAGAAGAGGCAGGCGGACAGCAGGTGATGCATCCGCGCATGGAGCATCTGCCGCAGATTGTCATTGTCATTGACGAGCTTGCCGATCTCATGATGGTGGCGGCAAAGGAGGTTGAAACCTCTATCTGTCGCATCGCGCAGAAGGCACGTGCTGCCGGTATGCATTTGGTCGTTGCGACGCAGAGACCGTCTACCGATGTCATTACCGGTTTGATGAAGTCGAATATCCCGTCGCGCATTGCCTTTGCGGTGGCATCGCAGGTTGAATCGCGCATTATTTTGGATACCGTCGGCGCGGATAAGCTGATTGGCAAGGGCGATATGCTGTATTCTCCGATCAATCTTAATAAGCCGGTGCGTATTCAGGGCTGTTTTGTCAGCACAGAGGAAATTGAAAACGTCATTCAATACGTAAAGAAAAACGCCGAAGCGGAGTATTCGCAGGAGATTATGAATCATATTGAGAAGCAGTCGGAAAGCGAATCGGCGGGCGGCTACGATGCGTCCGAGGATGAGGACGAGCTGCTGCCGCAGGCGATTACGATTGTTGTCGAGTCAGGACAGGCATCGGTATCTATGCTGCAGCGACGCTTGAAGCTGGGCTATGCGCGCGCCGCGCGTCTGGTGGATCAGATGGAGCAGCGCGGTATTGTCGGGCCGTTTGAAGGCTCTAAACCGCGCCGCGTGCTCATCACGCGCGATGATTGGATGCAGATGCAGCTTCGCGCAAAAGATTTGCCGTGATAACAAACTTCTAAGCGCATAAAATGCGTAAAACTGCTTGCATATCGCGGCGGGAATATAGTAAGATAATCATATACGCAACAAAAGATATTTGAGGAGGTTTTTAACGATGTCTTTCCGCAAGATTGATCCGACTGAGCTGCCGGGCAATGCCATTGATGAAATCTGCAACAAGTGGATGCTGCTGGCTGCCGGTACAGAGAACGATTTTAATTTTATGACCATCAACTGGGGCATGCTGGGTGAACTGTGGTTCAAGCCGGCAATCACCGTGTATGTTCGCCATTCCCGCCACACCTTCGGCTACATGGAGAACAACGATCTGTTCACAGTGACCTGCCTGAAGCCGGGACATGAAGATGCCCTCAAGCTGGCTGGCTCCAAGTCTGGCCGCGACATCGACAAGCTTAAGGAATCCGGTCTGACAAAGACCATGATTGACGGCGTGCCGACCTTTGAGGAAGCAGCATACACCCTCGTGTGCAAGAAGATGTACGCACAGGAGCTGCCGCCGGAAAACTGCACCGATATGCCGATTTTTGAGCACGCATACGATGCACCGGATTACCACAAGATGTACATCGGTCAGATCGTTGCCGCTTACGTCAACGACTAATTGATACAACCGGTAATTGGACGCCCATCCCGCTGACGGGATGGGCGTTTTTTTGTGTGTCGGAAAGTAAAAGTAAAAAAACAGGAAATTCGTAAAATATTCCGTTTCTTCTTCCGCTCTGCTGTGGTATGATAAAAGCTGAGAAAAACTAGGAATATCTAAAATCAGTCAAAAGAGGACGATATGGCAAAGAAAACAGGCGGCTTTTTGCCGATTTCAAAAGAAGATATGCTGTCGCGTGGGTGGTATTACTGTGATTTTCTGCTTGTGGCTGGCGATGCTTATGTGGATCATCCATCGTTTGGCACGGCAGTCATTTCGCGCGTGTTAGAGGACGCAGGATACCGCGTGGCGATTTTGTCGCAGCCGGATTTCCGCACAGAGGCGGATTTTGTGGCAATGGGACGACCGCGCTATGCCGTGCTCATTAACGGCGGCAATATTGACTCGATGGTGGCGCATTATACGGCATCCAAGAAGCGGCGACATGACGATTCATATTCTCCCGGCGGCGTGGGCGGCAAGCGGCCGGATCGCGCAGTGACGGTGTATGCCAAGCTCGCGCGCCGTGCGTTTCCGGATACGCCAATTTATATCGGCGGACTCGAAGCGAGCCTGCGCCGATTTGCCCATTATGATTATTGGGCGGATCATATCATGCCGTCTATTTTGCAGGACGCGGGTGCTGATGGTCTGATGTTCGGCATGGGAGAAAAATCGGTACTGGAAATTGCCGCCAATCTCAAAGCGGGCAAACGCGGCGCAGAGGTGTGCAAGCATGTCCGCGGCACGGCATATTTTACCAAGGATGCAGAAGATATTTCGTTTCCAGCTGTGTGGTGTCCTTCGCTGGAGGAGACCATAGAAGACAAAATCAAGTATGCTGAATCGGTAAAGATTCAGTATGCCCAGCAGGATCATATTACGGGAAAAGCTGTCGTGCAGAAGCATGGACACCGCTTTCTCGTGCAGAATCCGCCGTCTATTCCGCTGACAACGAAAGAAATGGACTGGGTATATGGCCTGCCGTATGAGAGAACCTATCATCCAAGCTATGAAGCTGTCGGCGGCGTTCCGGCGATTGCCGAAGTGCAGTTTTCCATTATTCACAACCGCGGCTGCTTTGGCGGCTGTAATTTCTGTTCGCTGGCGTTCCATCAGGGCAGATATATTTCCTCGCGTTCGCATGAATCGGTTGTGGCAGAGGGCAAGCGCATCGCCCAGCATCCGGATTTCAAGGGATATATTCATGATGTCGGCGGCCCAACCGCGAATTTCCGTTTTCCGGCGTGCAAAAAGCAGGAGACACAGGGCTTATGTCAGAACAAGCGCTGTTTGTTCCCAAAGGCGTGCGGCAATCTGCGGGCAGATCATTCGGATTATCTCAAGCTGCTGCGTCAGCTGCGGGAAATTCCGGGTGTCAAGAAAGTATTTGTGCGTTCGGGTCTGCGCTATGATTACATGATGGCGGATGACAACGACGAATTTTTCTTGGAGCTGGTCAAGTATCATATCAGCGGTCAGCTCAAAGTCGCACCGGAGCACATGAGCGATCATGCGCTGTATTACATGGGCAAGCCGTCGTTTGATGTGTACCGCCGGTTTAAAGAGCGATATGAACGCATCAATGCAAAATTGGGAAAAAAACAGTATCTGGTACCGTATTTGATGTCCTCCCATCCGGGCGCAGAGCTGAGTGATGCCGTGCATCTGGCGGAATATCTGCACTCGATTGGCTATATGCCGCAGCAGGTACAGGACTTTTACCCGACACCGGGCACGCTGTCCACGGCGATGTATTATTCCGGCGTTGATCCGCGCACGATGAAGCCGGTGTATGTTGCCAAGACGCCGGAGGAAAAGGAAATGCAGCGCGCACTGCTGCAGTGGCGCAGACCGGATAAGCGCGCGATTGTCATCAAAGCCCTGCTTCAGGCGGGCAGAGAGGATCTCATTGGCTACGGCAGAGAGTGTTTGATTCGTCCGCGACCCAATGAGCATTTTGCCCATCTGCACACGGAAAAACCGCAGAGAAAGCAAGGGCGCGGCAGAAACGTTCAGCAGGTATCGCGCAGAACAGATAAACGCACGGCGCGGAGCAATACCAATCACCGGTCATCCGGCGGACGCCGTGACCAGAAATCCAATCAGAAGAAATATACCAAGCATAGATAACAGGAGAGTCATATGTGGATTGCAGATAAATGGAAAGATTTTGAGGTGCTCGACTGCGGCAACGGCGAAAAAGTAGAGCGATGGGGCAAACAGGTCTTGGTTCGTCCGGACCCGCAGGCGATTTGGCCGAAGCAGAAAAATGTTTCTGCTTGGAGAACCGCGGATGCATCCTATCATCGTTCGTCCTCCGGCGGCGGCAAGTGGAACATCAAAAAGCTGCCGAGCCAGTGGGACATTCACTATCGGGAGCTGACCTTTCACATCAAACCGATGAACTTTAAGCACACCGGTTTGTTTCCGGAGCAGGCGGCAAACTGGGATTATGTCGATGGACTCATTCGCAAGTCGGATAAGCCGGTACGTGTCCTCAATTTGTTTGCCTATACCGGCGGTGCGACGCTGGCGGCAGCTTCTGCCGGTGCCAGTGTGTGCCATGTCGATGCCTCGAAGGGCATGACGCAGTGGGCAAAGGAGAATGCTGTGGCATCCGGTCTGGCAGATCGTCCGATTCGTTGGATTGTCGATGACTGCAAGAAGTTTGTCGAGCGAGAAATTCGCCGCGGACACAAGTATGACGGCATCATCATGGACCCACCGAGCTATGGCAGAGGTCCTACAGGACAGGTTTGGAAAATTGAGAATGACATCGCCGATTTTATTCAGCTGACCTCTCAGCTGCTGTCGGATGATCCGCTGTTCCTGCTTGTCAACAGCTATTCGACAGGTCTCGCACCGGCAGTCATGGGATATATTCTCGGCACAACGATTGCCTCTCGTTTCGGCGGTCATATTGACTGCCAGGAGCTGGGTCTGCCGGTAAAATCGACGGGCTACGCCCTGCCGTGCGGCAATACCGCCCGCTGGGTGAATACCAATCGGTAAAATAAGCAAGTTCGCACCGGCTTCTTGGCTCTCCCTTTGGGAGAGCTGTCGCGAAGCGACTGAGGGAGTCAGTGATCTCCATCCCCAAATAAAGGAAGTACACCATGTCAGATATGATTCATGCGGAAAATTTAACTTTCCGTTATACGGATTTCTCGCGGGCAACGCATTTGGCGTTGGACGGCGTGAATCTTACCATTCCATATGGGCAGTTTGCCGCGATTTTGGGCAGAAACGGCTCTGGAAAATCTACCTTTGCGCGCATGTGCAATGCCATCAATCTGCCATCCGGCGGCAGGATTTGGGTGGATGGCATGGATACCATGGACGAAGAAAAGCTGTGGGAGATCCGCCGTGCGTGCAGCATGGTCTTTCAGAACCCGGATAATCAGATTGTCGCAACGGTTGTGGAAGAGGATGCCGCGTTTGGTCCGGAAAATATGGGTGTTGAACCCAAAGAAATCCGCCGCCGTGTCTATCAGGCACTCAAGCTCGTCGGCATGTATGAATATCATCTGCATGCCCCGCATTTGTTGTCCGGAGGACAAAAACAGCGCGTAGCCATTGCTGGTGTGCTGGCAATGCAGCCGAAATGCATTGTGCTGGATGAACCGACAGCCATGCTTGATCCGCAGGGTCGCGCAGATATTATGCGTATCCTGCATGAGCTGCACGAAAAACAACACATTACGATTATTCTCATCACCCATCATATGGATGAAGCGGTACAGGCGCAGCGCGTCGCCGTTTTGGATGGCGGACATCTGGTGATGGACGGCACACCGCGCGAGGTATTTACCCAAACGCAGCGGCTGCGTGAGCTGGGATTGGAGGCACCGCAGAGTATTGAGCTGCTGGAACAGCTCAATCAGACTGCCGGAACCCAATTGCCTATCGATGCCCTGACCGTTGAAGAATGTGCAGATCGGCTGGAAGCATGGCTGAAAGGGGGCGCATGACATGGCTGTCTTAGAAGTGCGTGACCTGAGTCATGTATACAGTAAGGGCACGCCGTTTGAACAAAAAGCACTGGATCATGTCAATTTGAGCGTGGAACAAGGTGAATTTTTAGCAATTATCGGACATACCGGTTCGGGAAAGTCCACATTGATTCAGCATCTCAATGGCTTGCTCCGTCCGACAGAGGGAGATGTCCTGCTGCATGGAAAGAGCATCTTTGCCTCGGATAATGACCTGCGAAGCGTGCGCTTTCATATCGGTCTGGTGTTCCAGTATCCGGAATATCAGCTGTTTGAAGAAACCATTGCGAAAGATATTGCTTATGGCCCGACCAATATGGGCTTGGATGCCGCAGAGATTGAACGGCGCGTCACACAGGCGATGGAAGATGTCGGGCTGGATGCCAGCCTGCGCGATAAATCTCCGTTTGAGCTGTCCGGCGGACAAAAACGCCGCGTGGCTCTGGCGGGTGTTGTGGCGATGCAGCCGGAAATTCTGGTGCTGGATGAGCCGACAGCGGGTCTGGATCCGGCGGGACGCAGAGAAATGTTTGATTTGATTCGCCGCCTGCACGATTTGCACGGCACGACGATTGTTCTCGTCACCCATTCTATGGAGGATGCGGCGCGTATGGCAGATCGGCTTGTCGTGATGAAAAAAGGACAGGTTTTTTTGACTGGAACACCGGAAACGGTTTTTGCGCAGGCGGAAGCTCTGGAACAGGCAGGACTGACCGTGCCGCAGGTTACAAAGATTTTATTAGAGCTGAAAAAACGCGGCATATCGGTCGATACCGGCTGTTATACCGTGGAGCAGGCAGTGAAGCAGCTGTTTGCCTATAAACAACAGGCAGGAGGGAAGAGCTGATGCTGAAGGACATCACACTGGGACAATATTTTCCGGGGCGTTCGCTTCTGCACCGTGCCGACCCGCGAACAAAGATTTTGCTTGTGCTGGTATTGATTGTTGCCGTCTTTGTGTGCAGCAATCCCATCTCTATGCTGCTGCTCGCGGCATTTATTTTCGGTATGGTTTATCTGGCGCGTCTCAAGCTGCGCATGGTGCTGCGTGGTCTCAAGCCGCTGCTGTTTATCATTGTCTTTACCGCGGTGCTGAATCTGTTTATGACGCCGGGCGGCGATACCCTGTGGCAGTTTGCCATGCTCACGATTACATCCAATGGTGTCAGCCGAGCGGTACTCATTGTGGTGCGATTGATTTTGCTGATTGTCGGTGCATCGCTGCTGACATATACGACATCGCCGATTCAGCTCACAGATGGACTGGAACGGCTGCTGTCCCCGCTCAAAAAAGTACACGCGCCGATTCATGAACTGGCGATGATGATGTCGCTGGCACTGCGGTTTATTCCGACATTGGTGGAGGAGACCGATAAAATTATGAGCGCACAGCGCGCACGCGGCGCGGATTTTGATTCCGGCGGCCTGCTGCACCGCGCCAAGGCACTCGTGCCGATTTTGGTGCCGCTGTTTGTGTCGGCATTTCGCCGCGCGGATGAGCTGGCGACGGCGATGGAGTGCCGACTGTATCGCGGAGATATTGGGCGCACGAGAATGCGTCAGCTGAAATTTGGAAAAGCAGATGCAATTTGCGCGCTGGTTTCGGTGGTTGTCATCGGCGGTGCCATTGCCGTGCAGGTGTTTGCATAACAAATACGCATAAAAACAGGATTTTCACAAACGGAAGGGAGCTATTCAGAATGTATCGTTTGATTGCACTGGATTTGGACGGAACAGTGCTGACCAGCAGTATTGATATACTTCCATCGACGGTGGAAGCGGTGGCCTATGCGCGCAGCAAGGGCGTCAAGGTAATCGTCTGTACCGGTCGAATTGTAGGAGAAGCCGCTGTTTTCTCGAAGGAAATCGGTGCATCCTCTCTGCTGATTTCAGCGGGCGGCGCGGCGATCTCCGATGTGCGCAATGCGCGCAACGTAAAGGAATGGGCAATGCCGTGGGATATCGGAGCGAAGGTCGTAGAGGCTGTGCAGAATCGTCCGGTCACAGTTATGATTTATGTGGGCGACAGACTGTATCTGAACCCATATTCGGATGAAATTTTGTGTAATACCAAGCGCACAGAGGGCTTCTGGGCGAGCAAAGTAGTGCTGCCGGATGTCGCAGCGACAATCCGCGAGCATAAATTTCCGGTATCTAAGGTCTTTGCGCGCGGCGATGTACAGGTGCTGGCAGAAGCATTGGCGGAAATTAACCAACTGCCGGGCATTCATATTACGCGCTCGGCGGAAAATAATTTTGAGATTATGCCGGAGGGTGTCAATAAGGGACTTGCCTTGCAGGAGCTGACCCATGTCATGGGTATCACGATGGATGAAGTGATGGCAATTGGAGACAGCGACAACGATTCGGATATGCTGCGCATTGCGGGAATGCCGGTCGTGATGGGAAATGGTGACGAAGCCGTAAAAAAGCTGGCGAAATACGTCACAGACACCAATGATAATGACGGTGTGGCAAAGGCAATTTACAAATTCATCTAAGGAAAATAGATGGTAGATATAGAATAGGGAAAGAAAAAGACCTGCCAGAGGCGGGTCTTTTGTGCTATTTGGCGCATTAGGAAAGAGATTTTAGATATTGCTGAAGCGTCATATATTCGTAGGTCACGAGCGGTTCGTTTTTGTCCGCGGTGAGTATGTCGGTCTGTGTCAGATTGCCGTGCTTGTCGTAGGTATTGGTGTATTTGACCTGTAAATTTCCCTGTGCGTCATAGGTGCAGGTGTTGAGCAGATTGCCGTCTGCATCGTAGTCCATTTCATCCCAGCTGTCCAGTGTGTCATTGGTGTAGGTGCTGGATTTGACGAGATTTCCGGCTTCGTTATAGAGAGATTCAATGGCAATCGTATTTTGAGCGGCATCAGCATCGTTGTGCTGCACCGATTTGGTTTGCCTGCCTTGATCGTCGGTGGTCATTTCAACCCAATAGCTGTTGTTGACACTGCCGCGCTCTTCGGTATGTGTTTGTTTGGTCAGATGTCCCTTGGTATCATAGGTATAGGCTTCCTCATAGTTCTTGTTTTTCTTGCTGCCGTCCAGACTGACGGTGGAAATTAATTTGCCGTTTTTGTATTGATTGCTGACGCGAGACTGGATCTCTCCGGCTTCGTTGTATGTGATAACTTCTGTCGGCTGATTGTCCTCGCTGTATGTCGTCTCTGTCCAGCCGGTAAGATTCCCGGATGCAGAATAACGGGATTCTTTGGTGCAATTGCCGCTTGCGTCATAGTCATAGGTAACATAATTGCCTGCATTGGCGGTCTGCTTGGTACATACATAGGGATTTTCAGATGAGCCTGCTTTGCCGGAACCGCAGCCTGTCAGCAGAAAAGCTGCCAGACAGACCGAAAGCAGGGCGGAATGCGTGTGTTTCATGAGTCGTCCTCCTTTATTTAATATAGCATACCATGAAAGTTAGCAAAATACAAACAATATATATTTGCAGAAAACAATATATAGCAAAAGTGTACAAAAAATAACGGAGAATACCGTTAAAAAAGTCAATTTACAACAATGTGTGTTGATGATATACTACAAACATAAAAATAAAAGTAGATGAAAATATATTAAGAAGGAGAAAGCTGCTTATGGAGAATAACAGAAAGTTTCGGAAAACATGGTGCGCTTTTTCCATCGGATACATTGTGCTTTTGCTTCTTTTTAAATGGATAAAACCTTGGGAACCGAGCGTAACATATCCGTTTGGCATTCCAAATAATTATTGGAATCCGATTATTCCGGCAGATGATTTTCTCTTTCATTTAAAATCTTACTTGGGTAATCTTGTATTGTTTATCCCGATGGGATTTTTAGCTCGAAGTGTTATTCGAAAGAAAGCAAGTTATTGGATATTTGGCGTGATTACGTGCACAGTGTTTGAATTGGTACAGCCAATCGTACACAAAGGCGTATTTGATCTTGCAACAGTCAATTTGTCTTTGATTGGATTCGCCATAGGATATGTGATTTACGCGCAGTATAAAAAGAGAATATAAATGGAGCGAGCTATTTTACAAAAGAGTAGAATAGCTCGCTTTTTGGCTCTCGCAGATGCAAAAAAACGCCAGTTCCGAAAACATTCGGAACTGGCGCTATATCCTTGGATTTACTGATTACTTGCCATTCTTGCGGTTGCGCTTCTGCCACTCACGCGGCGGGATGCCGAATACCTTGTGGAAGGCACGGGAGAAGTGTAGCTGATTCGGATAGCCGACAGAACGAGCAATCGTTGCAATCGGAGCGGCACCGATCTGGAGATAGTGACAAGCAACGCTCATGCGCTGGCGGATCAGATATTCCTGTGTGGTCATGCCGGTCGCATCGCGGAACAGCTTGCCGAGATAGCTTCTGTTCAAACCGCAGTACTGCGCGACATCTTCTACCGAAATGTCCTGCGGATACTTGGTTTTGATATACCGGATGGATTTGTCCACGTAATACTGCTGGAGGTTGGATACCTTCGGCTGGCACGGACGCGGGCTTTCCTCTACCACGTTGTTCAGCACTTCCATTGCCAGACCATAGGCTTCCAGAGCGCCGAGCTCGGTGTCCGGATCGGTCAGGCGAGCCATCGTTTTTGCAGTTTTGCAGCGATCTCCCAGATCAGCCAGAGACAAAATCGGCTTTTGCGGTGTCAGACCAGCGCGAGCCAGAATTTTCGGCAGCGGATCGCCGGACATCTCTGCCCACATGACCTTGATAGAACCCTCAAATGCAGAAGCATTGACACAGACGTCTGGGAACATGACGAGGACAGAGCCGGGTTCGATGGTGTGAAGCGATGTACCGAGCTTCAGATTGCCAGAGCCTTCTGTTATATATGCAATAACAGTGTGCTCATTCAAAAACGGCAGCTGTTTCGTATCAGCGTCCTTCTCGTACCGGCCATACTGCCGCAGGGTAGTTTGGCAAAAGCTAGCAGAGTCACAGAATTGAGTTGTAAATTCGACCATAATAAATCTCTCCTTGCCTGTGCATATCCGTAAATAAGGGGGAAACATACGGTTTATGCAAATATTCCTTCTCAAATCTCTCAATATATTATCATTATACGGAAAATAACAACATATTGCAAGAGGTGTTTTGAAATTTTTAAAGAAAACTTAAATCCGCATAAAGAAATAAAAAGAAACGGAAAATCGAATAAATGCGAGATTAAGCTCTGGCACAGATGAGGAGGTTTTATCAGATATGCGTGCTGCGTGCACCTAGAAGAAAGTTTGGAAAAATAAGAATAGTCAACAAAAAACACGAGGAAGACGATGTTTAAGTAGCGAAAAGTAACAAATGTGAAAATGAAATATTGGCGTTTTTTCGGGTAAGAACAGATAAAATCCGGCTGGTGTTTGGGAAAAACATTGGGCTGTACGGAGAAAAAATTATATTTTGCGGTAAACCTCTTGTTTCGCATCGTCCGTTGTGCTATTCTAAACGGTATGGGTGGTATTACGAGAATACATCGTAAACTGCACCGGATGTTTATTCTTTTTTTCGGCACAGCCTATATTGCCGCGGGCAAGTGGGACTGATGCACAGGGAATCGCCGACGGTAGAAATACGGAGGTGGTTCGTATGAAAATTGGTTTTATCGGCGCGGGAAACGTCGGTACATCGCTCGGTAAGCTGTTTACCCAGCACGGTATCGCTGTCACAGGCTACTACAGCAGAACCCGCAAGCACGCCGAGGAGGCAGCAGAGTTTACAAGGACGCATTGCTTTGATACATTGGAAGAGATCGTACAAGCGAGCGATACCCTGTTCGTGACCACATCGGATGGTGCGGTTGCACGCATGTGGAAGGACATGAAAACACTGCCGATCAAAAGTAAATGGATATGTCATTGCAGCGGCGCATTGCCCAGCTCGGTTTTCGAGGGAGCGGATGCGTGCGGCGCACAGACCTGTTCCGTGCACCCGATGATGGCAGTCAGTGACCGATTCTCCGCGTGGGAAAAGCTGTCCGGCGCATTTTTTACGCTGGAGGGCAACGGCGCACCGCATATGCAGGCGGTTTTGGATGCCTGCGGCATTCGACACGCGACAATCCAGGCGGCAGACAAGGCACGGTATCATTTGGCATCGTGCGTTGTGAGTAATCTGGTCGTTGGACTGGCGGACTGGGGCACACAGCTCCTGCAGCAGTGCGGATTTACACCAGAGCAGGCGCTGGCCGCTCTGACCCCGCTCATGCGCGGAAATATGCAGGCGATTTGCGACAAAGGAACGCAGAACGCTCTGACAGGTCCGGCAGAGCGCGGTGACATGGAAACAATCCAATCGCACATGGCATGTCTGACGCGGGAGGAACAGGCACTGTATGCCCGTCTGACGCGCAGATTATGTGATATTGCACACAAAAAACATCCAGACAGAGACGATACCGCCCTCATCAAGTATTTGGAGGGATTGTCATGAAGAACACTGTATTAACATTCCAGCAGGCAAAAAAGGAAGGCACGCGTCTGTCCATGCTGACAGCGTATGATTACTCGACCGCAAAGCTCGTCGATGCAGCAGGTATCAACTCGATTCTGGTAGGAGATTCGCTGGGAAATACCATTCTCGGCTATGAGGATACATTGTCCGTTACAATGGAAGATATGATTCATCATACGGCAGCTGTTGCCCGCGGTGCAAAAAATGCACTGGTTATCGGCGACATGCCGTTTATGTCGTATCAGGCATCTGTTTATGACGCTGTTGTCAATGCAGGCAGATTGATGAAGGAAGGCCGCGCACAGGCAGTCAAGCTGGAGGGCGGCGCTTCGGTATGCGAGCAGATCAAGGCGATTGTCGGCGCATCTATTCCGGTTTGCGCACATCTCGGTCTGACCCCACAGTCCATCAATGCATTCGGCGGCTTTAAGGTACAGGGCAAGGGCGAAAAGGAAGCACAGCAGATTCTGGATGATGCCCGCCGCGTACAGGAAGCAGGTGCCTTTGCTGTTGTTCTGGAAGGCATTCCGGCACTGCTGGCACAGAAGATTACCGACAGCCTGGATATTCCGACCATCGGTATCGGCGCCGGTGCTGGCTGCGACGGTCAGGTTTTGGTTTATCAGGATATGCTCGGCATGTTCACCGACTTCAAGCCGAAGTTCGTCAAGCACTTTGCCAACGTTGGCGAGGTTATGACCGAAGCCTTCAAGGCCTTCGATCAGGAAGTCAAGGAAGGCGTGTTCCCGGCACAGGAGCATACCTATAAGATTGATGAGGACATCATCGGCAGATTGTACTAAGAAAAAGTATCGCAGACATGCAGTCACATAAAGGAGTTTCACATGATTACCATCGTTAAGACAATAGAAGAAGTTCGCGCACAGGTAAAGGCATGGCGCGCTGAGGGACTGACCGTCGGTCTGGTTCCGACCATGGGTTATTTGCATGAAGGCCATCAGAGCCTGATTGCGCGCTCGGTTGCAGAGAACGACCGCACGGTTGTTTCCGACTTTGTCAACCCGATTCAGTTTGGCCCGACAGAGGATCTGGCAACCTATCCGCGCGATTTGGAGCGCGATGCTGCTCTGTGCGAATCTACCGGCGCAAACCTGATTTTCAATCCGGAGCCGGAGGAAATGTACGCACCGGACTTCTGCACCTATGTGGATATGGATCATCTGACCAAGGGGCTGTGCGGCAAGACACGTCCGATTCATTTCCGCGGCGTGTGCACAGTTGTCAGCAAGCTGTTCCACATTGTACAGCCGGATCGCGCTTACTTCGGTCAGAAGGACGCACAGCAGCTCGCTGTCATCCGCCGCATGGTGCGCGACCTGAATATGCCGCTGACCATCGTTGGCTGCCCGATTATCCGTGAAGAGGACGGTCTGGCAAAGTCTTCCCGCAACACCTACCTGAGCGCAGAGGAGCGCAAGGCAGCACTGTGCCTGTCCCGCGGTCTGAACAAGGGCAAGGCTGCTGTAGAAGCTGGCGAGACCGATGCAGAAAAAGTCAAGGCAATCATTGCTGCTGAGATTGAGGCAGAGCCGCTCAGCCGCATTGACTATGTAGAAATTGTAGATTGGAACAATCTGGAGCCGGTCAGCAGCACCGAAGGCTCGATCCTCGCCGCTGTTGCCGTATATATCGGCAAGACCCGCCTGATTGATAACTTTATCATTGAACGCTAAATAAAACGGAGGACGAAATTTACATGACAATCCAGATGCTGAAAGGCAAAATTCACCGCGCCGTTGTAACACAGGCTGAGCTGAACTATGTGGGTTCGATTACCGTCGACAGCGAGCTTTTGAATACAGCTGGTATTTATGAGTATGAAAAAGTACAGATTGTAGATGTAAACAACGGCAATCGCTTTGAAACGTACACCATCGCAGGTGAGCCGGGCAGCGGCGTGATCTGTCTGAACGGCGCTGCAGCACGCTGCGCATCTGAGGGTGACCATGTGATTATTATGGCATATGCGGATGTAACACCGGAAGAGGCGCAGACCCATAAGCCGAAGGTCGTTTTTGTTGACGATGACAACCACATCGCGCGTGTCACGCACTATGAGAAGGCTGGCGCACTGTACGATGACGAACGACTGTAAGACAAACCGATAGAAAAAAGCCGACTGCATACAGGAAAACCTGCGCAGTCGGCTTTTTTTCTTTTCCTCGTGCAGCAATTTGTCCTGCTGTGGGGTGTATAGAGCGAAGGGAGGAAAACACAGTGAGACAAAACAGAGATACCGATCGGCTCATCCAAAAATATGCAGACATGGTGTATCGCTTGGCGTTTGCGCGGATGGGAACAAAATATGATGCCGATGAGATTTTTCAGGAAGTCTTTTTACGATACTTGAAAAAATGTCCGGCATTTCACGATGAAGAACACGAAAAAGCATGGTTTTTGCGCGTGACAGTCAATTGCTGTAATAAAATGCACATGTCTGCCTGGCGCAGACATACCGTAGAGCTGGAAGAAAATCTTTCTTGGGAAACACCGGAGGATTCCGGTCTGTATGATGCGCTTCGGCAGCTGCCGCCCAAATATCGGGAAGTCATTCATCTGTTTTATTATGAGGATATGACAACGGAACAAATTGCACAGACACTGCACCGCCGCAGCGGCACGGTTCGTTCCCAACTGACCCGTGCGCGAGAGATGCTGCGAGAGCTTTTAAGAGAGGAGAATGACGATGAAACGCAAGTATCAGCATATGATGCAGCAAGTGAAACCCAATGAACAGCTGGTACAGGAGGTTATGACAGAGGCACGGAATCATCCTGTGCCGTACAGATCCCACACGCGCCGCGTCCTGCGTCCGGTCGCTGCCATAGTCGCCGTGTGTGTCTGCCTGAATTTCACCCTGTCTGCGCTGGCCGCCAACAGTGACACAGCGTATGCCGTGATGTATGCGGTATCACCGACACTTGCCCAGCACTTTGTGCCGGTTAATCAGACATGCGATGACAACGGCATCCGCATGGAGGTGGAATCAGCGTCTATTTCCGGCGATACGGCACAGGCCTATGTCACGCTGCGTGATATGGAGAAAAAAGGACGGATTGACGAGACAACCGACCTGATGGACAGCTATAGTATTCTGACGGCGCAGGACACAGCCAGTGGCTGCTCTCTTGTTGGCTATGACAAAGAGACACAGACCGCGCGGTTTTATATTACGATCCAGTCCATGAATGGAAAAGATTTGACCAAGGACAAAGTGACGTTTACGCTTGCAAAGTTTTTGAGCGGAAAACAGGAACAGGAAAATTATGTTATCCCGCACGCGCTGGATGCCGCTCTGAAAACGCCGCAGACGATGAAGAAGGAAATCAACGGCGGTGGCGGTGACTGGGACGCCAATGCCGGTCTGTTTGAGGGAGAGCACACCGTGCTCAAGCCGAACGAGAACAATTCGATACTACAGGAAATACCGGGCATTGATTTCACCGGTGTGGGATACATCGACGGCAAACTGCACATACAGATGGCTATGCGCGATTTCCTCGAGACGGACAATCATGCGGATGTCTGGCTGACAGATGCAAACGGCGCAAAAATCGAGACAGAGTACAATGTATGCTTCATATCCGATGACAACAAAGACAACTATTATGAATTTGTTTTTGATATACCACAGCAGGAACTTGCACAGTATCAACTTTGCGGCGACTTCTGGACTGCCAATCAGGGTGCGACACAGGGAAACTGGCGTGTGACATTCCCGCTGGAACAAAAAATACAATAAGAACATTTGACGACAAAACAGGCAAAGCGATGGCACTTTGCCTGTTTTGCTGCATGAAAAAATGAATATATATTAAATAATTTGCAAGCAGCTGCGATGTTTGTAGAAATTTTGCAAAAAAAAGACGAAAAAAACGCAAATATGCGCAGAAAATATGCGGAGGAGGTAATTGAAGTTTTGTGAAGAATGTGGTATCATATCATATATAATTATATTTTAGGGTGAAAATAAGATTATTGGAACAAACGGATATATTGGTGTGTAGCAATAAACCGTTTCTGAAATAGAGGGGGAGTAGACGGAGCATGCACTGCGGCATTGGACAAAAAGAGAATACAGCGCGTATGCAGACCATTGCACAGTTATTTTTGGACACTTTGATTGTCTTAATCAGTATGGGTGGTGCACTTTGGGTGCGTATGGACTTTCAATTCGGCGGGATTGATACGGTATTTCTGCATTCCGTGGAAAACTATGGGGGCATCAATCTGATTTGCACGTTGTTGCTGTTTCGAATATTTCGACTGTACAACAGCTTGTGGCGGTTTGCCGGCATGGTGGAACTGAAAAATATCATTTATGCGGTAACGAGTTCAACGGTTTTGCAAACAATCGGCATGTACTTGCTGCATTGGCGAGTTCCTCGCAGTTATCCTGTGTTGTATCTATTGCTGCTGTTTTTCTTGACGGGATTCAGCCGGTTTATCTGGCGTGTTATACCGGAACGAGGACAGGAAAATGAACAAAAAACCGATGTACATACAATGGTTGTCGGCGCAGGAAAGGCCGGCAATCTGTTGCTCAAGGAATTAACTGACAGCAGTCATCTCAACCGGAAGGTTGTCTGTATTGTGGATGATGATACGGCAAAGGTGGGAACCTACATGCATGGGGTGCCTGTGGCAGGAACTGTAGAGCAGATTCCGATGCTTGCAGAGAGATACGACATTAAGGAGATTATTGTTGCAATTCCGTCTGCATCCGGCGTGGAAAAAAAGAGGATATTAGAGTACTGCAGCAGAGCAACTGGCTGCAGCGTTTTAACCCTGCCGGGTATTTATCAAATTATCAATGGAGATATACATGTTTCCATGCTGCGCAAAATTGAAATTAACGACCTGCTCGGTCGAGAGCCGGTAAATCTGCGCATGGAAACGATTATGCGGTACGTCAAAGGAAAGACGGTTCTGGTCACAGGCGGCGGCGGCTCCATTGGAAGTGAGATTTGCCGACAGATTGCAGGATATGAACCGCGACAGCTTATTATTTTGGACATTTATGAAAATAATGCATATGATATTCGTGGAGAACTGCTGTACCGGCATCCGAATTTGAATTTGCAGGTGCTGATTGGTTCTGTTCGCAACGAGAAGCGTATAGACACAATTTTTTCTACATATCATCCGGAACTGGTCTTTCATGCGGCGGCGCACAAGCATGTGCCGCTCATGGAGGACAGCCCAAATGAAGCAATTAAAAATAATGTGCTCGGCACGTGGAATGTTGCCAAGGCTGCGGACAAGTATCATGCGAAAAAAATGGTGCTGATTTCAACGGATAAAGCGGTTCGTCCAACCAATATTATGGGGGCATCGAAACGTGTCTGCGAACTGATTGTGCAGAGCTTCGCACAGACGTCTAAGACGGAGTATGCTGCCGTTCGCTTCGGCAATGTATTGGGCAGCAATGGCAGTGTAGTTCCGCTGTTTCAAAAACAGATTGCACATGGCGGACCAGTTACCGTTACACATCCGGATATTATCCGATATTTCATGACGATTCCGGAGGCGGTGAATCTGGTTTTGCAGTGCGGAGCATTGGCGGAAGGCGGAGAAATGTTTATTTTGGATATGGGGGAGCCGGTAAAGATTTTGGATCTGGCAGAAAATATGATTCGACTTTCTGGTTTGGAACCGGGAAAAGACATCCCAATCACATTTACCGGCTTGCGTCCGGGAGAAAAGCTGTATGAAGAATTGCTGATTAGCTTAGATAATCTGAAAAGTACCGAAAACAAACAGATTTTTGTAGCACAGGCGACCTCGGTGGATGCAGAACGTATCCGGCAATTTGTGCACACCTTGGTACAGGAGGCATTTGCCGAATCCGAACATATTCGAGAAGAAGTGCAGCGACTTGTGCCGGAGTACACACCAAAGAAAAATCCGACAGAATTGGAGCAACAGCAATCAATTTCGATTCGAAAAGACAGAGAGAATGCATATGCGATGCAGTAACTATATCATTCGCTTGGAAGGCAGGAGAAAACAATGAGACGAACACGAATCTTTACCATTGCGTTGTTTGTGATTGCAGTTGCAGCGTTTGCTGTGTCACAGGTAATGCAAATGATGACAGATAAAAGTGGACCAACCATTTCCATGGATACGGACAGTATCACGGTTTCAGCAGAGGCTTCTGAGAAAGAATTGCTTGAAGGCGTGACGGCGGAGGATAGTACAGATGGAGATGTTTCTCAGAATTTAATGATTGAGAATATGAGCAATCTGATGGAGGGAGATACTCGCACCATGACGATTGTTGCATTCGATTCTGATGGTAATGTCACTAAGGCTCAGCGCAGCGTGACATATAATGATTATCACGCACCGCAGTTTACGCTGGACGGACCGCTGCAGTATGCACTCGGTGCAGATGATATTTTGGGAAATATCGGTGCAACCGATCAGTTGGATGGGGATTTATCTGCCAGCGTCAAGATTACAGATAAGTATCGGATTCCGAGCGATACAGAGGGCGAATATCCGCTGGAATTTACGGTGACGAACAGTGCTGGTGATGTGGCGCGGCTGACAGCAACCGTCACCATGCTGTCGCAGTCGGAGTATAACTCCAGTGCGAAGATTAATCTGAACCAGTATATTATATATATCAGCAAGGGACAGGAGATCGATCCGATGAGCTATGTAAAAGAGATCGAGATTGGAGATACTGTATATACCAAACAAGAGAACGGCAGTTTCACTGCACCCGACACGGCGGCAGCTGCTGGGCAGACAGCGAAAGCTTTACCCGCAAGCAGCATCTCGGTTTCCGGCAGTGTAGACAATGAAAAAGCGGGCACATATGAACTGACCTATACCATGGAGGATACGGTCGGCAGAACCGGCTCAACACGGCTGATTGTCGTCGTAACAGAATAAGGGGGATGGGCATGGAACAGAATCTGACAAAACAGATTGATATCTTTAGTATTCTGAGAGATGTTTTACGTGAATGGGCAGCGATTTTGCTGTTTGCAGTCTCTGTCAGTCTGCTGACAAATGTTGTTGTTGTACAGACATACCAGCCGGAGTACACGGCAAAAGCAATTTTTACCGTCTCGGCAAAGAGCACCAATAACACGATTTATCAGGATCTTTCCTCGGCAGAAGATTTGGCAAAACGCTTTACACAGCTGCTTGACAGCACGGTGCTGAAAAAGACCGTGGCGAAAGATCTTGGGCAGGACACATTTACTGCTACGACCTCTGTTAAACAGATAGAAAAAACCAATATGGTGGAACTCAATGTTTCGGCAGACTCCGCGATGGACACGTATCGAACCATTCGTTCTATTATGAATAATTACAATACAGTTTCCGATTATGTTCTCGGCAATGTCATCATGTATGTCATTCAGCAGCCGAGCATTCCAATGGCACCCGTTAATTCGCGCAGTCCAGTAAAACCTATGATATATGCGTTTTTGATCGCGTTGGCACTGGGAATCTTATATATTGCAGTGCTGTCTTACCGGAGAGACACGGTAAAAAATGCGCATCAGATTCGCGAAAAGGTAGATGCAAAGCTGCTTGGTACGATTTATCATGAACGCGTGCGCAAACAGAAAAAGAAAGAACATCCGTCCATGCTGATGGATAATCCGCTGCGTAGCTTTGCGTTTGTGGAATCCAACCGA
Organism: Anaerotignum sp.; assembly: GCA_963620595.1. Lineage (GTDB taxonomy): Bacteria > Bacillota > Clostridia > Oscillospirales > Butyricicoccaceae > Butyricicoccus_A. The sequence continues at coordinate 30,213 of CAVFAY010000018.1, read as the reverse complement.
ATGATGGCATCGCGCGTGCGCAGCCGCATGGATCGCAAACAGGCAAAAGTCGCGCTGGTTACAAGTGTGGCAGAGAATGAAGGCAAGTCAACAGTTGCGGCGAATCTTGCGATAACGCTGGCAAGGGAAGGCAAGCATGTTTTGCTGATTGACTGCGATTTCCGCAAGCCATCGCAGTATAAGATTTTTCAGCGTCCGGAACAGGAAAATATAGATTTGCTGCAGGAACTGCGCCACGGCACGGCAGAGCGTGCTGCTATGCCATATAAAACAACGTCCATGTATGTGCTGTTCAACAGCAAAGCAGATGATTCCGCAGAGCTGGTTATAGAATCCGGCGAGCTGCGTCAGATAATTCGCAGATACCGCGCACAGATGGATTATGTCATTCTGGACACCGCACCGCTTGCGCTTGTATCTGATACGGAAGAAATGGCACGATTGGCGGATACAACCATTCTGGTTGTGCGAGAAGATGCCGTGCTGGCGAGCAAAATCAATGACTGTATTGATATTCTCAATCAGACAGATGCGCCGGTGCTTGGCTGTGTATTAAACAACAGCATGAGCGGAAAGATGCATGGCAGTGCATCCAAGACAAGCAAATATGCACATGCATCGTATGGAGGTCATTATGGAAAAACAACAAAATAATCTCCGAGAAGAAGAATTGGAAAAAATGGACCTGCTTGCCATTGTCGATGATATTTGGCGCGGTCTGAAACGGTTCTGGCTATTGTGCATTGTTGTTGTTGCAACCTGCGCGATTGTGTCGGCATTTACCGTAATTATTGCTTTTACACCATCGTATGAAGCGTATTCTACATTTGTTGTCAATAGTAAAACGGCATACAGCGACAACGCAGCGTATACAAATTACTATAATGAGACCAGTGCCAGCCAGCTGAGTCAGACGTTCCCATATATTCTGACGAGCGGTGCACTGAGTGATGTTGTTGCAAAGAGCTTGAATATGGATTCGGTTCCGGCAACTATCACAGCGGATTCGATGGAAGGAACAGCGCTGTTTACGATTCGTGTTCGTGCAAAAGATCCGCAGACGGCGTATGACGTTTTGCAGGCGGTCATCAAAAATTATCCGTCTGTTGCGGAATATATTATCGGTGATACTGAGCTAAAACAAATGGATGAAAGCGGTGTGCCGGAACAGCCGGTAAACCAGCTCAGCTTTAAGCGATCCGCAGCAAAGGGTGCCTGTGGAGGCATCGTGTTATGCCTGCTGTTCCTGCTGTTTGACGCACGTACTCGAAAGACGGTTCGGCGGGAAGAGGATCTCAAATCTGTGCTCAGTGTACCGTATTTAGGCAGCATTCCGTTTGTCAAGGTAAAGAAGCGCAGTGACAAGAGCAAGGAACAGATCTTGGTAGACAAGCAGAGCAGTGTCGGTATGCTGGGCGAACGCATCCGCGTGGTGCGAAATCGTGTCATGAAGGCAGCAGAAGAACAAAGCAACGGCGTTGTGCTTGTGACCAGTGCCGCAGGCGGTGAAGGAAAAACAACAGTCGCAATCAATTTGGCAATTTCTCTGGCACAAAAAGGCAAACGTGTAGTGCTGGTAGATGGCAATCTGCGAAAACCGGCAGTAGCAGGAGCAATGGGATTGGAAGCGGGGACATATGGCACGATTGATGTATTGAAAGGACTCCCGCTGACTACGGACAGCTTTCAGATTTACGGTTCCGAGGGGCTGCGTGTATTGACCGGCAGACCATTGGAGGCGAAAGAATGGGATGCATTTCAGCAGAAGAATATCGAATTGATGTTGGACAAGCTGGAGACCCTGTTTGATTACATCATCATTGATACGCCGCCATGCGGTGAATTGGCAGATGCCCTGCTGTTCGCCCGCTGCGTACACAATGCGGTTCTCGTTGCGCGTCATGATAAGACACGTGTGGATCAGATTTTGTCGGCGGCGGAGCTGCTGGCAGAAACAGGAACAACACTGATTGGCTATACCATAAACGGAATCGAAGCCGGTATCACAGGATATGGATACGGTTATGGCTACGGATATTATGGCCGGTATGGATATGGCAGAAAATATGGCTACGGCTATGGCTACGGATATGGAGAACAACAGAAAAAACGTTCTTCGGATAACTCGTGAGGAAGGGCGCGACGTACAAAAATATGCAAAAGAAACGGAAAAAACAATGGATTGCAGCGGGGGCTGCAGCTGCTGCACTGGGAGCAGCATATCTTGGACTGTCTGCTGCCGCGAAAGTGCAGCGCAAACGGCAGGAACGGGAATATGGGTCTGCACAAGAGCAGCAGGAAAAATGCGCCGCTCCAAAGCATGTATCTGCATATGATGCAACATGGAAGCGCGTCGCAGATAAAACATTGTCTTTTTGCGGCTTGATTGCATTGGCACCGGTTTATGCTGTGATTTCCGCTGCCGTATATCTGGATGACCCGGGGCCTGTTTTGTTTACACAAAAGCGTGTGGGAAAAGATAAAGCGTATTTTCCGCTGCATAAATTTCGCAGCATGAAGATGGATACGCCGCATGACATGCCGACACATTTGCTGCAAGATCCGGAGCAATATCTCACCCGTGTCGGGCGATTTTTGCGAAAGTACAGCTTGGATGAATTGCCGCAGATTTGGGATATTTTTGTGGGAAATATGAGTATTATCGGCCCGCGGCCCGCGCTGTGGAATCAGGAAGATTTGATCGCAGCGCGCGATGCATACGGGGCCAATGATATTCGGCCGGGATTGACCGGCTGGGCACAGATTAACGGCAGAGATGAGCTGGAAATCGCCGAAAAGGCGCGGTATGACGGAGAATATGTGCAAAAAGAGAGCTTTTTCTTTGATGTGAAATGCTTTTTTGGAACCATTGCCTCTGTTCTCAAACATGAGGGCGTTGTGGAAGGCGGAACGGGAAACAGTCAACAAAGAAAAAAGATTGTCATCCTGACCAATCATTCCTACATGCTGTGGCGTTTTCGTCGGGAACTGATTGAAGACTTGGCAAAAGAACATGAAGTGATTTTGGGAATGCCGTTTGTCGGTCATGAACAGGATTTTATGGCACTGGGAATGCGATGTGTCAATATAGACGTTGACCGCCGAGGAATCAATCCTGCCACAGATGCCAAATTGATTCATACATATTATCAGTTGCTCAAGCAGGAAAAACCGGATCTGGTCATTACGTACTCCATCAAGCCCAATATTTATGCGGGCTTGTGCTGCCGTGCCCTGCACATTCCGTTTTGCGCCAATGTACAGGGGCTGGGAACGGCATTTCAAAAGCCGAGACTGGCCAAGGCGGTTACGATTTTATATCGAGAAGCATTTCGCAGCGTGAAAACCGTATTCTTTGAAAATACAGCCAATGCGCAGGAATTTGTCAATCGAAAGATTGTCTCACAAGAAAAAATAACCGTACTGCACGGCGCAGGCATTGATTTGCAGGCGTATTCCTATCAAGCGTATCCGGAAAATGCGTGTGTTCATTTTTTATATCTTGGACGCATCATGAAGGAAAAAGGAATGGATGAACTGTTGGATGCCTGTGAGCAGCTGAATCGGGAAGGCTATCTGGTTGTATTAGACCTTGTTGGATTTTTTGAAGATGCATATAAACAGCGAATCAATCAACTGTCTGCGCAAGGCATTGTTGTATTTCATGGGTTTCAACAAGAACCGCGTCCGTTTTATGCAGATTGTGATTGTGTAGTTCTGCCGTCTTATCATGAAGGTATGAGCAATGTCCTTTTAGAAGCTGCTGCGACAGGACGTCCTGTGATCACATCGGATATTCCCGGATGCAGGGAAGCGGTTGTCAATCGAGAAAGTGGTCTCTTGGTGCCGAAGGGCGATGCGCAGGCACTGTATCAGGCGATGAAGCACATGCTGTCCATCGACAGAGCGCAGAGAGAACAAATGGGGCTTGCCGGCCGCAAATGGATAGAACAGCAATTTGACAAAGAACAGGTTGTGCGGGAGACAAAGAACGCACTGATGTAAGATTTGGGGAGAAAGAAAGATGACACTGACAAATTACTGGTGGCTGCTGATCTGGATGTTTGCAGCTGGTGGAATCATAGCGTGGGCTCTGCCAAAACAGCCGGTTATGGTGATGGGAAAACGAGAATATCGCTGGACTATGTCATCCGCTGTCATTTTTGTACTGCCGTATATCATCTGGGCTGGTTATCGAAAGAATATTGGTGATACAGAGACCTATCGGAAAACATTTCGAGAGTCTGCATCCTCATTATCGCAAATTTCTCAAGTTGTATCGGATGCAGCCAAAGACAAGGGTTTCACCTTTTTGACTGTATTGATTAAGAGCTTCATTGGTAATTCCGATGTAATCTTTTTCATGCTGATTGCAATCGTACAGATGCTTTGTATTGTTGTCGTATTCCGCAAGTATTCCACGAACTTTTGGTTCAGTATGTTTTTGTTTGTCGTATCGACCGATTATCTGTCGTGGATGCATAATGGTATGCGTCAATTTCTTGCAGTAACGATTATTTTTGCCTGCACAGGGCTGCTGCTCAAGAAGAAATATCTTCCGGTTATCCTTGTTATTTTGCTGGTTGCAACGATACATGGTTCTGCACTGTTTATGCTGCCCATTATCTTTCTTGCGCAAGGCAAGGCGTGGAACAAGAAGACCTTGCTGTTTATCGCAGGTGTTATCTTAATCATTGCAGGTGTCGATCAGTTCACGCAGATTTTGCAAAATGTGCTGACAGACACACAATACAGCGATATGACAACAAATGAGATATGGACAACGGATGATGGCACGAGCTTTATACGCGTTCTGGTGTACTCCGTGCCGGCAGTCCTTGCCTTCTTGGGAATTAAGTATATAGAAGAATCCAAAGATCCTGTGGTAAATTTGGCGGCGAACATGTCGATTGTAACGGCTGGTCTGTATGTCGTTTCGATGTTTACCAGCGGTATTTATATCGGACGCATGCCGATTTACACGTCATTATATTCTTATATTCTTCTGCCGTGGATTTTTGAGCATGTATTCAACGAACGATCCAAAAAATTGATGTATGTGCTGACATGCGGGTGCTATTTGGTGTTCTTTTATTATCAGATGCATATGACTTGGGGAATATTGTGAGGGGTGTAAAGTGCGAGAAATAAATGCTCAATCCATAAAAGTATCAATAATTGTTCCGGTTTATAAAACAAAAGACTATTTAAGACAGTGTATAGAAAGTCTTCTGTTGCAGACTTACAGGAACATAGAAATAATCTTGGTGGATGATGGAAGTCCAGATGAATGTCCGGAACTTTGCAATGCCTACGCATCCAAGGATAAGCGCATTCGAGTAATCCACAAAGAAAACGGTGGACTCTCTTCTGCCAGAGAGGTAGGAATTCAAAATGCTAGTGGCGAGTATATTATAGTTGTGGACAGTGACGATTGGATTGAATCAAACACCATATCAGACTGTTTGAATATTGCACTTAGAGACAATGCCGATTGTGTTATGTTTGGCTATGTACGGGAATACCCACAAAAGAGCATATCATCTCACCTCTTTGATTGTGACTTCTCTTATGAACTACCTGCTTCGGAAGAAAAGATTCATCGTAGAATTGTTGGATTGATAGGTGATGAATTAAGGAATCCTCAGCAGATCGATAGTCTTTCTTCTGTTTGTATGAAGTTATACAAGTCTGATATTGCGAGAAAAGGACGGATTATTAGCGAACGAATCGTTGGCACATCTGAGGACACAATTTTCAATCTCTATGCACTTGACGGGTGCAAAATTAGTTACATCAACAAATGCTTTTATCACTACCGCAAGTCTAATGCGCAGTCTATTACGACGCAGTATAAACCGAACCTCGCAGAAAAATGGGACGTTATGTATGGTATCATGCAGGAGTATATAGACGGATCCGGTCGAAAGGATGAATATCGTACGCCTTTTCTGAACCGTGTTGCTTGTGGCATGATAGGGCTTGGCCTGAACGAAGTTGGCAGTTCAGAGAGTATGCGTAAAAAGTCACGACATCTTAAAGAGATATTAGATAAGCCATTATATAGGGAGGCATTTTTACAGCTCGATACCACGTATTGTGATGTAAAATGGAAGCTGTTTTTTCGGCTATGCAAGAAGCGTTGGACAATTTTACTGGCAGTGCTGCTACAAATCATGAATTATCTGCGGCCACGGTTGGCTACATAAGGAAGTGTATTATGGTAAAGGTTTCAATTATTATGGGCATCTATAACTGTGCCACGACGTTACCAGAGGCCATTGACTCTATCCTTGCTCAGACCTTTTTGGATTGGCAACTTGTTTTATGTGATGACGGTTCAAAGGATGGCACATATGTTGTGGCAAAGGCATATCAGGAAAGATTGCCCGATAAAATCATTCTTCTTAAAAATGAACAAAATATGGGACTGAATCACACACTCAATCGTTGCTTGCAGGTTGCTACCGGTGAGTATATAGCACGGATGGACGGAGATGATGTTTCTCTTCTGACCCGGCTTGAAAAAGAAGTTGTATTTTTAGATGCACATCCTGAATATGCCATTGTCAGCACTCCGATGATCTTTTTTGATGAGAGTGGCGATTGGGGACGAAGCTACGCTATTGAGAAACCTACGAAACGCGATTTTATCAAGCATAGCCCGGTTCATTGCCATGCGCCCTGCATGATTCGCAGAGAAGCATATCTGGCGGTTGGGGGCTACACCGAGGATAAACGGATGCTTCGCTTTGAAGATGTAAATCTCTGGTATAAGCTCTATGCCAAGGGGTATACCGGCTACAATCTGGATGAACCGCTTTACAAGATGCGGGATGATCATGCCGCTGCAAACCGTAGAAGTTTGAAATCTCGCATGAATGGAGTATATGTGACCTATGTTGGCTTTAAGCTGTTTCAGTTTCCTTGGTATATGTATGGATATGTTGCCATCGATTTTTTGAAACATTTTATTAAAGGAATCATGCCGGAATGGCTGTATATGAAGTTTCATAAGAAAAGTGAGCGTAAGTGGTAACTGTACTTTTGGAGGATTGTATAAAGATGGTAAGTGTAATAGTGCCGATTTATAATGCTGAACGCTATTTGGAATCGTGTATTGACAGTATAACCAACAATACATATCGAGACTTGCAAATTATATTGGTTGATGATGGCTCATCGGATTTATCTGCTGCGATTTGCGACAAATTTGCGGCAAATGACAGCAGAATTGTTGTTATTCACCAGCAGAATTCTGGACTTGTAGCTGCGCGTAATGCTGGAATCGGTGCAGCTTCTGGGGATTACATAAGCTTTGTAGACGCAGATGATCAAATTGCCCCAGAGTTTTATACAAAAATGGTTGCAGCAATAGAAAGCGAAGATGCCGATATTGCTACATGTAAATACAGGAACAAGCTTGAAGATATTTCTTTAAATCGAAATTCAAAATTATGTAGTAGCGCAGTGCTTCAAACATTCGAGGAACAGCTTTCTGTACTGACATGCGCACCATCCATTCGCAGTATAACATGGACCGGGCCCTACGTGTGGAATAAGCTTTATAGATTGGATAAAATCACAGAGTTATTTAAAAAAGAATGCCTAATGTGCGAGGACTTACGATTTAATTATGACTATATAAAGTCAAGTAATAAGATGGTAGTTGTGAAGGAAGGCTTATATTTCTACAGGTTGCATGGTGAAAGCATAACTGGTATCTACAGAAAGAAAAAAAGTTCGCCTGCTAATGGTGTGGTAAATGCTGAACTTTGGGCCTATATTGCGCAAAATGCGGAAGGCATTAGTAGTACTCTTCATAATTATCTGCGAGCGCGTGCCGCTTATACAGCACATGGTGCTCTTTGGCGTGTTTACTTATTCGGAGAAGAACAAACATACTGCGATTTCGTAAAAGAAGCAAAAAGAATAATTCATGTTGCATCTTCTCTACTCTGGCATGACAAAGAGACATATGGAATCCACGTAAGATGTGCCGTATGGAATTGTGCACATTTATTTGTAATTTGGAAAATAATCGTCAAGTGTAGTAGCCTATTAAGTAGATAATCGTTTGAAATTAACTATGAAAAAAATATTATTTCTCATCCATGACCTTGGTCAGGGTGGCGCCGAAAAGGTGCTGGTCAACTTGGTCAACAATATGGATCGGTCAAAATTTGATATTTCTGTGACGGCACTCTTTGGCGGCGGTGTGAATGAACAGTTCCTTGTGTCAGATATCCACTTCCATGCGGTATTTCCGAAAGAAGTGCCGGGAAACAGTAAACTGATGAAGCTGCTGACACCGGCACAGCTGCACCGCATGTGCGTGAAGGAGCATTACGATATTGAGGTCTCCTATCTGGAAGGTCCCTCTGCGCGCGTTATCAGTGGTTGCCAAGATGCAGATACCAAGCTCGTATCGTGGATTCATGTGGAGCAGCATACGATGAAGCGCTTGTCGGGCTCGTTCCGCAGTGAGTTCGAAGCGTGCGAGTGTTATGACCGTTTTGACCAGACTGTGTGCGTTTCACAATATGTCCATGATGATTTCTGTCGCATCCTGAATTTCCAGAATCCGTGTTGTGTGCTGTATAACACAGTAGAGTCCGAGAAGATACTGGCTAACGCAAATGATGCTGCACCGGAAATGATGGATGACGGAAAAATACGGCTTATGGCAATCGGAACGCTGAAGGAGTCCAAGGGCCATATGCGGCTGCTGTCCATCATTAAGCGCCTGCAGGATGAGAAATATCTCGTACATCTCTATATTCTCGGTATTGGCCCGCTTCAGCAGGAAATGGAACGCTATATTCAAGCAAATAACCTGCAAGGAGCTGTCACCCTGCTCGGCTACCAGACAAACCCATACAAATACGTTGCAAAGAGTGATTTATTTGTATGCGCGAGTTACGCCGAAGGATTCTCCACCGCTGCTACTGAAGCGTTGATTGTAGGGACACCGGTTTGCACTGTCGAAGTGTCCGGCATGAAGGAAATGCTGGGTGAAAATAATGAGTATGGATTGGTAGTAGAGAATAATGAAGAAGCGCTCTATCAGGGAATTAAAAAATTATTAGACAATCCGGAACTCTTAAAACATTACAAAAAGAAGGCGGCAGAACGAGGAAAGATGTTTAGTACGGAAAAAACAGTAAATGCAGTGCAAGATATGCTGATGAAGTTGTGAAAGAAAGATGAATTATTTAAAAGAGTTTATATACCGCCTGCGAGGAGATTACACCACGGAAAAACTAATAAAAATGGGTATGCAGGTGGGAAAAAATTTTAATCGATTACATGGTGTAATCCTTGATCCATCTCATTGCTGGCTCATCAGCATAGGAGATAATGTGACAATAGCACCAAGAGTGCATATTCTGTGTCATGATGCGAGCACAAAACAATTTTTAAATTATACGAAAATTGGTAAAGTAACCATTGGAAATAATGTTTTCATTGGAGCGGAATCTGTAGTACTTCCCGGAGTAACCATTGGAAATAATGTGGTTATTGGTGCAAATAGCACAGTGACGCATGACTTGCCAGATGGTGTAGTAGCGGCAGGAAATCCGGCAAGGATTATTTATATGCTCGATAAGTATTTAGAAAAAGAGTCAGAAAGAATGCAAAGGTCTCCGTGCTATGATGAATCCTATACGTTGCGGGAGAATGTGTCAATAGACAAGAAAATGCAGCAAAAGAACGAATTAAATGGAAAGATAGGATATATTGATTGATGCAAGACAGACTCATTTCAATTATAGTGCCGGCATATAATATTGAAAGCTATATAGAGAGATGCCTGCAAAGCATATTGTGTCAAACACATCAGACTCTTGAAATCATTATTGTAGATGATGGTTCAACAGATCGAACGGGAAGTATTATTGACACATATGCGGATAAAGATAAGAGAATTATCACAATTCATACAGCCAATAAAGGCGTTGCATCTGCACGAATGACAGGGATTCGGCGTGCGACAGGCGAGTACATTGGATTTGTTGATGGAGATGATTTTGTAGATCCTGATATGTTTGAACGTTTGCTATATCATGCAGTTACATATCAAGCAGATATTTCTCATTGTGGATATAAGATGATATTCCCGTCAGGAAGAATAGATTATTACTATAATACGGGTGTTCTTGTGCAGCAAGGAAAGACAGAAGCACTGCAAGAGCTTCTGTCCGGAGAAAGAATTGAGCCAGGGCTATGGAACAAACTTTTTCATAAGAAACTTTTTCACAGCTTATTACATACCGATGTAATAGATTTCAATATCAAAATTAATGAAGATTTGCTGATGAATTATTTTCTGTTTAAAGAAGCTGAAAAATCTGTGTATGAAGATAGATGCTTTTATCATTATATTTTAAGAAAAAACTCAGCAGCTACATCTCATGTGAATGAACATAAACTAAAAGATCCTATCACTGTGAGTAAGATTATTTATGCTGATACAAAATCTTTAGATGCAAGTGTACATCAGGCGGCAGAAAAGCGTTTGATTGGGCAAATTATGGGAGTGGCTGTTTTATCTGCTGTACAACATAAAGATTTGATTATACCGTTTCGCCATTGTATGCGGAAGGAATTGCGAAAACAGATTCCTAATATTATGCGAAAAAAATATTTTAGCAATTATTTCAAAGCAAAAGCAGTATGGATAGCACTATGGCCAAGCAGTTATCAAATCGTTCATGCAATATATGAAAAAATTACTGGTTTAGATAAGAAATATAAAATAGAATGAGGCGAATATATGGATCGGATCAGCATCATCGTTCCTGTTTATAAGGTTGAACCATATCTTGACAAGTGCATATCTTCTATCGTAAATCAGACCTATACAAATCTAGAGATTATTTTGGTCGATGACGGTTCACCGGATCGGTGCCCGCAGATGTGTGATACATGGGCGGAAAAAGATGCAAGAATTCGGGTAATTCATAAAGAAAATGGTGGATTGTCAGATGCTCGCAATGCAGGCATGGCTGTTGCAACTGGAGAATATATTGCGTTTGTTGACAGTGATGATTGGGTTGCGCCTGATTTGTACACGCACCTCTATCAGCGCCTGACAGAAGACCGCAGTGATATTTCGGCTTGTGGAGTACAGATGGTGTGGGAAGATGGAACATCGCCCCGTATATTGACCCGCATGGGCAGTCATGTTTTAAGTAAAGAGGAAGCCATGCAAGCCATTATAGAAGAATCTTGGCTTAAACAACCTGTTTGGTATAAACTCTATAAAACAAATTTGATAAAGGATATTCTATTTCCGGTAGGAAAATACCACGAAGATGTTTTTTGGAGTTATCAAGCTGTTGCCCGAGCAAATAAGGTGTCAGTTTCAGATTATATTGGATACTATTATCTTCAACGCAATGACAGCATTATGGGGGAAGAATATTCGCTAAAACGACTGGATGCTGTTGAAGCAAAGGTACAGCGGCATGCGTATATTAAAGAAAATTTTCCTGCGTTAGAAGATCTCAGCGCAAAAAATTTGTGGTTTACTTGTATTTATCAGGGACAGATAGCGCTGCGAAAATCTAGTCCTGATACAGTAAAACTAGTCATGACATATTTGCAAAAAGTATTACTAGAAAATTCAGTTAATACTAGAGGTTGTGGAATCAAGGAAAAACTATGGCTTATGCTTGCGAAACACAACATGCATGCTACTTGTAGAGTGCGGAATATTCTTAAGATTGGACTATGATACGGGTAACATTTATCAATTTTAAGTTTAAAGTTAAGGGGAGTAAAAATGATTATATTTGCGATTCCATTACGAGCAAAAGCAACGACTAAAAATTGGGATTTTTGCGTAGAAAGATTTAATGCGACAATTCAATCAATTTTTAATCAAACAAATCCGAATTTTAAGTGTTTGGTTGCGTGTAACGATATTCCTAAGTTAGAGAAAGAATATGATAATCGGTTGGAGTTTATACAGGTTAATACAGCGATACCAATGGAATGGATCGAAATGGCAAGAGATAAGTTTTGGAAATTAACAGCGATTGCAGTTCGTGTACATGAGATTTTAGAACAACAAAGCAATCCGGAAAACGGAATTTATGTTATGCCGGTTGATGCAGATGATTTGTTAAATTGTCATATCTCACAGTGGCGTGCAGAACATCCAGATGAGCATGGTGCTGTGTCAAAGAATGGATATGTCTGGAGACAAGGAGAAAAAGTATTTAGAAAGTATCATGATATGCATACATATTGCGGCAGTTGTAATGTGATAAAGATGTATCTAGATGATTTACCTAAGGATATGCCATATCCAGATGAACGGGCATTAGAGCAGAGTGTTGCTAAAGAATTGAATGCAAGATATCCTATTCGATATGACCATAATATTGTAGTAGAGCAGTACGAAAAAAGTGGAAAGCCGTTTGCTAAATTACCATTTAAATCTACCGTTTATGTTTTAGGCACGGGAGAGAATATTTCTAGTATTGCACATGCGACAGATAATCACTCAGAAGAAAAACGGTTTCATCCGATTGCATTTCTTCGAAATATAAATATTTTTTCAATGAGATATATTTCTCGCAGAGTGAAAAAAGAGTTCGGAATACAATGAATAGAGAATACCAGAAAGATAAAATTTCCGTGATCGTTCCAGTTTACAATTGCAGAAATTCTTTAGATTATTGTGTCAATTCTATTTTGCGACAAACCTGTGCCGATTTTGAATTGATTCTTGTTGATGATGAGTCTACAGATAAGAGTGATATGCTGTGTGATGCATATGCGAAAAAAGATTCTCGTATTAGAGTAATTCACAAGAAAAATGGTGGTGTATCATCGGCGCGAAATGCAGGAATTGATAAATCTTCTGGAGAATATATCACTTTTTGTGACAGCGATGACTACCTCGAGCCAGATTATCTGGAGACTCTTGTTCAAACAGCAAAGTCAAATCCAAATTGCGGTCATATTTGGTGCTGTTTTCAAACAGTAACAGGATATCAAAAAGAGGATGCGATTCCTAATTGGACAACAATAGAACCGATTTTATACTATACGAGACGGGAATATATGACACTGCATGAACTATGGCTTGATACAGGACCGTGTAATAAGTTATATAAGAGAGAAGCTATTCAGAGTGCTGCCATTCGATTCCCTGAAGATCTTTCGCTGGGAGAGGATTGGCTCTTTAATCTTGCTTATTTGGACGCTCTTCCAAATGACCAAATTGCAGTGGTAACAAAACCGCTATATAACTATGTACGTGGTAATAGTGAGAGTCTAGACTCTAAGTATAGGAACGACCTCTTGGATATTTATCGGCGACTGAATGTGGCGTGTCTTGAATATCTCCGGAGATGGGATTTAGACTTGGAACAGATGGAGAAGTTTTATAATAGCAGATTCTATATGTATGAAAGAGTTTTGAACAATACAATGCGAAATGTTGACCAAAAACGTTGTAAAAATATTGCATGGAATACTTCTTTTATGCGGAGTGATGAATTTAAAAAAGTGCTATATATGCGAACTTGTCCGATACATCCTATCTACTGGTTGGCGTATAATTCTGGAAACTTTCGCAATGTATTGCTTGCTGATAAACTATATCATGCAAAACACTGTTTGAAAAAGATTTTTATGAGAAATGATATAAAAGGATGTTAATTATATGAATATGATAACGCGCGTGTGTGCCAGCTTACAGGCGCGATACATAATCCCGTATCAGCAGGCGCACTTTGACAAAACCAAATACGGCAAGCGGTTGACAGCTTACAAAGGAAAGTATGCAGGAAAACGCTGTTTTCTGATTGGCAACGGGCCAAGTCTGCGAGCGGAAGATCTGACAAAATTGCATGAATCCGGCGAAGTTACCTTTGCATTTAATCGCATCTATAATATTTTTGATAAAACGCCATGGAGACCGACGTTCTATATTTCACAGGATGAAAAGATGCTGGCTGGCTGTGCGGATATTGTCAGCAGATTACAGGGGACGGAAAAATTTATTCCTATTCAGCTTAAATGGTGGAATGATATTGCAATTGATAATGCGATTTATTTCAATATTGTCAGTCAACAGACAGAAGATCCGCGGCAATTTGATTTCTCTGACAATATTCCACAGTGCATGTATAATTCTAGTACATGCATGTATACCGCGGCGCAGCTGGCGGCTTATATGGGTTTTCAGAAGATTTTTCTTATTGGAGTGGATCATCATTTTCACATCAGTCAGAACAGTAAGGGTGAAATTGTAGTGGACAACTCCGTAAAAGACTATTTTACGGATAAATACAATGAAGATAAGGATAAATTATATATCCCCAATACAGAGCGCAGCACGCTGACATATCTTGCAATGAAGCACCATTGCGATGCTCGGAATATTGAGGTGTATAATGCGACTCGCGGCGGTAAACTGGAAGTTTTTCCGCGGATTGGGTTTGATTCTCTTTTAGAATAAAGGATACATATATAAATGGCACAAGAAAAAAGTCAATTGAAAATCGGAATTGTTCTGAATTATGTGAACATGATTTTAGGCAATCTTATTCCGATTTTTTATACTCCTATTATGCTTTCGCTATTAGGACAGAGCGAATATGGTTTATATAAACTAGCAAGCAGTGTGACAAGCTATCTTTCACTTATTTCTATGGGGCTTGGTTCGGCGATTACTCGGTATCTTATTAAGTCTCGGGAAGAAGAGGGAAAAGAAGCTGAGGAGCGAATGTTTGGACTCTTTGATGTGATTTTCAATGGAATTGCTGTTGCAACGCTGATTGTGGGTACACTGCTGACGATAGGCTTGCCTCTATGGTACGCAAAATCTTTAACTGCTGCGGAGTTGAGTCGGATGCAGCTGCTGGTATTTATGATGGTCATAAATATGGCACTGAATTTTTCGCAGTCGCCGTATTTATCTGTAGTAAATGCACATGAAAAATTTGTCTTTTTGCAGTGCATCAATATCATTCAAACTTGCGGTGTTCCGTGTTTAAATTTGGTGGCATTGTTTATGGGAATGGGATCTGTAGGTATGACCATTGCGGCAATGGGAGCATCTATTTTAACACGCATAGCATATCAAATTTATGTTCGGCACAAAATGCAGATGAGACCCAGAATGAAGAATTTGCCTACAAATAAGATGAAAGAAATACTTGGATTTTCTTTTTGGATCTTTGTTGCAAATGTAGTGGGACAGCTTTATAACGCAACAGATACAGTGATGATTGGCATGGTTCCGGCACTGGCAACAACGGGAGTAGCAGTGTATAACGTTGGCGGGACGTTTAATAGTATGATGTTTGGATTGACCACAGGTGTGTCGAATCTGCTGGCACCTAAAACAAATCGTTTAGTATTTTTAGGAGCATCCAATAAAGAACTGACGGACTTGGCTATTCGGATTGGACGGATCCAAGGCTATATTATGGCACTGATTGTTTCTGGTTTTGTAGCTTTTGGTAGACCGTTTATCGTGTTTTATGCCGGAAATAATTATATAGAAGGATATTGGATTGCAATATTGATGATGATTCCTAATATGATACCTCTTGTGCAAAGTATTTGTCTAAATGTTATTGTAGCGCAGAATAAACATCGGTTTCGCTCCTTGGTTTATCTTGGAATTGCAATTGTAAATGTTGTGGGAACTTGGTTCTTGATGCAGTACATGGGAATAATTGGAGCTGCTTTCATGACAGGAATAGCATTAATACTTGGTCAGGGATTTGCGATGAACTGGTATTATCATAAAAAATCAAACCTAAATATGGTACGTTTCTGGAAACAAATAGCGTATGTTTATAGGATACCGGTATTGATGTGTACAGTTACATTGCTTATTTCCAGATTTATTGATTTTTATAAAATTCCAGTTTTATTTATGGGAATTATGCTCTATATAGTTGTGTATTGTATTTTAAATTGGAGATTTACAATGAATAGCTATGAAAAAAATCTAATATTATTTTTTGGAAAAAACAGAGAGGATAAGAAACATGAAGGAAGTTAGTATTATTGTTCCAGTATATAAAGTGGAAAAGTATCTGCGGCGCTGTATAGACAGCATTCTTGCGCAGACCTTCGAAGATTTTGAATTGCTTCTTGTAGATGACGGCAGCCCAGATAACTGCCCTGCCATTTGTGACGAGTATGCTCAAAAAGATGAGCGTATCAGAGTCGTTCATAAGAAGAACGGAGGAGTTTCTTCAGCCAGAAATGCTGGGATGACAGTTGCACGAGGAAAATATTTTCTGTTTTGTGATAGTGATGATTACGTTAGTCCGCAATGGTGTGCATGCTTGTATGAACAAATAAAAAGGAATCCGAATGCATCAATATTTTGTAATTTAATTAGAACTGATGATTTAGAAAAATTATATAAATTTCAAGAAGAAGATATCTCAAAAGCCTCAAAAACGGACTATTATCAAGCGTATTTAATGGGGTTATCGGCATACGTTTGGAATAAAATTTATGTTGCTGAGAAAATAAAAAAGTATCAATTACATTTCTGTGAGACAGAAAATATTTTTGAAGATGTGGATTTTAATCTGAAATACCTAAAATATTGTGATGATTATATATACTTACCACAACAACTATATGCGTATGTTCAACGAGCTGAAAGTATCATACATACGAACCAAACTGGCTTGCAATGCATTTATTTCCCTTTTATGGACGAATTCCATTTATTGGAGAAGAAAATCTTGCTGCGTACTGTGACAGCTGGTTATATCTGTTTTTAAATCTATTCCCTAATATTTTTGACGAAAGAAACTCTGCTTCATGGATCAAAAAGATGTTCTATAATCAACGGGTGCTATCCAGCAAAGAATTTCAATTTTGTTTGAAGCATGCTTCTGGAAAAAATGAGAACCCAATGGTTCTTAAAATCTTGAAGACAAAAAATTATCTGCTTTATTGGTTATTTGAAAAAGCAGTTAATGTTCGACATAAAAGATGAGAATTTACATAGTAGGAGGAACACGCAATGAAAATCATCGGTATGATCCCTGCGCGGGGCGGCTCGTCTCGCTTCCACATGAAGCCACTGGCGCAAATTTGCGGAAAGCCCATGCTGTATTGGGTGTGGAAGCATTCGAAAGAAGTAGAATGCTTTGAGGAAGTTTATGTTGCTACTGACAATGAAGAAATTCGGCGTGTGGCAGAAGAATTTGGCGCAGAAGTTATTATGACTTCCGCAGATTGTGAAACGGCAACAGAACGGTTGTATGAAGTTTCGCATAAGATTGAAGCGGATCTCTATGTTATGGTCAATGGTGATGAACCGTTGGTATTGGCAAAGGATATTGTCAAATGTATTCCAGAAACCATTCCGACAGATGGTTTCTATGTGTCCAATTTGATGACTGACTTTTCTAATCCTGTAGAGGTTGTTGACCCGACAAATTTGAAAATTGTCACAAATAAAGATGGAATTTGCCTGTTTATCTCTCGGGCGCCGATTCCATTTCCTAAAGGAGAAATGAATTACGCCTATCAAAAGTTTGTAGGAGTAGGAGCATTTACCCGTAAGGCATTGGAATATTATCATGACACGCCTCGCGGACCGGTAGAGAAGATCGAAGAGAATGACTCTTTCCGATTTATCGAAAATCGAAAAGATTGTTATTATATCAATGCACATTGCAAGACACTTTCCGTAGATACACCAAAAGACCGTGTACAGGTGGAGCGGTATATGACCGAGAACGGTTTGGTATAAGGTATGGTGCAAAATAGAAATCTGGCGGTAGATATTGCAAAATATCTTGCGGCACTCTTGGTGATAGGAATTCACACAGCGCTTTTCTCTGACTTGAACGACACGCTTTATTTTGTCGTGGTTCAAATTATCTGTAGGGTAGCCGTTCCGTTTTTTGCGGTATGTACGGGGTATTATCTTGGCAATAAACTGTCATTCGGAGACCGCCTTGAGAATACAAATAGCAATTTAAACGTATTCATCCACCAATGGAAAAAGGTATTCGTATTGTATTTTATTTGGACGTGCCTTTATCTGGCATTTTCCATTCCTTCTTGGGTTCAGACAGGTTATTTTTCGCCTATGGCATTTGTGGATTATGCATTTGCCACGATGACAAGCGGCTCGCATTATCACCTGTGGTATTTACTCTATCTGCTCTACTCGTTGCCTTTGGTGTATATACTCCTTAGATTGATCTCTGTCAAATGTCAGTGGCTGCTGATATTGGTCTGCTGGGCAATTGCGATTTTCACTTATACATATAAATCGTTTTTGCCGATAGGGATTTTGCCGTCACTCGGCCCGCTGAGTCATTTTTCCATGCTCCCAATTTTGCCTCCGTTAATCTTGCTTGGAGTTCAGATCAGCAGAGAGAGACACGCTGGGCGGCGCTATGCAATTGGCCTTATAATTTCGCTTGGGTTCCTGACTGCTGAAGTGTTTACGTTGCGGCATTTGGGCGTCGAAAAAGTATCGTTTATTATCTGCACCCTGCCAACGGCATACTTCTTGTTTCATTTGATTCTGGAGCTTGCACAGACTCGAAATATAAGAAAGGCAGATTCTGTTGCCCTGCTTGGAAGTATCAGTACTCTCGTTTACTGTATCCATCCTATGTTTATTGAGACAGTTGGTAAGAAGATTGAAAGCAGCGTATGGCTTTACTTGATGGTTGCGCTCATGTCAACAGCAGTAGGATATATCTTTTATCTGATGAAAAGAAAAATTAAAGAGAAGAGGGATGAATCATGTTTCAATTAATTGCAGGTCCTTGTGTAATCGAATCAGAAGAACAAGCGCTTTCTATTGCACAACAGATGAAAAATATAACCGAGCAGTTGGGGATTTCCTATACGTTTAAAGCTTCCTTTGACAAGGCAAACCGGACGTCTATCAACGGCTTTCGTGGTCCTGGATTGGAAGAAGGGCTGCGTATTTTAAAAAAAGTGAAAACAACTGTTGGTTTGCCAATTTGCACAGATATTCATGAGCCATGGCAGGCGGAACCGGTGGCAGAGGTTGCCGATATCTTGCAGATTCCTGCGTTTTTATGCCGGCAGACTGATTTGCTGGTGGCTGCGGCAAAGACGGGAAAGTGTGTGAACATTAAGAAAGCACAATTTCTTGCGCCTTGGGATATGAAAAATTGCCTTGAAAAAGTACGTCAATCGGGCAATCAAAATGTTATGTTGTGCGAACGAGGAACGAGCTTTGGGTATAATACATTGGTTGTAGATATGACAGGACTGCGCGTTATGAAAGAATTTGGTGTTCCTGTGATTTTCGATGCAACACATAGTGTACAAAAGCCGGGAGGAAATGGAACCAGTACCGGTGGAAATCGAGAGTATGTAGAGTATTTGGCGAAGGCGGCTGTGGCGGTTGGCGTAGATGGGCTGTTTATGGAAACACATCTGGATCCGGATCATGCAAAATCAGATGGTCCGAATATGGTGCCGTTGGACGAAATGGAAACCTTGCTGAAAAAACTTATGCTGGTGTACCGTGCAGTGCATACGGAGATGTAACATGGACATTGTAAAAGAAGCGCAATGGGTATTTGATACAGAAATTACTGCCTTACAGGAAACCAAAAAGAGCCTTGGGAAAGATTTTGAAACAATCGTTCAGCTAGTAGTAAACTGCACTGGAAAAGTGATTATCAGCGGTATGGGAAAATCAGGTCATATTGGCGCAAAGATCGCTGCATCATTGGCAAGCTTGGGTACACCATCATTTTTTATGCATCCCGGAGAAGCGATGCACGGTGACTTGGGAATGGTTGCAAAAAACGATGTAGTGATTCTCATGAGCAATAGTGGAGAAAGCGATGAGATTGTTCGCCTGCTTCCAACACTTCATGAAATTCAGTGCGTTACTGTGGCAATAACCGGAAACTCTAAATCTACACTTGCTAAGAGTTGTCAATACCATTTTTATTTTCCTCATTTCGAAGAAGCATGTTATATGCACCTTGCTCCGACTAGCAGTACAACCGCGCTATTAGCATTGGGGGATGCTATTGCAGTAGTGGCATCTAAAATGCGAAATTATACAAAAAACGATTTTGCACTCTATCATCCGGCTGGCGCGCTGGGTAGAAAACTGCTGGTTAAGGTTGAGAATGTTATGCATGCTGGTGATGAAAATGCTGTTGTTCAACAGGGAAGCACATTACGCAGTGCGATTATAGAAATGAGCAGCAAAGGATTGAGCATGGTCACGATTGTTGATCAAGAAAATAAGCTGAAAGGAATTATTACAGATGGAGATCTTCGGCGTATGCTGGAACGCGGTGTGGATGTTTATCAAGAAATGGTAGATCATGTCATGACAAAATTGCCAAAGTATATTAACAGTAAAGATATGGCGGTCAATGCATTGCAAAAAATGAGTGATTTCCGCATTACGGGGATGCCGGTCTTAGATGGCTCAGATTGTGTCATCGGTTCTATTTTGATGCAGGATATTTATAAAGCGGGGATTATCGGATGATAAAGCTACTTGTAATGGATGTGGACGGAACATTGACTGATGGAGCAATTTATATAGGCGCTGCAGGAGAACTGCTGAAAGCATTTCATGTAAAAGATGGCTATGCGATTGCACAGATACTTCCCGAGTATTCCATTGTTCCTGTTATTATAACAGGGAGAAAATCAGCAATTGTTGAAAGAAGAGCGGAAGAATTGCATATCACAGAACTTCACCAAGGTGTGGAAGATAAGTTAAAGAAATTAAAAGAAATTGCCGATAAATATCGAATACATGCAGAGAATATAGCATATATAGGAGACGACTTGAATGATTTGGAATGCATTCAATATAGTGGACTATCGGGCTGTCCTGCTGACGCCGTGGAAGAAGTAAAGAATCATGTAGATTATATCTGCAAGATATACGGGGGAAAGGGCGCGGTGAGAGAGTTTATCTCCTGGGTGATTCAAAATCATATGGATAATATCATGGATTGAGCAATGCAAACTTTTCAAACTTACTTTTTGTCCGCCCTTCGTGCGGCGTTAAACAATCAGACCGTGTCGTGGGAGTCGGTTTCCTCTTCCGACTGGCGAGCGCTGTTTCAGCTTGCTCAGCAGCACAAAGTGGGACCGATGATCTATGAGGCGGTATATCATTGCCCGGCGGCAAAACAGGTGCCGGAACTGATGCGGGCGTGGAAGCGGCAGACCATGCAGCAAGTTCTGGTGCAGACACAGAAAACAACGGAATTTCTGCGTCTATATGCAGCATTGCGCGAGCATGGAATCACCCCGTGTGTCGTCAAGGGTATTTTATGTCGGCAATTATATCCCAATCCGGATGAACGCGTGTCTGCGGATGAAGATTTATTTGTTGCACCGGAACAATTTGCGGCGTGTCATGCGTTTCTTCTAAATTATGGGATGAAGCCAACAGTTCAGCGGTCTGATTTGCAGACGCAGTTTGAAGTGTCATATCAAAAGACGGACAGTCCGTTATATCTTGAATTGCATCAGCAGTTATTTTCTCCGGATTCCGATGCATATGGCGACTGGAATCGCTATTTTGCACAGATTCATGCACAGCCTGTGGAAAACTTCGTGGATGGCGTATTGCTGCGCAGTATGCAGCATACGGATCATCTATTTTATTTAATCTGTCATGCGCTCAAACATTTTATGCACAGCGGCTTCGGCATTCGACAAGTCTGCGACATCGTGTTATATGCCAATACATACGGAGCACAGATTCAGTGGAAGAAGATTGTCAAACAGTGTCAGGAGATATATGCGGATATCTTTGCTGCTGCAATTTTTCGAATTGGAGAGAAGTATTTGACGCTGGACTGTGAAAAAGCTTGTCTGCCAGAGTGCTGGAAGAGCATGAAGCTGGATGAAACAGCTATGCTGGAAGATTTGCTTGATTCCGGCATTTATGGCGGGGCGAGTGGAATCCGTAAGCACAGCAGTACGATGACACTGCACGCAGTTTCGGCACAAAAACACGGAAAACAGAAAAAAATGCAAATTTTGCGAACTATTTTCCCGACGGCAAGAGAATTACAGGGAAGGTATTCGTATTTGCAGGATAAACCGTTTTTGCTTCCGCTTGCGTGGGGTGACAGACTTTTACACTATCGCAAAGAGAGTCATACAGCTGTTCAAAGTATTCAGATTGGACAAAGACGGACAGAATTATTGCAGCAGTATGGGATTTTAAGAAAATAACACATTCTGTGTGCCCAAGGCACTGACCGCAAAAAAATATTGTACGAAAAGAAATCTGGCAGTATAATAAAACAAAGAGCTTCAAAAAGGAGAACGTACAATGCAAATTTTGATTACCGGCGGTGCCGGATATATTGGCAGTCATACCGTCATTGAACTGCAAAAGGCGGGTCATGATGTGGTTGTTGTGGACAATCTGAGCAATTCTTCAGAGAAATCCTTGCAGCGCGTGACCGAAATTACCGGCAAACCGGTTCCGTTTTATCAGGTGGACATCCGTGACCGCGAGGGTTTGACCAAGGTGATGGAACAGTATGCCTTTAATTGCTGTATTCATTTTGCAGGACTCAAGGCGGTTGGTGAATCGGTAGAAAAGCCTCTGGAGTATTATGAAAACAATATTTCCGGTACGCTTGTCCTGCTCGATGTGATGCGCAAGCATGGCTGCAAGAACATCATTTTCTCGTCTTCCGCGACGGTTTACGGCAATCCGGCAGTAATTCCGATCACAGAGGAATGCCCGAAGGGGCAGTGCACCAATCCATATGGTCAGACCAAGAGCATGATTGAACAGATTATGATGGATATGCAGAAGGCAGATCCGGAATGGAATGTTGTCCTGCTGCGCTATTTCAATCCGATTGGTGCGCATCCGTCCGGCAAGATTGGTGAGGATCCGAATGGCATTCCGAACAATTTGATGCCGTATATCACACAGGTTGCTGTGGGCAAGCGCCCGGAGCTGGGTGTCTTTGGCAACGATTATGATACCCCAGACGGCACCGGTGTGCGAGATTATATTCACGTTGTCGATTTGGCAGATGGCCATGTCAAGGCACTGGCAGCTATTGAGAGAAACTGCGGCATGGCGATTTATAATCTGGGTACCGGTCAGGGCTATTCGGTTCTGGATGTCGTACATGCTTTTGAGCAGGCGAACAATCTGAAAATCCCGTATTCTATCAAACCGCGCCGCGCAGGAGATATTGCTGCCTGTTATTCTGATCCGGCGAAGGCAGAGAGAGAGCTGGGCTGGAAGGCAAAGAACGGAATTTTGGAGATGTGCCGCGATTCCTGGAACTGGCAGAAGAACAATCCGAACGGATACCGCGATTAAACGAAACATAACGGGAAATTTGGCAGGTGTACAAAATGTACATCTGCCTTTTCTATATATCTGTCGGTTCTTGTATAAAAATATGGAACAAAAGAGAAAACACCTGAGATTCGGCAAAACATTTCAGAAGAACGGCTAAAAATGCAGAAAACCTTTGCGCAGCCTGCATAATCTGCTGCATTTGTTTTTGTGCGACCTGCCGCGAATGTGTACAAGAATTGGACGAAAAAATCATGCAAAGTTATATAAAATAGAAATAGACAAAACACGGCCTTTTGCAGTATGATAGTCGCAGAAAGAGGGGAATGCAAAATGACAAATCAAATGAACGCCGGCAGCATTCCGGTAATGAGAAAAGAAAAAAAGCAGCTGAACTTCTTCCAGAAGCTGGCTCGTTCTTATGTAAGAGGTGTAACCCATGCGCAGTATGCAGCATCCGTTACGCAGACCTTTGGTCATTACATGGATAACAAGTAAAATAAATTTATTTATCATAGAAAAAGAGGTAACAAGTATGAATTTCTTCCAGAAAATCGCACGTTCTTATCTTAAGGGTGTGACCCATGCACAGTATGCTATGTCTGTTCGTGATGCATTTGACCACAAGTAATTGTTCATAGACGAATCAACGGAAACGAGCTGTCTCATATAGAGACAGCTCGTTTTTTGTGCGCGCAGTAGAGAATGTTTGACTTTATCTATCAACAATAGTATATTTTTAATAGGTATACATATGATACGAATACAAAGAGGTGAATGCAAATGCAGTATGAACCATTGGGAAAACTATACTATAAATCGAGAGAAACATATGAAGCGGTTTATACTGCGCGGTATCACAATGCGGATGTGATTCGGCTAAATTTTACTGTTAATGAAAATCCAGCATTTCTTGTGCCGAACACGCAGTTGTGGACGCTCATCACTGAAATTTTACGCATAGATAAGCGGGTTGAACATTTGCGGAGCGGGATGCCGGGAATTGCACTGGAACAGTTCTCCAGACGCTGTTTGGTAGATGAAATCGTACTTACAAATGATATTGAAGGCGTAAACAGCACGCGCAGAGAAATTCATGAAGTATTAGAGAAGCTGGAAAGTCAAGAGGTCAAGCAGAAAAAACGATTTGACGGATTGGTCAGACAGTATTTGCGTTTGCGCAAGGCGGAGGATATTCCGCTCACCAACTGCCAAGAGATGAGAGATTTGTATAATGAATTGGTGCTTCCGGACATTATGCAGGATAATCCGGCAGATTGTCCGGATGGACAGTATTTTCGGAAAGAAGCGGTCTCTGTGATGAGTCCGTCTCAAAAAGAAATTCACCGCGGTGTGCAGCCGGAACCAAAAATCATAGAAGCAATGGAACAAGCACTCCGGTTTCTCAATGATGATTCGATAGAAATTTTGATTCGCATTAGTGTGTTTCACTATCTGTTTGGATATATTCATCCGTTTTACGATGGAAATGGACGGCTATCGCGATTTGTCAGCAGCTATCTGCTTTCGCGGACGCTGGATCCACTCGTCAGTTATCGGTTGTCCTATACCATCAAAGACAATATTCGGACCTATTATGATTCTTTCAAAATATGCAATGATAGACGCAATAGAGGCGATATAACACCGTTTGTCCTTGCATTTTTGGAAATTATCAAGGAAGCCATGCATCAATTGGAGTATGCATTGGAGAAACGAACGGTTGATTTACAAGAGTATTGTGAACGAATGCAGGGTGATTCGCTGTTAGGCGATGAAAAATATAAAAACCTGACCTTTGTTTTGCTGCAAGCTGCGTTGTTTTCGGATGATGGCATTTCTGAAAAAGAATTGCGGACAGGAATGCATCTGTCTTATACGACGATAAAAAAACGGCTGAATGCACTTGACGAACACAAGTATCTGCTGGTACAGACGAGAGGCAGAGAAAAATTGTATCAATTAGACATTACGGCATTGGAAAAACTGACCGACTGACAAGCAGAGCGAGCTGTCTCATATAGAGACAGCTCGTTTTTTGTGCCCTCAGTTGCTTTTTGACCGTTTGGTACAGCCGATATCAAACGAAGGATTGTAGGCATAGTAATTTTTTGCATCAAGATTTTCTTGCACATCGCGCAGAGCTTCGCCGAAGCGCTGAAAATGCACGATTTCTCGTTCGCGCAAGAACTTAATCGGATCACGTACGTCAGGGTCGTCAATTAAACGCAAAAGATTATCATAGGTCAAGCGTGCTTTTTGCTCAGCTGCCATATCCTCGAACAAATCGGCAATCGCATCGCCGGTGGATTGCAGCGTTGCCGCAGAAAATGGCGTGCCGCTGGCAGCCTGCGGATAAATGCCGTTGGTATGATCGACAAAATACGCATCAAAGCCGCTCTGTTTAATTTGCTCCGGCGTCAGGCAGCGCGTCAACTGATAGACAATGGCACCGATCATTTCGCAGTGCGCCAATTCTTCTGTGCCGATATCCGTCAAAACCGCTTTTCCCTGCGCATAGGGCTGGGCAAAGCGCTGGGTCAAATACCGCATGGCGGCACCTAACTCTCCGTCGGGGCCGCCGAGCTGGGTGATGATGAGCTTTGCCATCGCCGGATCGGGATTGGCAATGCGTACCGGATACATAAGATTCTTTTCATACTCCCACATGCTTCACACCTCCCATGGCCATGGGTCATCGACCCAATTCCAACGGCCTTCTGCACCGGCATTTTGCCGTGTCAACGGTCCGAAATGCTTTTGATAGATGTCTTGCGCCTGTTGGTGCTTTTTGCAGACGGTGCGGAAATACTGTACCGCTGCTTCGTCGTCCGGATGGCTGTCTAAATACAGAGAAGCGTCAAAGGCGGCAAAGCCGCGCTCTTGGACATCGCGCATTGCTTTTTGCTTTTCAGTCACGGGAAACAGCCTCCTCTCCGATAAATGGTTTGTCGAGATCGGCAAAGATGGTTCCGCGCGCCAGTGCGACGTCGTTCTGATAGATGTTTTGCCAGACCTGATCGGGGACAAAGCCCATCGCCAGCGCCAACAGATTATAATTCAAAACATAACCGGGACCCGACTGGGCAGCCTGTGGTGTGATAGCCGGACGCGCACCATTTGGCTTGTTCTCCATTGCGATTCATCCTTTCTGTGTAGAGATGCTCTATTTTATGCAAAGGCGGTCTGACCGGTGCATAGCAGAAAAGTTCATATATTCTAACAATTAAAACGTGGATTTCGTAAAGATTATCTGATAAAAACGGGATGAATCCTATTGACAGAGAAAATATCAAATAGTATACTATTGTACGCGAATTAGTAAATGCTAATCAAAGGAGGAGTATACATGAAGTTCAAATCCGGTTGGAAGCGTTTGAGCGCTTTGGCAATGGGGCTTTGCCTCACGGCAAGTGTGGCGGCGCCGTCGTTTGCGGTCAATATTCGAGAGGGCGCGTATAAAGATGGTACCTATGAAGGTTCTGCACAGGGATATTACGGTCTGGTCACGCTGGCAGTGACCGTCAAGGACAACGCGGTCACAAAGATTGATGTCGTTTCCCATTCCGACACACAGGAATATTGGAACAAAGCGGCTGTCTTGATGGATACGATTATTGAAAAGCAGAGTACTGATTTGGACACTATTTCCGGCGCAACGTACAGCAGTGAAGGTATTTTAGGTGCTGTGAACTCCGCGCTGAAAAAAGCGGAGGGAAATGTGGTTGATTTATCTTTCTTTACGTCAGGTAATGGCACACAGGCGCATCCGTATGTGATCTCTACAGCAAAGCAACTGAAAAAGTTTGCAAAATCAGTAGATGAATATAATTATGCCGGCTGTTATGTATCGCTTGGTGCAAATATTGATATTTCCGGTTCCAATTGGGATTCCATCGGCAACGATGGCGCCCCGTTCAATGGAACCTTTGATGGTCATGGTTATACGATTGAGGGCATGACGATGGGAACCGAGCAGCAGGCGTATGCACCGGCTGCGGATGAAAAAATCATTGGTTTGTTCTCTGTGCTTGGCTCGGATGCGGTTGTACGCAATGTCAATCTGACGAATGTCAAGATGAATGTCTATTCGCAGGATGAAGTGACGATTGGCACGTTGGTCGGCAAAACAACGCCAAAGAACAGCAAGGAAAGCCGCCGCGGTGCAGTCATTGATAACTGCCATGTAGACGGTTCGCTGTCCGTAAAAAATACCGGCAAGAATATCTGGGCCGGCGGTCTGATGGGCTATGAATACTGTGGTGCTGTGCTTAATTCTTCTTCCGATGTTGATGTCACGGCGGCAGAAACCACCGGCGAGAACTGGTTGGAAGCAGGCGGCATTGCAGGCATCAATGTTTGGGGTCTGATGGCAAATACCTATGCGACTGGTGATGTAGAAGTGTCGTTGTATGACCATGAGCAGGGACAGGCAGAGGATGAGACCGGCGGTGCGGCAGGCGGTCTGTGCGGTTTGGAATATGGCGAAGAGCACAACTGCTATGCGACGGGTAATGTCAATGCGGTCAAGAAAATTGATTGCATCGGTGCACTGGCAGGCTCCTTTGTCAAAAATTCGCAGGTAACCAATTCTTGGTACAATACACAGGCAGCGCTGAACAATGGCGGCGAAAGCATCACAGTTGATGCGCCGTCTCAGAATATGAAGGGCACAGCGGAAAATAACAATGGATTTGCAGCGGGCAGCACAGAGGCATACCGCGTCAAGACAGCACTCAACCGCGTTGTGCGGGCACAGACGTTGGATTTCTCCAACTATGGCGTGCAGGTATCGAATTTGAACACATGGACAATGCACAACGGCGTTCTGGTACAGGGGGATGCGTATGCGTGTGACGGCAGCAATTGCCCGTCGGCATCTCTCAAGGATGTGGATGAGTCTGCATGGTATCATGAGGCAGTAGATACGGCACTGGCAAGCGGAACGATGAACGGTATTGGAAATGCTCTGTTTGCACCGAATCAGACGCTGAACCGTGCAATGCTGGTACAGATTTTGTACAATGAAGCAGGAAAGCCAGAAGTAACACAGAATACAGGATTCCAAGATGTCTCTGCGGACAGCTGGTACGCAAAGGCGGTTGCTTGGGCGGCACAGAATGGCATTGTTTCCGGCTATGGAAATGGCAAATTTGGACCGAATGATGCTGTAACACGAGAACAGGCAGTGCAGATTTTGTATGCGTATGCACAGAAGCAGGGCGCGGACGTATCTGCACAGGACGCATTGGACAGCTATACCGATGCCGGTGCAATTTCCTCGTGGGCGCAGAATGCAATGCGCTGGGCGACTGCAAAGCAGATTGTCAGCGGAACCGCGCAGAATACTCTGTCTCCGCGCGGCACAACAACCCGCGCACAGGCAGCACAGCTGATGATGCGATTCTTTGAGATTGTATAAAATATTCTCCTATAATCAAAACGTGCCAGAACCGGAATTTTCCGGTTCTGGCACGTTGCTGCTTGTCCAGATATTTTAAACGGTAAACGCATCTGCGGATTCGTTTTGCAGAATTTCATGTAGACGCATGATTTGTGTGTAGGTGCCGCGGCCGTCGTGAAAGGCGTTGGCGGAGGCTGCCGCGAGCGACAATTGAAACGCTTCGATTAGATCATGATTTTTCTGGAAACCCGCGAGGAAACCAGCGAGCATCGAATCACCGCAGCCGATGGTATTGCGAACCTTACCCTCCATCGCGCTGTGATGATAAATCTTACCGTCTTCTGTCAAAAGAAGGGCGCCGGCAGAACCCATAGAGACCAAAATGTTGCGGGCACCCATGCTTTGCAGGGTTTTCGTGTAACGAACGATGTCCTCTGTGGATACGGCAGACATGTCCTGAAAGAAAATATCTGCCATTTCCTGCATGTTTGGTTTGATGAGGAACGGCCGATACTTTAAGGTGTGCAGTAACAGCGGACGCTTGGCATCCACAACGACATATAAATCCTTGTGTGCCACAGAGCGAAGAATCTCGCCATATACATTGTCCTTTGCTCCACGCGGAACAGAACCGGACAGCACAATGGTATCGCCGTCCTCCAGACTTTGCAGTTTTTCACACAGGGCGTCTATGTCCTCCTGTGTAGCGAACGGGCCGATACCGTTAATCGAGCTTTCGATGGCATCTACCATCTGCACATCAATGCGGCTGAAGCCGGTCTGTAGCTGAAAAAAATCATGCGGAATTTCATCCCTGCTCATAATTCGTTCGATTTCTGTACCGGTAAATCCGGCAACAAATCCGAGCGCCAAGCTCGGTTCCTGCAAAATATGAAGAGCATACGCAACATTGATACCCTTGCCGCCAGGCATGAGACTCTCATGTCTGGCGCGATTGACGCGTCCTGACCTAAAATCAGGAACTGCGACCAGATAGTCTAGGCATGGATTTAATGTAACAGTATAAATCATACAAAATGACCCTCCTGATAAAGCTAAGTAGGGGATAAAGATGTGTGTACTACAAGATGCACAAAAAACATCTTTTTTCTTTAATATAGTATAACATATTGAATAATAGAATGCATCGGATTTTCGCGAAAGTTAACGATTTATTTGCAAAATTTTTGTGACAAAGAAAGAAAAAATATCAAAAAACAATTGACAGGCAGGAGGAGCTGTGCTATAATACTTCTTGCTTGACAAGAAAGTTTTCGATACGGAGAGGTATCGAAGTGGTCATAACGAGGCGGTCTTGAAAACCGTTTGTCCGAAAGGGCGCGTGGGTTCGAATCCCACCCTCTCCGCCACATTTTTTCTTGTGAAGACAGCAACCTTTGGAGAAGTACCCAAGTGGTGAAGGGGCTCCCCTGCTAAGGGAGTAGGGCGCGAAAGTGTCGCGAGGGTTCAAATCCCTCCTTCTCCGCCA
>CAVFAY010000017.1:0-58511 GCA_963620595.1 Anaerotignum sp. | reverse complement strand
TCGGACTTCTTACGGCGCTTTACGCTTGGGCTCTCATAATGCTCACGCTTGCGAAGCTCGGAAAGCACACCCGCCTTTGCGCACGATCTCTTAAATCTTCTCAGTGCGCTGTCGAGAGACTCGTTTTCCTTTACGCGGATTTCCGACATTGTTTTCCCTCCCTCCGCGCGTTGCCAATAAACGCTTATGCTTATGCATCGGCATAATGCCGTGTATATATTATATCGTTTTCATGGTGCGGTGTCAAGCACAAGTTTCAGAAATCTGCAAAAACCTGTACAAGCCCTTACTTGACAACGAGATTGATGATTTTGTTCGGTACAACGATGGATTTTACGACATTTTTGCCGTTGATTGCGTTCTGTACCTTGCCGTCTGCCAGAGCGATCTCCAGAGCCTGCTCCTTCGGGCAGTCCATTGGGAGTGTTACTGTGCCCTTGACCTTGCCGTTTACCTGAACAGCAATCGTGATAGAGGACTCTACGGTCTTGCTCTCATCAAAGCTCGGCCAAGTGTGCAGGCTGAGCAGATCGGTCTCGCCCATCATCTGCCACAGCTCTTCTGTGACATGCGGTGCGAACGGGTTGAGCAGTGCGAGCAGGGTCTTGTACTCTGCGCGGTTGACGCCCTTCTCGGTCAGCTGATTGAGCAGCGTCATCATCTGTGCGATCGCCGTGTTCATCTTCAGGTTTTCAATGTCCTCGGAAACCTTCTGAATGGTGCGGTGCATCGCTACCATATTTGCCTCGCTGTATTCGTCACCCGGCTGTACCTTGTCAAACAGGTTCCAAATACGCTCTACAAAGCGGCGGCAGCCCTTGATTGCCTTCGGAGACCAAGCAGCAGACTTCTCGAAGTCACCGATAAACATCTCATACAGACGCATGGTGTCTGCGCCGTACTCGTCAATGGTCTCATCCGGGTTGACAACGTTGCCCAAAGACTTGGACATCTTAACAACCGGATGGTTTGCCATCTCGCCGTACTTCTCTGCCAGATGCTTCTGCGCAGCTTCTTCCGAACCGTACTCTTCGAGCAGCTTCTTCTTTTCCTCTTCCGGCAGATACGCAAAGTTATGCGGATTCTGACCCAGAATCATGCCGTGGCTGGTACGCTTCTTGTACGGCTCCTTGTACGGAACAACGCCGATGTCATACAGGAACTTGTGCCAGAAACGCGAATACAGCAAATGCAGCGTGGTGTGCTCCATGCCGCCGTTGTACCAGTCAATCGGTCCCCAGTATTCCAGTGCTTCCTTGGAAGCAAGTGCGTTGTCGTTGTGCGGATCCATATAGCGCAGGAAGTACCAGGAAGAACCAGCCCACTGCGGCATGGTATCGGTCTCGCGCTTTGCCGGACCACCACAGCACGGACAGGTTGTATTTACCCAATCCGTCATCGGTGCCAGCGGGGATTCACCGTCATCAGTCGGCTCGTAAGAGTCTACGTTCGGCAGTTCGAGCGGCAGCTCAGACTCCGGTACCGGAACCCAACCGCACTTCTCACACTGAACCAGCGGAATCGGCTCGCCCCAGTAACGCTGACGAGAAAATACCCAGTCACGCAGCTTGTAGTTAACCTTGGCATGACCGACCTTCTTTTCGGTCAGGAATTCGGTGATTGCCTTCTTTGCCTCGTCTACGCTCATACCGTTGAGGAAGCCGGAATTGACCATGATGCCGGTTGCGCAGTCGGTAAACGCAGCCTCTTGTACATTTCCGCCCTTGACAACCTCGATGATCGGCAGGTCAAATGCCTTGGCAAAATCCCAGTCGCGGTCATCGTGTGCCGGCACTGCCATGATGGCACCGGTGCCATAGCTCATCAGAACATAGTCGGAAACGAAGATCGGAATCTCCGTGTTGTTTACCGGATTGATCGCGCGAACGCCGTCCAGCTTCACGCCGGTCTTTTCCTTGACCAGCTCGGTACGCTCGAAATCAGACTTGCGCGCTGCTTCCTCACGATAGGCGCGAACAGCATCAATATTGCTCAGCTTATCTGCCCACTTTTCAATCACCGGATGCTCCGGAGAGATAACCATGTA
Organism: Anaerotignum sp.; assembly: GCA_963620595.1. Classification (GTDB taxonomy): domain Bacteria; phylum Bacillota; class Clostridia; order Oscillospirales; family Butyricicoccaceae; genus Butyricicoccus_A. The sequence continues at coordinate 56,464 of CAVFAY010000017.1, read as the reverse complement.
CGTTGCGCCGAACAGGGTATCCGGACGGGTGGTGTAAATGGTCAGGGTGTCGCCCTCGGTGGTCTGGAAGTCAACTTCCGCACCGGTAGAACGGCCAATCCAGTTCTTCTGCTGGGTCTTAACGCGCTCGATGTAATCGACATCGTCCAAATCGTCGATCAGACGCTGTGCATACTCGGTAATCTTGAGCATCCACTGGCTCTTATCCTTGCGGATAACCTCGCTGCCACAGCGCTCGCAAACGCCGTTGACAACCTCTTCGTTCGCCAGCACACACTTACAGCTGGTGCACCAGTTGACTGCCATTTCCTTCTTGTATGCCAGTCCCTTCTTGAACAGCTGCAGAAAGATCCACTGTGTCCACTTATAGTAGCTCGGGTCAGTGGTGTTGATCTCACGGCTCCAGTCAAAGGACAGACCCAGCGCCTTGAGCTGGCTCTTAAAGCGAGCGACATTGCGCTTGGTAACCTCTGCCGGATGCACGTGGTTCTTGATGGCAAAGTTCTCGGTCGGCAGACCGAATGCATCCCAACCCATCGGGTACAGCACGTTGTAGCCCTGCATACGGCGCTTTCTTGCGACAATATCCAGAGCGGTGTAGGAACGCGGATGACCTACATGCAGGCCAGCGCCAGACGGATACGGAAATTCAACCAGCGCATAAAACTTCGGCTTGGTATAATCCGTTGTTGTAGCAAAAGCCTGCTTGTCATCCCAAGCCCTTTGCCACTTTGCTTCAATGGATTTAAAATCGTATTTTTCCAATGTTATGGCTCCCATCTTACAATTTGATCTATGCGAAAAATATACAGTATTTACAGCTCTTCCAGTGGAATGGTCGTCGCATCCTTCCACAGCTTTTCCAAGCCATAGAATTCGCGGGCGGACTCCAAAAATACATGAACGAGGGCGAAGCCGTAATCCAGCAGGATCCAGCTGGCGGAATCGTGTCCCTCGACGTGATGCGGCATCACGTTGTAGTCGGTCTTGAGCTTAAACTCTACTTCGTCTGCCAGCGTTTTTACCTGCGTTGTGCTGGTTGCGCTGCAAATGACAAAGTATTCCGCGATGGAAGTCAGATCTGCTACTTTGAGCACCTGAATATCTTCACCGCGCTTGCTGTCCATGGCGTTGACCATGGCCTTGACATAATCTCTTGTCGTATTCGGCATACGTGTATCTCCTTTATCTGCCGTATGGCAGAACCGTTCTATTTATTCATCGTCTGATACAGCAGCACTGCCGCTGTCGCGTTTTTCATTTTTCTCTTCCGCTTTCTCTTTCTCGTTTTTATAGGTCTGGTAGCGCAGCGCCTTTTCCTGTCTCCAGTCCTCGCTGTAAATACCATACGTGTTCGGGGTAACGATGTCAAAATTGTCCTCCGTCAGTTCGTAGGTATACGGATTGAAGCTCTTGTTGATCTGGTCGATAATCATATCCTCATCAAGAATATAGAACCAAATATCCAGACCGAAATTGACGCGGGCAGAATCGCCGTACAGGGTTTCCATCTTGACATCCTTCTCCATGTCCATCTTCATGCCCTGCATGCCGATCCAAAGAATCTGCGAAGTGGATAAATCCGTTTTGACATTTTCCGTCACTGCAGCGGCAATGTCCGGAATTTTTAGAATATTACTCGGTCGCAGCACTGCGTCACCGACTGTCACCAGAAAATCCTGCAGCTTAGTCACACGTCCAATATCGCCGTCATCATACCCTGTACCGTCATCATTGTGACGCCAGCGCAGATATTCGACAACTTGCTTGCCGTCCAGATGCTGCTTACCTTTTTTAAATTCAATAGAAAGATCCTGTGATGCATCATGATAAGACATATCAAACGGAACATCATAATCCACGCCGCCAACGACATCGACAATTTTCGCAATGGCATCGAAATTCGCAACCAGATATTTATCCGGTCGGAAACCGATGACAGTGCTCACTTCGTCCAGCATCTCATCTACGCCATACGCATATGCCGCGTTGATCTTTCTGCCGGAACCCGTGCGGTCGCAGTCCACCAGCGAATCGCGCGGAATATTGAGAATATTCGCTTTTCGGTTTTTCGTATCAAATACAAGTACCATCATCGAATCCGTGCGTTTTTCTTCTTCATCTGTCGCGCAAATAAGAAGTGAAAATACGCCTTCCCGACGATTTGCACCGTCGATGACAATTGCCGATCCTTGATCGACCTCCGCATCATTTCCTGCAATTGTTCCGGATGCATTAATCCAGAAACAGAACGCAAAATATCCACCTATACAGATAGCCGCCGCGATAATCAATCCAGTTAGTACGCGACTGAACCGTTTGTTATGCTTCTTGTTCATACACCACTCGTCCTATTCATTCGTTCAGCTCCTGCATCTGTCCAATCAGCCAGTTCCGTGCACGCACGGTATCCAGTTGAATCAGTTTTCCCCGCTGTACCAGCTCACGCAGAGAAGCATTCATTCCATACAACAGTGCCTGATCCAGATTGCGGGCTGCCAGCTTGCGAGCGGTCTTTACGCCCTCAAACGTGCGGTTTTCTTCTATGTAATCCGCCATATAGACGATCTTATCCAGCAGATTCATCTCGGCGCAGCCAGTCGTATGATAAGCAATCGCATGAACAACATCATCCGGTGCGTCGTAGACATCCTTTGCAATGGCAGCCGCTGTTTTGCCGTGCAGCGTCTTCCATTCTGTTTTTTCAACATCATTGGGTATTATACCGTATTTTTCGCACAAGTTCAACTGCTCTTCCTGAGAAAAGTTCTTGGTAATGTCGTGCAGCAGCATAGCAAAGGCACATTTGTCTTCATCTGCGCCGTATTTCTGTGCAAGCATTCTCGCAGCCTTCTCGCAGCCGAGCGTGTGCTTCAGCCGGTAGCCTGACAGGCGGGAAAGGATATCTCGTCTTGTCTCATCTGTATAAAGCATGGTTATCCTCCGTTCTGTATCTGTGACCCCATATCTATTAAAAGTAGAGATGATGCTGGTCTATGTACGCAAAAACCGCTGCGGGAACCATTTCGCGGCATCGCTCCCGATCGGCGCGAATTTCCGTCGAAGAGACCGGCAGCGCGGGACAGTCGATGATTTCCACCTGCGCCAGCCAGGTTTCATGCAGCCATGCCGCCTTGTCTGCAATCGCCCTGCGATCGCGTTCATCCCGCGCAATGACAACGAGATGCGCGAGCTGGCAGATATTTTCCGGCTCACGCCAGCGATCAAAGCTCAAAAGCATGTCGGTTCCCATAATAAAATAGAGGATGCTGTCCGGATAGGTTTGCTTTAACCGGCGCAGCGTATCCACGGTATAGCTTCGTCCACCGCGCGTCAGTTCCATATCCGTGACTTCCGCGTGCGGAATCTCTTTCGCCATGCAGCGCGTCATGTCCAACCGCTGCACGCTCGTTGCCGAGTGCTCCGGCATGGTCTTGTGCGGCGGAATGTTGTCCGGAATGAGCATCAAGCGGTCAAAATGCAATGCCTGCACCGCCTGCTGCGCCGCATGAAGATGTCCATTGTGCGGCGGGTTAAATGTCCCGCCCATAATGCCGATCCGCATCATGCGTTCGGATCAATGTGACGATTTTCCGGCTCACGTGCCACGCGGAAGATGACGGTCTTGGTGCCAATACACTGTACCGGCTCTGCGTCCAATGCCTCGCACAGCTCTGCCTGTACTTCCTTGGTGCTCATCATCGCGGTCTCCAGAACCTTAATCTTCATCAGCTCATGCTTTTCCAGTACTTCTTCGGTCTGTGCAATGACAGCATCCGTGATGCCCTCCTTGCCGATGAGTACTGTGTCGTTCAGTGTGTTTGCCATTGCGCGCAGGCGCGCACGCTGTTTGCTTGTCAGCATATGTTTATTCTCCTCCTTCTGAATATTGTTTGAGTGCACTGCCCAGTGCGGTAAACGCGCGGGCGCGATGCGAAATAGAATTCTTTACATCGGATGCCAGTTCCCCAAACGTGCATCCATATTCCGGCACGCAGAAAATCGGATCATAACCAAATCCGCCGGTTCCATGCTCTTCGCTCAAAATCGTACCTCGGCACTGCCCGCGCACGGAAAGCTCCCGTCCATCCGGAAAAACACATGCCGCCACGCAGACAAACTGCGCACCGCGCTCATCCTCCGGAACTGTCAGCATCTTCTCAATGAGCAGCTGATTTTTCTCATGTGCGCTGACATTCGGGCCTGCCCAGCGGGCGGAATGAATGCCTGGGAAGCCGTCCAGTGCATCGACAACCAAACCGGAGTCATCGCCAACTGCCGGCAAGCCAGTTGCCTTGCATACAGCTCGTGCCTTGATCTTTGCGTTTTCCTCGAAGGAATCGCCGTTTTCTTCGATTTCCGGAAAGTCCTCCGGAATTGGCTCTACTTCGATGCCAAATGGTGCCAGAATGTCGGTCACTTCCTGAATCTTTCCCTTATTATGTGATGCGAGTACGATCTTCATCCGATCTCACCCGTAATCTTTCTCTGCTCCCGACACAGCTTGCTGGTTCCGCGGCGCGCCAAGCTCATCAGCTTGTTCAGCTCTTCCTTGGTGAATGGACGGCCTTCTCCGGTGCCCTGAATTTCCACAAACTCTGCTTTTTCCGTCATGACGAAGTTTGCATCAACAATGGCATGAGAGTCCTCGGCATATGCCAAATCCAGAATCGGTTCTCCTTCCCAGATACCAGCGGATACCGCGGATACCTGACCGGTCAGCGGCATCTTGGCAATGACACCTTCATCGACCAGCTTCTTGCACGCCAGCCAAAGCGCAACATAGCCGCCTGTGATGGATGCACAGCGCGTGCCGCCGTCCGCCTGAATGACATCGCAGTCCACGGTAATCTGCCTCTCGCCCAGCGCTTCCATATCTGTGACAGCGCGTAGCGATCTACCAATCAGGCGCTGAATTTCTGCGCTTCTGCCGTTGAGCTTGAGCTTGGAAATATCGCGGCGATTTCTCGTGTTGGTTGCACGCGGCAGCATATTATATTCTGCCGTGACCCATCCCTTGCCGGTACCCTTGACATGCGGCGGAACGTTTTCCTCTACCGATGCGTTGCAGATAACCTTCGTGTTGCCCACAGAAATGAGCACGGAGCCTTCCGCATACATCGTATAGTCCTTTACAATCTTTACCTTACGCATCTCATCGTTGCGTCGTAAATCCGGTCTTGCCATTAGTCTTCTTCTCCTTCCGGTACTTCCTCTATCTCATCTGTTTCATCCAATTCTTCTACCGGCAGCAATGCCTCGACAAACGCCTTGCGTTCAAACGGCATCAAATCGTCAATGCCCTCACCGACACCGACATACTTGACCGGCACGCCGAGTCCGGCCGAAATTGCCACGACAATGCCGCCCTTGGCGGTACCGTCCAGCTTGGTCAGCACAATGCCTGTCAGCTTTGCCACTTTATTAAACTGTTCTGCCTGCGAAACGGCGTTTTGTCCCGTTGTTGCGTCCAGCACCAGCAGCGTCTCGCGGCTGCTGTCCGGCAGTTCGCGCGTAATCACGCGGTCAATTTTATTCAATTCGTTCATCAAATTGGCTTTGTTGTGCAGCCGACCGGCTGTATCGACAATAATCACATCGCAGCTGCGCGCCTTTGCTGCTGCAATCGAGTCAAATACAACCGCAGCCGGATCCGCACCTTCTCCATGACGAACAATATCCGCATCGGCGCGCTTTGCCCAAATTTCCAGCTGGTCTGCTGCTGCCGCACGGAAGGTATCCGCTGCCGACAGCATGACGCGCATTCCCTGTGCCGTATACGATGCCGCCAGCTTGCCAATCGTCGTGGTCTTGCCCACCCCGTTGACACCAATGACCAGAATGACCGCCGGCTTTTTGGAAATATCCAGTCCGCTGTCCTCCTGCATCATCTCACTGAGAATATCACACAGTACGCTGCGCAGTTCTTCTTTTGTATTGATGTGCTGATGCTTCGCACGGTCGCGCAGCTCATCAACCGCACGGGATGCCGTCGATGCACCGAGGTCTGCTAAAATCATCGCTTCTTCCAGCTCTTCCAGCAGGTCTTCGTCTACCTTGACAAATGTCGCCATGACATCGCCAATTGACTCGCTGACTGCATCACTGGTCTTTTTCAATCCCTGTTTGATTTTATCAAAAAATCCCATGACTATTTTTCCTCCTATTTCTTTTTCTGTATCATCCATGTCGGAAGCACGGGAATCAGTGGAAATGCTGCCAAAAGCAGATAGGCATACCGCACACCAAAGGCAACCGGTGCCGCCAACATCAACGTAATCCATAGCAATGCGCCGGGCGCAAGAACCAGCACCCATGTATAGGCTCTGCGCCGCAGCAGCAGTGCCAAGCACAACAGCCATAATGCAAACAGCGTGCCAATACTCATATGCAGCTGCAAGTTTTCTTGTATCGTGCTGAGTGCCGTGCCTCCCGGCAAGCGCTGCAAAATATCAACAGTATGCAGTCCATATCCATCCCATTCATCTCCCTCAGAGATACCGGATACCAAATCGCCATAACCGTTGCGCGATCCAATCTTCCAGTAGCCAAAGGTTTCCAGACAATATGCTTTGATATAAGCCGGAAAATTTTTTAGGCACATAGTCCCCCAGCACTTGAGCAGATGAACCGTGTTTTGTTTTAAATAATAATTATCGAAATGACCATAATCCCATTTGATGGAATCCACCAAGCATGGGGTATATACCCGCCGATATTCCTCCTCCGACAGCAATGTCGTCACCGCTTCACGCTCCGTGTCGTTCATTTCTCCATTGTGTGTGACAACATACGCCATCTGCTGAATGGGCACGCCGAGCGATTCCACAACAGAGTCCTTTTCCACACCGCAGACGGTATAGATCGGGCCTGTGACAATACCTGAAACGATGATGACACTCAGTGTCGCCAGACACACGCGCTTTGCCTGCCTGCGATAAACAATCAGCAGCAAAACCAGCAGCCCCGCCACGATATACAGCCCATTATTCCGGAAAAAGATTGTGCCGAGCAACAGCAGCACCCACTTTGCTAAAAATCCCTTGTTCTGAAGCAGACGCCCCTGTGACTGCGCGGCATCCACCAACTGCATAGTCAGCAACAGCAAAAATATGGTAAACAGCGGATCCTTCCACATGACAACCGCATTCATTGCAAACGTCTGCGGGATCACAAAAAAGAGCAGCGATGAGATGACATACCAGCGTCTGACTCCCTTGCTGTCCAGCCAAGTCAGAAAATATGCATAGGCTGCTGCCATCAGCAGATATTGCGTCAACGAATAGAGAAAAACACCAATCATCAAGCTGCCGACCGCCGTGCCAACCTTGATAAAAATCGCCACGAATAACGTGTACACAACGGGAAAATGGTTCGAGATCGCCGCATCTCCCATCGCCTGCTGAATAGAGCTAAACGAATCCCCGAGCACAGAACCCGGAAAATTTTTGAGAAAGAACGGCAGCCAGCACAGACATAAGACAGCAAAACATATGAAAAACAGCTTTTTGTCAAATGCTTTGCTATCCGCCGGTCGGGCAATGGTATCGTACAGCCTGTCCAGCACGAGCAGCAACGCAAATGCGCCCACTGCCGCCAAGGCGAACACCGCTAAATCCGACCAACCAAAATCATCAAAGGTATTTTGCGTATAGCTGGCGTGCACATCTCCGCTAAAATGAATCTTTCGGCCGAGACTTATCATTGCGCCGAACATCAGTGCTGCTACAAAAAACGGCCACAGCATTTTTTTCTGCTTTGTCTGTTGCATCTGCATATCGGAAATCACGCCTTCTTTTTTAATTGGTTTTCGTCCACATCGGAAGCAGCGGAATCAACGGGAATGCCACCAAAAGCAGGTAAACATATCGCATACTAAAGGCAACCGGTGCTGCCAACATCAAAGTAATCCATAAAAAGGCTCCCGGCGCCAAAACCAGCGCCAGCTTATACGCCCTGCGCCGCAGCAGCAACGCCAAGCACAGCAGCCACAATGCAAACAGTGTACCTGCGCTGAAGTGGAACTGCAATGCCGTCTGGATGCGTTCAAGTACAGCGCCTCCCGGCAGCTTTTGCAGCACATTAATGGTGTACAAATCGTATCCATAGACATTTTCTATGATACCTTCCATCATATCACCATTGCTGTTGCGCGCTCCAATTTTCCAGTAGCCAAAGGTCTCCAAACAGTACGCCTTGACATAGGCGGGAAAATTTTTCACGCCTATTGTCGCCCAGTTCTTGAGCACATCACCGGTCTGTGTATCCAGATAATAGCGATCAAAATAATCATAGTCCCACTTGATGGTATCTACAATACACGGCGTATATACCCGTTTGTATTCCTCGATCGGCATGAGTTTTGTCACGCACGCATACTCCGTGTCATTCATCTCACCGCCATACACCGCCACATATGCCATCTGCTGGAGCGGAACACCTACGGACTCTACTACCGAGTCCTTCTCGATCCGCAGCGCGTCATAAACCGGTCCCACAATAATACGTGCGGCAACAATGACACACAGCGTAGCAATGAGTGCACGCTTTGCCTGCTTGCGATAGGCAAACAGCAGCAAAACAAACAATCCAGCGACAATATACAGTCCGTTGTTGCGGAAGAAAATCGTGCCGAGCAGCAAGAGCACCCATTTCATCACAAATTTTTTGTCTTGGAACAGTGCCCCGCGTGACTGCACGGCGTCAAACAGCATCATAGTGAGAAACAGCAAAAACGCCGTGAACAGTGGATCTTTCCACATAATCACCGCATACATCGCAAACGACTGCGGAATCGCAAAGAATGTCAAACACAGCACGACATACCACCGGCGCACGCCCTTGCTGTTCAGCCAGGTTAAAAAACGCGCATACACTGCCGCCATCAATATAAACTGTGTCAGAGAGTACAAAAAGACGCCGAGCATAGTGCTGCCAAACGCAGCTCCAATCCGCAAAAAAATTGCCACAAACAGCGTGTAAAACACCAAAAAGTGATTGCCAATGCGCTTGACACCCAACCCCTGATTGACCGAATGGAAGGAATCTCCCACGACAGTGCCCGGAAAATCCTTGAGAAAAAACGGCAGCCAGCACAGGCACAGGACAATAAAACACACGAGAAACAGTTTTTTGTTAAACGCCTTGTTGTCCGCCGGTCGGGCAATGACATCGTACAGCTTATCCAGTACGAGCAGAAGGACAAACGTCCCCACTGCCGCTAGAGCAAACACCACCAAATCCGTCCACACGAAGTTATCAAACGTATTCGCCGTGTAACTCAGATGGACATTTCCGGCAAAGTGAATCTTTCGACCGAGGCTTATCATCGCGCCGAACATCAGTGCTGCTACAAAAAACGGCCACAGCATTTTTTTCTGTGTCTGCTTCTCCACTCAGTCATCTCTCCTTCTTTTCCAACCAAATCTTTCGAGAAACGAAATTCCAAATCATCACAACGGCTGTCGCAAAAATCTTGGTCACCATGTAGAAAATTCCCAAAATGCTGACGCCCAGCCACATCATAGCTTCGTTGATGATTAATCCAATAATGCTGAGCAGGACAAACGTCACAAATTCCCGTGCACGGCTGATATCTTCTCGGCGCGTGAACACAAATTTCATGCTGCACACATAATTAAAAATAACCGAAACCGTAAAGGACATGCATGCAGAGAGCAGATAGTATACGCCAAACAGCTCGGTAAGCGCAACCATAACACCGTAGTCAATGAAAAATGCGAGAACACCGACAATGCCAAAGCGCATGATTTGATCAATGAGTTTTTTCATTGTTTTCTCTCTGCTCCTTCATTGCACGTTGCAGCTGCATCTCAAAGTCCTGCTTGTTTTTCTGTACGATATTTTGCAGCTGCATGCCCGCAAAAAAGCACTGTACTGCAGCCAGCGCAGTGAATCCGCAGACAACCAGTGTCGGGAAGCGCGGAACCAATCCCTCTGTGAAATATGTGCATAGAATCGGCACAAAGAACAGCAGGCTGATAATAAGAAGCAGTGCTGCAATCGCACCAAAGAATTTTTGCGGCTGATAGCAGCGGAACAGGCGCGCAATCGTGCGCAGCACTTTCATACCATCCGACACGGTATTGAGCTTAGACTCACTGCCCTCCGGGCGATCCTGATAGTCAATGATGACATTTTCAACCGCCAAATTTTTATCCACTGCATGAATACTCATCTCGGTTTCAATTTCAAAACCGTGTGAGAGTACCGGAAATGTCTTGACAAAGCGATAGCTGAATGCGCGGTAGCCTGTCATGATATCCTTGATACTGTTGTGAAACAGCCAGTTGATAGACTTGCGCACAAAAGTATTACCGGAATTGTGAAAGCGGCGTTTGTTCTCGGTAAAATACGTCGAAGACAAGCGGTCTCCCACAACCATATCCGCGTTGCGCTGCAAAACCTTATCTGCCATTTCCCGCGCATGAACCGCCGGATATGTGTCATCACCGTCTACCATGATGTAGCAGTTCGCTTCTACCTCCTGAAACATCCGGCGTACCACATTGCCCTTGCCCTGCTGATACTCGTATCGAACAACTGCGCCAGCCTTTCGCGCCAGCTCAGCAGTTCCATCGGTAGAATTATTGTCGTATACATAAACGACTGCTTCCGGAAGCGTCTTGCGAAAATCCGTCACAACTTTGGTAATCGTCTGACTCTCGTTATAGCACGGAATCAAAACCGCAATTTTATCCATTCTCTTTATCCCCTTTTATTTAATCTCCATGTTCATTTCTTTTTCAACATCCTCGATGTTGAGCATCAGCAGCTTGGAAACGCCGCGTTCCTGCATCGTAACACCGTACAGCATATTTGCCTCTTCCATCGTGCCACGACGATGCGTGATGACGATGAACTGTGTCTTGTCAGACAGTCGATGCAAATACTGGGCAAATCGTGTGACGTTGACATCATCCAGTGCCGCCTCGATTTCATCGAGCACGCAGAACGGTGTCGGACGCACCTTCAAAATCGCAAAGTACAGAGCAATAGCGACAAACGCTTTCTCACCGCCCGATAACAGTGACAAGTTTTTGAGTGTCTTGCCCGGCGGCGTCACACGAATTTCAATGCCGCAGCTGAGAATGTCCGTTTCATCCTCCAGCGCAAGCTCTGCGCTTCCGCCGCCGAAAATTTCCTGAAAGGTCTCGCCAAAATACTGATTGAGCTGGGCAAACGATGCCGCAAAAATTTCCTTCATCTGCTCAGTCAGCTTTTCGATGATGCCGCGCAGCTCGCGCTCTGCCTGTTCCAAATCGTCCTTCTGTTCGGTCAGGAACACCAGTCTCTCGCTCAACTCGGAAAACTCTTCAATCGCAGCGAGATTGACCGGCCCCAGCGATTTGATAGACCGCCGCAGCGATGCCGCGAGCTTTTCTTCTTCCTGCCGATTTTCTATCGCATGTGCCATCGGACGCGCTGCCGTCGGCGTCAATTCATAGCTTTCCCACATTTTATCGAGAATCTGCTGTTCTTCGCTGTGAATGCGGTCTGCTGCTGCCTCTGCCTCCGCGTGCTTGCGTTCCAGCCCAACAATTTCGTTTCCAATTTCGCGTGCTTGCTTTTCTGTTTCTGTTTTATTCTTTTCCAGCCGCATTCGGTTTTGTCCGCATTCCTGCAGCTGACCGCGCAGCTGCCCTGTACGCAGTCCACTCTGTTCGCTGATCTGCTCCAGCTCCTTGCGCTGGGCATCCGCCTGGGCAATGGTCTGCTCATATTCAGCAATCCGGCGTTTATGATCCTCCGCCGTCTGGCGGGTGGCATCTGCCATCTGCTGCAGGTCGTCCAGCGCCTGCTTGACCGTATCACATTCGGTCTGTGCCTGCGCCAGCTCGGTGTGCAGCTGAGAGGCCTCGCTAGTCAGAGCGACCATCTGCTGTTCAATTTCCTGCGCCTGTCCGGCAGCCTGTGCCAAATCTTCCAGCGCCTGCTTGCGCGCTTGTTCCAGTTGATCTGCCTGCGCCTGCCGTGCCGTCAGCTGCTCATGCAGCTGCTGTTTCTGCTGTCCGGCGGTCTCCTGTTCCGCGCGGAACTGTTGTTCGGTCTGCCGCACACTGTCCAGCAGCAACTGATGCTGCTTGGTCTGGGCAGAAAGCGCCGCCAGCTTTTGCTGTAATTCGCGCAGATTGGTCGCCGTCTGTTCAGTATCCCGCTCCGCATCACGCACGCGGTCTGCCAAATCTCTGCCTTGCTCCGTGATTTCTTGCAGCTTTTTGCGCTGCACACGAACTTTTTCCTGCCATTGCTCCAGCTGATTGGCACGGGACAGAATACCAGAGGATCTGCCTGCCGATCCGCCTGTCATGGAGCCACCCGCATTGATGAGCTGTCCATCGCGCGTCACAATGCGGAAGCGGTTGCGATACTGTCTGGCAATCGCCAACGCACTGTCCATATCCTCTGCCACAACTGTGCGACCGAGAGCGTTATCTACAATGTCGCGGTAATCCGCCTCGCATTCGACAAGATCTGCCGCCACGCCGCAAAATCCCGCGTTTCGTTCCAATCCACTCTCACGCAGCGACTGCGGACGAATGGTATCCATCGGCAGAAACGTTGCTCTGCCGCCATCGCGCCGTTTGAGCATTTGAATGGCTTTTTTGCCGTCCTCTGCGCGCTCGACAATAATATTTGCCGCCGCAGCACCCAGCGCGGTTTCCACCGCCGTGACATAGCGATCCGAAACATGGATGAGCGAGGACAACGGGCCGCGCACGCCCTTCAGCGCACCGCTGGACGCCTGATTCATGACCAGCTTGACGGCGCGGGAAAAGCCCTCATAATCTCGCTGTAACTCCGTCAGCATTCGCACGCGGTTTTCGCTGTCCGTCAGCTCCGATTTGAGCTTCTGATGCGCATTTCGCGCCGCACTCAGTGCCAGACCTGCCTCCTGCGCGACATCGCGCTGCGTCTTGTGATCCAGTTCCGCCTGTTTGATGCTGCACCGCAGACTTTCCAGTTCTTCCTGCATGGACTGCTGTGCCTGCTCCTCCTGTCCGGTGCGCTCCTGTGCACTGCGCACATCGTCTCCGACATGCTGTTCGCGCTGATGCAGGGTTTCCAGCTGAGCCTGTACAGCGCGGACATCTGCCTGTACTGCAAACAACTGTTCTCCCACCTCGTCAGCGTGCAGACGCAGTTTTTGTGTTTCCTGCTGTCCGCCGTCTATCCGCTGTGTCAGGGTTTGGATTTCCGTCTGTTTTTGTGTATACGCCGCTGTCTTGCTTTGCATCTGCTGCTGCAGGACCTCTAAACGCTGCTGTCGCACCTGTAACTGCAGCTGCAGGGCACCGCTCTGTTCCTGCTGTGCTTCCAGCTGTCCCTTTGCCAGACCGATATTCTCCGCCGCATTGCGTCGGCTCTCTGCGAGCACCGCCATCTGGCGGGAAATGTCTCCCGCGCGTTCTTCTTCCTGTGCCAACTGAGCTTGCAGCTGTTCCGACTGAACATCCAGCTGCCGCATATCTTCCGACAGCTGCTCTGAGCGCGCATATTGCTGCTGTTGCTGCGCACGCACGCGCTCCAGCTGCTGCTCCGCTTCCACGCGTGCGCTATCGCTGCGTTTTTTCGCATCCTGCATCCCATCCAGCGTATCCAGCCATAAAGACACCTCATGCAGCCGCAGCTCATCGCGCAGTTCCATATATTTCTTTGCGCTCTGCGCCTGCTTTTCCAGTGGACCAGAACGCGCATCCAGTTCATTCCAAATATCGCGGATTCGCACCAAATTTTCCGCGGTCTGATCCAGCTTGCGTTCCGCTTCTTCCTTGCGGGTGCGGAAGCGCGTCACGCCCGCCGCCTCTTCAAATACCTCGCGTCGATCGGTACTTTTCGTCGCCAGAATCTCATCAATACGACCCTGACCGATGATGGAATAGCCATCATGACCCAGACCAGTATCCATGAACACATCTCGAATATCGCGCAGACGCACTCGTTTCCGATTTAGGTAATATTCGCTCTCACCGGAGCGGAAATACTTGCGGGTAACCATGACTTCTGCTGCATCCACCGGAAATTGTCCGGCGGAATTATCCAGAATCAGCGTGACCTGTGCCGCCCCCATTGCGCCGCGCCGCGCTGTTCCGCCAAATACCACATCTTCCATTTTTGCACCGCGCAGGCTCTTGGTGGACTGTTCACCAAGTACCCAACGTATGGCATCAGAAATATTTGATTTTCCGCTTCCATTTGGGCCAACAATCGCCGTCATACCGTCAGAAAACCGAATGGTTGTCTTGTCCGGAAACGATTTGAATCCCTGTAATTCCAGTGATTTTAAATACACGTAACTACCCCTTATCCCTCATTTCATCAGCACATGCCGATATAAATTCTATTTTATAGCATACCATGTTTTCCCCGTCAATGCAATGTCGGGACAAAAAAAAGAAATGCGGCAGAAATCCGCATTTCTTTCGATATTTCACAGATGATCTTCTTGTGCTATGATACGAATCTCGCCAAACTGCTCACACAGCCGCAGGACATTACGTTTTTTATGTCCAATTGCCCGCGACAGCTCACGCTGCGGCACGGTGATGATTCGCTGTCCGGTCTCTCGGATCTGTCGGCATAGCCTGCGATACCACAGCTCGCTGTATGCCAGCTCTCCCATTGCCGGATGATACGCACCTGCCGCGACTGTGCTGTCCAGTTCCTCCGTCGGATTAAGTCCAACGCGAATGACAGCAATGTGTTCGTGCTCAAAAACCTCCAGCATATCCGCACACCAGACCGCTGCCTTCTCTACATCCAGCGGCTGATAGCGTCCCGCCTGCCAGTCATCATACAGCGGCGTGTCCGGCAGCACCACAACGGGATAGATGCGCACCCCATCCGGTTTGAGTGTAGCAATGCGCTGCGCCGTGTACCGGACAGTCTCCCGCGTATCGCCCGGCAGACCCGCCATGGTCTGCAAAATCAAAGAAATACCCGCCTGCTGAATCAGCGCCGCAGCACGCGTTGTGTCTGCTGCTGTGTGCCCGCGCTGCGCACGCTGCAGCACCGCGTCATCCATCGACTGTGCGCCCAATTCAATGACCGTCACACCATGCCGTTTCATCCGGCATAAAACGTCTTCATCAATCGCATCCGGCCGCGTTGACAGCCGGACAGAAGAAATCTTTCCCGCCGCCAGAAATTCATCTGTGACGGCGAGCAGCTCCTCCTGCTGTTCCACGGGAATCGCCGTAAAGCTGCCGCCATAAAAAGCTGCCTGCGGGATATTTCCCGCAGGCAGAATCGCATGTGCATGTTGTAAGATCTCTCGCGCCTGTTCCGGTGTCATGCGCTGCTTTTGTCCCGCAATCGTTCGCTGATTGCAAAAGACGCACTGACACGGACAGCCCGCGTGAGGAACAAAAATCGGCACAATAGACGCCATTACTTGACCTCACCCATGAGCTGCAGTGCAGCCTTTGCCGCCATCTGTTCAGCTTCCTTCTTGCTGTGGCCGGCTCCCTCTGCAAATACATTGCTGTTGAGCAGAACCTGCACGGTAAACCGCTTGTCATGATCCGGACCGCTCTCGCCGCTCAGCTGATAGCTCAGCGTCTCCTGACGGTTTTTCTGAACAATCTCCTGCAAAGCCGTCTTGTAATCGCGGAAGGCACCGCCCTGCTCCGCCAGATCAATCTTCGCCTCCAAGAAGGACAAAATAAAGGTGCGGGCGGCTTCCAAACCGCCGTCCAGATAAATCGCACCGATCAGCGCTTCCACAGAGTCTGCGAGAATGGATGGACGCTTGCGTCCGCCTCCGTTCTCTTCTCCGCGACCAAGCAGCAGCAAATGATCCAGCCCAAGTTCCTTGGCGACCTCATACAGTGTTTGCTCGCATACGACCGCAGCGCGCAGCTTTGTCAGCTGACCCTCCGGCACGTGCGGATACCGGTGAAAGACATAATCTGCCGATACCAGACCCAGTATGGAATCGCCAAGAAACTCCAGGCGTTCGTTGTTCTGAATGTGCTGATCGCGGTGCTCATTGGCATATGAAGAATGCGTCATTGCCGTTGTCAGCAATCCCGTGTCATGAAATTGATAAATCAATTCATCTTTTTCCATTAGTTTCGCTCCTTTCATTATCATAATGGGATAAATGCCCTCCCTCCGAATGAGGAAGGGCATAAGACATTTCTTTAGTCATCCTCACCGATACGGCGAACCAGATCGCCAATCGTCTTCATGCTGGCTGCTTCTGCCTCGTCAATCTCACCGATGTCGAATTCCTCTTCAATGCTCATCATCAGCTCGACCAGATCCAAAGAATCTGCACCCAGATCCTCAATGAACGCAGTGTCCATATTCAGGGAATTTTCTGCCACACCGAACTGATCTGCCAGAATCTTACATACCTTTTCGAATACCATATACGCTCACCTCCCTTGTTCTTTTCTCACGCAGGGCATTTGCCATACTCTTCTTATCATATGTGCCTCGTGCCCTGCTGTCAATAGGGAAATGCCGTTACAGGGTCATATTGTCGATGTTGCGCTCGATTTCTCCCACAACATCTGCGTTTACATACGCAACCGCCTGCTTAACTGCCGAACGAATCGCATAGGCATCCGACGAGCCGTGTGCCTTGAATACCGGTTTGGAGATACCGAGGAACGGTGCTCCGCCGACTTCCTTCGAGGACATCATCTTCTTGAGACCACCCATCGCCGGTTTAACCAGCAGATACGCCAGTTTCGTCCGTGCGCTGGTCAGGAACACATCTTTGAGCGTTCCCATCAGAAAGCCAGCCACGCCCTCTACCGTCTTAAGCAGAACATTGCCGGTAAATCCATCCGTCACTGCCACATCGCACGCACCGTTCGGAACATCACTGCCCTCAACGTTACCAATAAAGTTAATGCGTCCGGCATCGCCTGCCGCTTTAAGCACCTCATACGCCGCCTTGCGCAGCGGATCTCCCTTAGTGTCCTCTGCGCCGTTGTTGACCAAACCGACGCGCGGATTCTTGATACCCATGACCTTTTCCATGTAGAAGCTGCCCATAAAAGCAAATTGCAGCAGATATTCCTCTGTGCACTCCACGTTCGCGCCGGAGTCAATGAGCAGCACATGACCGCCCTTGCACGGCAGCTGGGTCGGAAGTGCCGCGCGGCGAATGCCGCGAATGCGCTTGGTCACGAGCGTTGCACCGGACAGCAGCGCGCCAGTGTTGCCTGCCGAAATCATAGCATCCGCCTCGCCGTCCTTCATCATGCGCAGAGCCACCGACATCGACGCATCTTTTTTGCGGCGAACCGCTGTCGCCGGATCATCATGCATGTCAATGACGTCTTGTGCATCATGAATCGTAATTGGGAGATTTTCTGCGTGCTCTTTCGCCAGCAAATCGCGAATCACGCTCTCCTGACCCACGAGAATATATTCCTGCCCAAATTCCTTGGCTGCCATGACGCAGCCGGAAACCTGTGCCTGCGGTGCGTTATCACCGCTCATAGCATCAATGATGATTTTCACGAAAGGGTCTCCTTTCCCTCTTGTATGGCATCCATCAGTGTATCCAGATGCTCCAGTGCACGCTGGGCAATCTGGGTATTCTTTTCCCGCTTACCCTTGACGCGATAGCCAAGCTGACGAATGATACCGAAATTGATGTTCATCGGCTGGAACTTCGCATTGGCCTCATTGGAAATGTACAGTCCCAGTGCACCGATTGCCGTCAGATCGGAAAATTCAATCGATTCCAGTCCTAACAGCTCACGCGCCAGATTCAAACCGGTTTCAAAGCCGGAGGCTGCGGACTCAATATAGCCCTCTACGCCGGTCATCTGTCCGGCAAAGCGAATGCGCGGCTCTACCTTGAGCCGATAGTGATTATCCAGCAGTCGCGGAGAATCCATAAACGTATTGCGGTGCATCACACCATAGCGCACAAATTCCGCATGTTTCAGTGCTGGAATCATAGAAAAGACACGCTTCTGCTCCGGGAACTTCAAATGGGTCTGGAAGCCAACCAGATTATACAGCGAACCGGCGGCATTATCGCGGCGCAGCTGCACAACCGCATACGGCGTCTCGCCGGTGTGCGGATCGCGCAGACCCACCGGCTTGAGCGAGCCATACAGCAGCGTATCATGTCCACGGCGTCCCATCACTTCCACCGGCATACAGCCTTCAAATACCTTTTTATCCTCAAAACCATGAACCGGCGCCTGCTCTGCCTCGCACAGAGCCTCCCAGAACGCATCGTACTGCTCTCGGCTCATCGGGCAGTTGACATAATCTGCCGTTCCCTTGTCATAGCGGGAGGCAAAATAGGCACTGTCCATATCCACCGATTCAAAGCTGACAATCGGTGCTGCCGCATCATAGAAATGCAGGTACTCATGTGCGCCGAGCTTGTTGTGAATGCTCTCAAACAGAGCATCCGACGTCAGCGGACCGGTCGCTACAATGACATGTCCCTCTTCAGGGATTTCCGTCACTTCGCCTTCATGAACCGTAATGTTCAGATGATTTTTCACTTTTTCCGTGACCAGATTGGCAAATGCCTCTCGGTCAACTGCGAGTGCGCCGCCCGCTTCCACGCGGGTGGCATCGGCGCAGGAAATAATCAAGCTGCCCGCGCGGCGCAGCTCTTCCTTGAGCAAGCCCGGTGCCGTGCAGATTTCCGCGCCGCGCAGCGAATTAGAGCAGCAAAGCTCCGCAAATGCGCTGCTGTGGTGCGCCGGTGTCATCTTTACCGGCTTCATTTCATACAGATCCACATGAATCCCACGCTGGGCCAGCTGCCAAGCAGCTTCGCTGCCTGCCAGACCTGCGCCGATCACAATGGCGTTATGCATCAACTGATTCCTCCGTGGCTTCGGTCTTTTTCTTGCGTGTCACGCGCTTCTTTGGCGCTTCCTCGCCCTCCTCCGCAGCCTTCTTGGTCGTTTTCTTGGTTGTCTTTTTAGTGGTTGTTTTCTTCGTTGTCGCTTTTTTCGCGGTCTTCTTGGCAGTAGTCTTTTTCGCCGCAGTCTTTTTCTTCTTCGGCTTCTCTTCTGCCTCAGCATTTTCTACGGTCTCGCCAGCTGCCTCTGCTGCCGCCTTCGCTTCCGCTTCCTTCTGCGCTTTGGTCTTGCGCGGCGTGCGCTTGCTGATGAATTCCTTATAGCCGCAGCCTTCCTTGTAGCACACAAAATGTGCTTCGCCGGTCTCGCGGTCATAATGACGGAACAAGGGAGAGCCGCACTGCGGGCACTGCTTCTTCGTGACCTTATCCCACGTCATAAATGTGCACTCCGGATAATTGTCACAGCCCAGAAATGGAAATCCGCGCTTGGATTTCAGCTCGACGATATTTCCGCCGCATTTCGGACAATTGACACCGGTCTTAATGGCGATATTCTTGGTGTTCTTGCAGTCCGGATAACCGGAGCACGCCAAGAACTTGCCAAATCTGCCCGACTTGATAACCATGTGCTTGCCGCACTTTTCGCAGATTTCATCCGTCACCTGATCTTTGATCTTAATGCGCTGACCTTCCAGATCCTTTTCCGCCTGCTGAAGAGCCGCTTCAAAGTCGTCATAAAAACGGCGCAGCACTTCTACATAGCTAATCTTGCCGCTTTCGACTTCGTCCAGTTCTTCTTCCATATGTGCGGTAAACGCCAAATCGGAAATTAACTTAAATTTGTCTACCAACAGCTCGGTAACACCCTCGCCGAGCGGTGTCGGCTTGAGGCTTCTGCCTTCCTTCTCCACATAATCGCGTTCCAGAATGGTCGAGATCGTCGGCGCATAAGTGGACGGTCTGCCGATACCCTTTTCTTCCATCGCCTTGATGAGCGATGCTTCGGTGTATCGTGCCGGCGGCTGCGTGAAATGCTGTGCCGGTGTCAGCTTGCTGCACTGCAAGCTGTCGCCTTCATCAAAATTCGGCAGCGGCTTGCCGGACGTTGTATCCGATGTCTTGGCATCGTCTGTGGATTCTTCATACACTGCCGTAAAGCCCGGAAATGCCACTTTATAGCCGCTTGCACGGAAAATATATCCTTCCGACACAATATCCGCAGACACCGTGTCCATGATGGCATCCGCCATCTGACATGCGACAAAGCGGCTCCAAATCAGCTTGTACAGCTTATACTGCTCCGGTGTCAGGTGCTCCTTAATCTCATCCGGAACCAATTGTACATTGGTCGGACGAATCGCTTCATGCGCATCCTGCGCATTGCTCTTTGCGCGGAACACACGCGGCTTTTCCGGATAGTATTCCGCGCCATAACGGCCGAGAATATACTCCTTCGCTGCCACCTGCGCTTCCTCAGACAGACGCAGGGAGTCGGTACGCATATACGTAATCAAACCGGTCAGACCCTGTTCGCCAATTTCAATGCCTTCGTACAGCTGCTGGGCGATTGCCATCGTGCGGCGCGGCACAAAGCTCAGCTTGCGGCTGGCCTCCTGCTGCAGCGTCGAGGTGATAAACGGCGGTGCCGGTCTTTTGCGTTTTTTGCCGCGCTTAACCTTGCCGACGGTAAACGGCTTGTCCGTCACCGCTTCCATGATGTGCATGGTCTGTTCTTCGGTTTTCAGCTCTACTTTTCCGGTTCCATCGCCATAGAACGAAGCGGTAAACACGCCGCCTTCTTTGGTTTTAAGTTCTGCTTCTAGAGACCAATATTCCTCCGGAACAAAGGCACGAATCTCCATCTCTCGATCCACAACCATGCGTGTTGCCACTGACTGCACACGTCCGGCAGACAGACCGCGCTTGACTTTTCGCCACAAAAATGGCGACAGTTCATAACCCACGACGCGATCTAAAATGCGGCGCGCCTGCTGGGCATCGACCAGATCCAGATCAATATCGCGCGGATGCGCAATGCCTTCCTGTACTGCGTGCTTGGTAATTTCATTAAATGTGACGCGCTTGCTGAACGAATCGCTCAGATGAAACAGTTCCTTCAAATGCCAGGAAATCGCTTCGCCTTCGCGATCCGGGTCAGTCGCGAGATAGACAAAATCACTGTTATCAATCTCTTCGCGCAGTTCTTCAATCAGCTTTTCTTTGCCTTCAATCGGCATGTACACCGGCTTAAAATCATGCTCGATGTCCACGCTCATTTTTTTCTTTGGCAAATCCCGCAGATGTCCCATAGAAGCCTTTACCACATAGCCTGTACCCAAGTACTTTCCTATGGTCTTTGCCTTCGCCGGAGACTCCACGATGACAAGTTTTGACATATCTGTCATTCCTCCTGTGTCGCTGCCGCTGTCGGCAGACGATTTCTTCTCTCTATTCGATCAATGATGATTGCTTTCTATTCTTTTACATCGGCTGCCGCCTTGTATCCGCTTTCCGTCGCGGCAACATATTGCCCAACCTCCAGCATGGTCAGTGCTGTCAGCACACTCGCAGCGGGCAGACCGGTTTTCTCTACGATGGCATCAACGGTTTCCAATCCACCATACACTGCACGCCAGACGATACACTCCTCTTCGGAGCCTTCCAGCTTCCGCATAACGGTTTCTCTGCAGCTCTCTGACTTCGGGAGCGGCCGTTCTGCGTGTTCGACTTGCGCCAGTTCTCTCTGTGTATAGGCATCGGTCAGCTGATACTGCGACAAAATATCCGCCGGTTCCTGTACCAGCTCCGCCGCGCCCTGCCGAATGCGTGCATTGCACCCCGCACTGGATGGGCGGTTAATATTTCCCGGAACAGCGAACACATCGCGTCCCTGTTCCAGTGCCAAATCCGCCGAAATCAATGCGCCGGATTTTTTCGGTGCCTCTACAATCAGTGTGCCCTGCCCTAAGCCGGTTATGATGCGGTTTCGTACTGGAAAATGCTTTCCGATCGGCTCTGTGCCGGGTGGATATTCACTGATAACCGCACCGTGACGAACAATATCCTCCATCAGCTGTTTGTGCTGCCATGGGTAGCATACATCAACGCCACATCCGAGGACGGCAACCGTCTCTCCGCCTGCTTCAATTGCTGCCCGATTGGCAGTCCCGTCAATGCCCAATGCCATACCGGAGACGATAATCACGCCGCGCTGGGCAAGATTTCCCGCAAAATGCCACGCCGCCTGCTTGCCATATCGGGTACATTTCCGTGTGCCAACAATGGAAATAGACAGTCTATCCGTGAAATCCGGCAGGGTGCCGCGCACATACAGCACGAGCGGCGGATCCGAAATATTCCGCAGCAGCTCCGGATACGCTTCATCAAACAGAGTAAGAATTTGAATCCCCTGCTTCAGGCAGTCCGCTTGGATGCGCTCAGCAACCGTCAAGTCCTTTTCCATCAGCGAATCCAGCTTATTTTTTGTGAGCCGCGGGATGTCAACAAATGCCTGACGGTCTGCCTGCCAAATTGTCTCCGGCGAGTCAAATTGTTCGAGCAAGCGTTTGCTAAATCGTGCACTGCATCCCGACCGCGTTGCCAGCCACAGCCAATAGGTAATGTTCGTCATTGGCGATCAGCCCTTTCTGCTCATCTCATACATGATAATGGAGGCAGCAACCGACGCATTGAGCGACTCCGCGCGGCCATCCATCGGAATAATGATTTGCTGGGTACACAGGGCAGCAGCTTTTTTGGTGATACCGCGTCCCTCATTGCCGATCATCACGGCAGCGCGCGTCAAATCAACGCGCGTCAGCGGCACGCTGCTCTCGCTGAGCGCCGCAGCATACAGCGGCAGATTTTGTTTGTTCAAAAATTCCACCGTCTGTTCCAATCCTGCCGCGGCAATCGGCAGACGAAATGCCGCGCCCATTGTCGCACGAACCACCTTCGGGGAGGTCGGATCGACACAACCCTCGCACAAGATGATGCCGTCCAAAGCAAAGGCATCTGCCGTGCGAATAATTGTTCCCAAATTGCCGGGATCCTGTAATCCTTCCAGCACCATCAACCGCTTCGCACCGCGCAGAACATCCAGTTCTGCAACCGGCCGCTCGCAGGAAAATACGACGCCCTGCGGCGTTTTGACGTTAGACACCTTGCTCAGTAGGCTTGCCGGACAGGTATACAGCTTCGCTCCCTGTCCTTCTGCCCGATGCAGCAGCTCTGTGTCCAGTTCCGCCTCGTCTGCGACCAAAATATCATGAATCTCGATGCCGCTCGACAATGCTTCGCCCAGCATCTTTTCGCCCTCGCAGACCATTTCCTGCATATCTCTGCGGAATTTTCGGTCGCCGGACAGGCGAACCAGCCGTTTGACCAGTGAATTTTCCCGGCTCTCTATACGTACGCTCATGCTTGCAACTCCGTTCTTTTTCTACCGGTCTTTCTGTCCTGCGAATACCTCTCGCAGGATAGAAACACCGCACATCGACGCACCGATGTGCCTGTTTATGATAGAAAAGCCTGAGCAGCAGACTGGCAGCTCCTCAGGCTTTCTGTATTCCATTAGTCCAGCGGCTTCATGGTCGGGAACAGCAGAACGTCACGAATAGACGCACTGTCGGTCAGCAGCATAACCAGACGGTCAATGCCCATACCCATGCCACCCGTTGGCGGCATACCGTATTCCAGCGCGTTCAGGAAGTCCTCGTCCATCATGTTCGCCTCGTCGTCGCCTGCATTGCGCAGAGCTACCTGACGCTCGAAACGGCCTCTCTGGTCAACCGGATCATTCAGCTCGGAGAAAGCATTGCACAGCTCGCGGCCATAGACAAAGCACTCAAAGCGCTCGGTCAGACGCGGGTCAGACGGCTTGCGCTTTGCCAGCGGAGAAATTTCTACCGGATAATCCGTGATAAAGGTCGGCTGAATCAGGTTTTCCTCTACGGTTGCATCATAAACCATAGCGAGCAGGTCGCCCCAGCTCTCCTTGTTCTTATCGATTTCATAGCCAGCCTTCTTGCAAGCCTCCAGTGCCTGCTCGCCGTCCATTGCCATGAAGTCCATGCCGGAGTACTGCTTGACAGCCTCTGCCATGGTCATGCGCTTCCAGCCCTTAGAGAAGTCCAGCTCGGTGCCCTGATACATGACCTTGGTCGTGCCCAGAACCTTCTCGCAGCAATGGATGACCATGTTCTCGGTCAGATCCATCATACCCTGATAATCCGTGTATGCCTGATAAATCTCAATGGTGGTAAACTCCGGATTGTGTCTGGTATCCATGCCTTCGTTGCGGAAGATACGACCAATCTCGTATACGCGCTCCATGCCGCCGACAATCAAACGCTTCAGGTGCAGCTCAGTCGCAATACGCATGTACATGTCGATGTCCAGCGCGTTGTGGTGCGTGATAAACGGGCGCGCAGCGGCACCGCCCGGAATAGTATTCAGGCACGGCGTTTCTACTTCCATAAAGCCCTGACTATCACAGAAGTTGCGGACTTCTCGAACAATCTTCGAGCGGTTCTCAAAAGTGCGGCGCACTTCCGGATTGACAATCAAGTCAACATAGCGGCGGCGATAGCGAATATCGGTGTCCTTCAGACCGTGCCACTTCTCCGGCAGCGGACGCAGGGACTTTGCCAACAGCTGGAGCTTGTCTACGCGGACAGAAATCTCACCCTTCTGGGTGCGGAATACCTCACCCTCGATGCCAATGATGTCGCCAATGTCATACTTCTTAAACTGCTTGTACTCCTCTGTGCCCAGCAGGTCGCGCTTGACGCACAGCTGGATGCGGCCATAGCGGTCGGTGATGTCCGAGAAGGTCAGCTTGCCCATGATGCGCTTGCTCATCATACGGCCTGCCAGACGGACAATCTTGCCCTCCATCTCCTCGAAATTCTCGGTGATGTCCGTGGTATAGTTGGTGCGGTCAAACCGAACTTCCGTAAACGGATCCTTGCCTTCTTCCTGCATTGTCTGCAACTTAGCAGTGCGGATCTCATACTCTTCGGATTCCGAGCGAACCGGCTTCGCGTTCTTCGGCTTGCTCTGTTCAGCAGCTGCGTTCTGATCCATGTTTTTCCTCCTAATTATAATGCAAAAGGACTGTCCGCCATCCGTTCCGGCGTGGCAGACAGCCTGTTGTTGGTTCTTGTTTACTTCTGGATGTCGGTGATGCGGAACTTAACAACACTGTCATTCGGTGCTTCTACTTCTACCACTTCGCCGATCTTGTGACCCAGAACAGCCTTGCCTACCGGAGATTCATCGGAAATGAGACCTGCCATCGGGTCTGCTTCCTGCGAGCCCACGATGCGGTACTGCTCTTCATCGCCGAATTCCAGATCTTCGATCTTGAAGGTGCATCCCGGAGATACCTCATCTGCTGCGTACTCATCTGCTGCAATGATAACAGCCTTGGAAATCATGGTCTCCAGCTCCAGAATACGGGAGTTTACCTTGCCCTGCTCATCCTTCGCTGCATGATACTCTGCGTTCTCGGAAAGGTCACCGAAAGAAAGGGCTTCCTTGATCTGTGCGGTGATTTCACGCATACGGACGGTGTTGAGGTACTCGTGCTCTTCCTTCAGCTTATCCAGGCTTTCCTGTGTCATTTTATACTCTTGTTTCATGGAATATTTCCCCTCGATCTATTACAGATTTTTCATCAGATGTCGTTGATGCAAACATGCCTTGTTATTCATTATATAAATCCCATCAGACGATGTCAAGCACGTGTTTTGCGGGAACGGTCAATTTTTTTGCCGTTTTTTACTTTTCCAGTGCTGAAATTGCCGCTTGCAGCTGGTCGTCCTCGCTGTCTGACAGCACATAGAAATGCTCTTTCTTCTCGTCGCTCAGATCTACTTGCTTATCCGGTGTCACACCCTTGCCAATCAAGCTGACGCCCTTCGGCGTGTAATAACAGTGCGTTGAGATATTGAGGCAGCCGCCGTTAGACAACTCAAAGCCCTGCTGAGAGTAGCCCTTGCCAACGGTCTTTTCTCCGACAATCGTCGCCTTGCCGTACTCCTGCAATGCCGCCGCGAAAAATTCCGCCGCACTATAGGAATCCGCATTGACGAGCACCGCCATCGGCAAATCCACTTCGTTAGCATCTGAGGTATACTCCTCTGTTTTTCCTGCCTTATCCTTGAGCGAGATAATCTTGCCTTCCGGCAGCAGAGTATCCAGACAATTGACCAGTGCCGTCAGCTGTCCGCCCGGATTGTTCCG
Source organism: Anaerotignum sp. (assembly GCA_963620595.1). Classification (GTDB taxonomy): domain Bacteria; phylum Bacillota; class Clostridia; order Oscillospirales; family Butyricicoccaceae; genus Butyricicoccus_A. Next base: position 30,396 of record CAVFAY010000017.1, on the reverse strand, counting down.
CAGATCAAACAGCAAGCTGGTTGCGCCCTGCTCCTGCACCTCTTTGACAGCGGCGTTAAACTGTTCATCCGTATTATCTGCAAATTTCTCAATCCGAATGTATCCAATGTGATTGTCCAACATACGTGAGGTCACATGAATCTGCTCGTACTCCGCGCGAGTCACAGACAGCGTGACATCTTGATCCGTCGCATACTGATGCAGTCCCAGCTCGACAACGCCGCCTGCCTTACCGCGCACCGCAGCCACCGCCTTTTCATAGCTGCCGAAATCGTCAATACTCTTGCCGTTGATGCTTGTAATTTTATCGTAGTAGCCGATGCCCGCTTTTTGTGCCGGAGAATCTGCCGCCACGGTATTGACATATAAATAATGTGTACCGTCATCATTTTCCAAATAGCTGACCGTCACACCGATGCCCACCGTAGAATCCGCAGAGGATTCCTGATAGCTTTGATAGTATTCCGGCGTCATATAACTCGTCCAGCGGTCGCCAAGTCCCTGTGCGTATCCAGTCAACGCACCGTTAATCAGATCATCCGTGGTATAGTCCTCGCCGACAAAATAATTCTGACTGATGCTGTCCGCCTGCCGCAGGACATCGTAAATTTCTCCAGCTCGTCCGCTCGGATGAACGACGTGATACACAACCATACCGGTGATCAGCCCGCCTGCCATCGTAGCTGCAGCACCGGCAGCAACCGCCCGCCGCAGTGATACCATGCGTTTCAATGTACTCTCGCTCCCTTTCTTATGAAATAGTATCTTGTTCTCTATAAAAAGAATACCGCAGGACAAAGCCTGCGGCAACTATTTTTTGTTGAGTTCACAAAAATATCAAAATTTTGCCCGTCCTTAGAACAGGACAGAAACCGAACTGAGCAGCATCAGCACTGCCAAAATCAGTGCGACAACTGCCATAATGCGTTTTGCAGTCGTTGGTTTAATCAAAAATTTCACCTCGATAGTTGTATTACATGCGTCCACTCTCGCGGGAAGCCAAGTACTTGCGTACCATCAGAGCAACCTTAAATACAATGGCATGGTCGAACTCACGCAGATCCAGACCTGTCAGCTTCTTGATCTTCTCCAGACGGTAAACCAGCGTGTTTCTGTGTACAAACAGCTTACGAGAGGTCTCAGACACGTTCAGATTGTTTTCAAAGAACTTTTGAATGGTAAACAGGGTCTCCTGATCCAGCGCGTCAATCGAGCCCTTTTTAAAGATCTCGTTCAGGAACATCTCGCACAGCGTTGTCGGCAGCTGATAAATCAGGCGCGCCAAACCCAGCGTGTCATAGTTGACGATGTTCTGCTCGTTGTCAAATACCACACCGACTTCCAGCGCGGTCTGTGCTTCCTTAAAGGATTTTGCTACGTCCTTGAGCTGGCTGCAAATTGTGCCGATACCAATCAAACACTTGATCTGCAATTCGTTCTCCAAGGTCTCTTCGATGCCCTTGGCGATCTTCATCAGTTCCTTGTCATCAGTAGTCGACTTGACTTCCTTGACGAGAACGATATCATTTTCATTGATGTGCAGGACAAAATCGCGCTGCTTATCCGGGAACAGACCCTGAATGACATCCAGAGCAGCAACGTCCGCATGTTCTTCCTGACGAACCAGAAATACCGCACGGGTGGTGTCCCCCTCAAAGTGCAGCTCACGAGACTTGATGTAAATATCGCCTGGGAGGATGTTGTCCAGAATAATGTTCTTGATAAAGGTTGCCTTATCGTGCTTTTCATCGTACAGCGTCTTGATGTTGCTGACAGCAATAGCCGCCATCGAGCAGATGCCGCGCGCATTTTCATCTTCGCCGTGTACAAACACTGCATACTCAAAACGAGTCGAGCGATCTGCAACCGGACGATACGTATAGCCGCCAAAACGAATCATATCGCCGACATAGGACAACTCAGCCGCTGCGTCCTCGCGCATTTCACCGATCCGTTTGAGGTCGGTACAGGCCACAACTGCGCCGCTGGCATTGATAATGCCGATTGTTCGGTCAACCGCATCTTTCATCTGTAAAATTATAGACTGAAACATTCTTGATGCCATCACACTTCACCCTTCTTCAACGAAATTGTTTTTTGCCCGCATATTCAGCTGAATCCTACCATCGCCAGCTCTGTTATGTACACGGAAGCAAATCTAATATCAATCATATTGACAGCAAATTGCCGTCCCGTCTTTTCACTTTTTTTATTATATCACAAATCGACAGAAATTTGTACAAAAATTTTGACTTTATTTTGTCCACTTTTCCCTATGTAACGTAATGCGCGAGCAGCAGAGCGATTTCTTCCCGTGTCAGCTCTCTCCACTGTCCCGGCCGCAGCGCAGCATCCAGCTGCAGGGGACCTTCCGACAGACGCTCCAGTGTCTTGACCGGCGCACCGCGTGATGCCAGCATCCGGCGCACCTGATGGTACTTGCCTTCCTGCACCGTGACCAGTACATCGGAATATTCTTCCCTCGCCGTGCGTATCTCCAGCTTTGCCGGTCGGCAGCACATGCCATCGCGCAGTGTGATTCCCTGTGCAAATGCCTGTACATCAGCATCGCCCAGCAACCCTTCCGCCTCCGCATGATAGACTTTATCTACCGCGTATTTTGGCGAGGTCAGCACATGTCCCAGCGCACCATCGTCTGTCAGCAAAAGCAAACCGGACGTATCTTTGTCCAGTCGTCCAATCGGAAAGACACCGCGCTTGCGATAACTGGCGGGCAACAGATCAAGCACTGTTTTTTGCTCTCTATCCTCTGTTGCAGACAGCACACCGAGCGGCTTATGCATCATGATGTATACGTGTGTCTGATAACAAATCGGCTGTCCACAGAAAGAAATCTGTGTGCTTTCGGGATCTACTTTTTTCGAAGCATCTCGACATACTTCGCCGTCAACCAAAATGACACCGCGCTTTGCCGCTGCCGTTGCTTCCTTTCGAGAACACATTCCCATCGAGGTAAGCAATTTGTCAATTCGCTGTGTTGCCACCGAATCGCCTCCCGTCGATAATCAAGAGCATTATATCATCTTTGTTACATTTGCACAAGAGCGTTTTTGAAAAATTATAAAAGCAGGCGGAATTTTTCGCCTGCTTCTTTGGGCAATGTGTTGATTTCCTGTGCAGCCATATGGTCAGGATGCACCAGAATCTGTATTTTCACTTGTGGATTCTGACGTATCGTTTGTGCCATTTGACTTCTGCCCGGTGTGATCCATTAAACCGCGCGTGAAGCCGCCGTCGGTTTTCATAGAACAAATATCTCCTGCAACAATTTTCCCGCGATAAACGAGTAATTCAGCCAAAACATCGGAGTCTTCCGCATTTGTGACCGTATAAACAACCTGTTTCACGCGCTTTCCCTTGAGCTTTTCCATGTCGAATCCCTGCCGCGCCTGCAAGTCCGCATAGCTTTGATAGCTTTCGTCAAAATCCGACGGGATAATCACTTCCCGCACCGTGCAGGAATCGACATCTACTTCCCATCCGCACGCGTTCAAATACGCTATGCGCTCTTCATCCGTCAGCGCCAGTGTAGAAACTGTCTGCTGCGCACCATCGGTCTGCTCACTGTCCGCGCTGCTTCCCATCGCCGCCACATCTCCCGCCAATCGTGCTGCCGCGCCCGCCGTCAGCAGCAGTGCCGCCGTCACCGCAAGACCAAATACAATCTTTCGTTTACTGAATTTTGCCGTTATGATAAACATAGCATTCCCGCTCCTCGCCGTCTTTTCCTGCTGTTTCTGGTACAGCGTATGCGTCTTGCCGAGAATTTATGATTGGATGAAAACAGCCCCTCTGGAAACCAGAGAGGCTGTGGGATATATTGTCTGTTTACTGTGCCTGTGCAGCTTCGATAACCTTCTCCTGAACTGCCGGAGGAGCATCCTCATAGCGTTCAAACTCGGACTCAAAGGCACCTCTGCCCTGCGTCATGGAACGCAGCGTGATGGCATAGTCACTGATTTCCGCCATCGGCACTTCAGCAAGGATTTCCTGACCATCATCGGTCGGATTCATGCCCATAATGCGGCCGCGGCGCTTATTGATGTCGCCGATGACATCGCCCATGTACGAATCCGGAATGTAGACCTTCATCGAGCAAATCGGCTCCATGATAACCGGCTTTGCCTGCGGGATGCCTGCCTTATATGCCAGCTTGGCTGCCATCTTAAACGACAGCTCGTTCGAGTCAACATCGTGGTACGAACCATCAAGCAGAATTGCCTTCAGACCAACCATCGGATAACCGGCAAGCACGCCATGCTCCATAGCCTCGCGGATGCCCTTGTCTACTGCCGGATGGAAGTTCTTCGGAACAGAACCGCCAAAAATGCGCTCTTCAAATGCATAATCACCGTCTGCATATGGCTCAAAGGTCATCTTGACATGGCCATACTGACCATGACCGCCGGACTGCTTCTTGTGCTTGCCTTCTACGGTGACAGCACTACGAATTCTTTCACGATACGGTACAATCGGCTTGCTCAGTATCGGCTCTGCGCCGAAGCGGGATTGCAGCTTGGAGCAAATAACATCCAGATGAATATCGCCCATGCCGCTCAGTAGGCTCTGGTGCGTCTCCGCATTGATGGTAAAGCTAAAGGTCGGATCCTCATCTGCGAGCTTAGCCAGACCAGCGGCAATCTTTTCCTCACCGCCCTTGGTCTTCGGTGCAACTGCCTGCGTGTAGCATGGCTTTGCAAACTGTACCGGCGTCAGATTGACAGCGCGCACGCTCATAGACAGCGTATCACCGGTCTTTGTGGTAGCGAGCTTAGATACTGCGCCAATGTCGCCGCAGGTCACTTCCTTGACTTCGGTTGCTTTCTTGCCGCAGATGGAATATAAACGGCCGATCTTTTCTGTACCGTCCATGCGATGGTTGAGAAGAGTCATATCCTGCTTGACAGAGCCGGCTACAACCTTGAAATAGCTGAATCTGCCGTACTGGTCAGCAGTCGTCTTAAATACAAAGGCGCACGGGGTACCGTTCGGGTTGCATGGTACTTCTACGAGATCCTCGCCTTCCTCGCAAACTTCTACTTCGCCCTGATCTGGAGACGGCATGTAATCGCAGATGCCCTTGAGCGTTGCAATCGTGCCAATGCCGGTAGCTGATGTGCCGCAGAATACCGGAATAACGGCGCGCTCCAGCACGCCCTGACGCAGACCGGCAATCAGCTCTTCATCCGAGAATTCTTCACCGGCAAAATATCGCTCCATCAGATCTTCCGACAGCTCGGCAACGCTCTCGCACAGAGCAGCACGCTGCTGGTCAACCTTTGCCATCATGGATTCCGGAATCGCAACTTCCTTGCGCTCATTGCCTTCCATATGATATGCCTTGCGGATGACGCAATCAACAACGCCAACGGTCTCTCGGTTGCCCTCGAAAATCGGGATGACAATCGGGACAACATGTGCGCCGAACGCCTTTTGCAACTTGTGCAGCGAGGTATCATAATCGGAATTTTCTTCGTCAATTTTAGAAATGTAAAAAGCACACGGTTTGCCCTGGTCTGACAGACGCTTCCATGCCTTCTCTGTGCCGACGCTCGGACCCGACTTGCCCGGCACGACAATCAGACCGGATTCACACACGCGCAAAGCACTCTGTACTTCGCCTTCAAAATCAAAGAATCCCGGCGTATCCAGCATGTTAATCTTGCAGCCGCCGTATTCTACCGGTGCCACTGCGGTGGAAATCGAGAACTTTCTGCGAATCTCCTCCGGGTCATAGTCACAAACGGTATTGCCGTCCGCGATTTTTCCCATGCGGTCTGTCGCCTTGGTCATATACAGCATACTTTCGATCAGGGAAGTCTTGCCTTCTCCGCCATGTCCCATTACACAAACGTTGCGGATCTTATCTACAGAATATACGTTCAACGATTCCATCTCCTTAATTTTTCTTATCCCAGACGAGATGCCCCGTCCTCATGTTCGTAATTATACCCTACTTTTTTCGTTATCGCAAGCAAAACATTGTGAATTTTCTCCAAATGTTTTGCTATATTCTCAGAAACTTCACCAGAACCTGTCAATTATTCCGCACTTAAGCCATACTTTTTGCACAAAATCAAGCATTTCCCGCATAAAAGCGTTGCTCTCCTGTATTTGAAAATTTTTTGTAAAAAAAGAAACAGAGACTTTCCGCCCGCAAACGTGGGCGTTCTGTCTCTGTTTTCTTTCATTCCCGTCCCACTCCATTGTCTAGGAAGAAAATCGGGATAAAGCACAAAACCATATAAATTAACAGTCGAATCGGATGCGCATCGGACGGAACAAATGCATAGCACAAATACATCATGAGCAGCATACACACGATAGACGCGCAAATGCCGATGAGGATGCCTGCGCGCTGCGCCTTTCGCTGGGCACGCGCGGCGCAAATGCAATCTGCCGTCCCCATCAAGCCGTCACGCACAAGCAGCGCACACAGCCGCGCATCACGTGTATACGCCGAGTTTTGCAATTTGCGTTTCTGCTCCAGATCCGGCACGATGACCGTCCCCTCTGGCAGACCATACAGACGTTCTACCAGCTTCGGTGTGATCTGCTGGTTGCGCGAATGTAGCCAAATTGTTGTTTTCTGCTCCGTCAGCTTCTGCATTGCATGGAATAACACCGCCGGTACGGTATAGTCGATGGTCAACACCGCTGCCAAGCGGCCATCCAGCGACAGCGCGAGCGCATTTTCCGCCATTCCACTGACAGGTATGCCGCGCGATGCCATAAAGCTCTCACTGCCCAGCAAAACCTGTAATCCACCAATTTGACCGCCGATGCCGCCGTCATACCGGATGATACGATGAGCCGCAAGCGGCGTTCCATACCGCGTGCGCACTTCTTCCGCCAGCATGTTGCCCAGGGAAGAATTCTGTGTCAACGCCGCCGCATAAGCAAGGGCTGTCGCATCATTTAAGCTGCTGTGTGGCTCCAAACTGACCAATATGACCGAACCGCTGGGGAAGAGATCTTCATCAGACAAAACAACGGTCTGCGTTGTCGCCATATTGTCGACTCCTTCATCGCCATCGGCTGCCGCCCCGCAGTGCGCCAGCCGACGCGCCGCGCTCCTTCTCGCCATCACGGACGCGCTGAGCAGCGCAATCTGGCAGGAACCGGTCACCGTTGCTGCAAGGACATAAATCAATCGACCTGCATCACCGGTCAATGCGCACACAATTACAGATAAGATAACCGCAATCACCAGCGCAGACAGCGTAAACAGTCGTTCCATGCGTTTCTGTTTCTCACACGCGGCAGTCTGAGAGACAAACGCATCGATATCTGCCATTGGTGCTTTTACCAAATGCGGCGTCTTTCCGTCATGCCAAAATATGCCAACTGGCTCTCGGGATGTTCCCGCAACTTTATACGTGTAATGCTTGACGGTTTCCTCGCTGACCTGTGCACGCAGTTGCGCAAACAAGATCAGCATTGCAATGCAGGCAAACGGAATTTCTTCTCCTTCCGATGCCAGACGAATGCCGCAGTGCAGCAGGTTGAGCAGCAGCGCGGCATCGACCAGCGTGGAAAAATTCGGACTGCCATGTAAGACTGCCTGAATGCCGTCCCATACAACATCATATGCCAAAACGATCGCACACGCCAGCATCAGCAAAAAAATGCTCAGCACGCGACCAGAGTGCGAGGCATAGTCCATAGCGCTTGGCAGCGGTAAAATCGTAAAATCTGCCGCACAGGAAATGTACAGACAAATCAGCGTAAGTACACCGAGCACAGTAGAACGAATTGCCTTATTCCGCGCACGGAAACGGCAGATCCGGCTCTCTTGGGTCAAATCCTGCGAAATCATTTTCTTTTTTACCGACATCTTCTGTCTCTGTTTCGGCGCGTCTTCCATTGGTTTTGCTTCGGTGCGCGGCTGCTCTTCCTGTACATCTTGTTCTGGCGTTGTCTCTGACGCCTCAATTTCTATCACGGATTCTTGGATGGATGATTTCTGGCCGACCGCCTCCGTTTCTGGTTTGTCGGTCGACCCTTCAGGAAAAACCGAATCGTCCTCCACAGTCTCCTGTTCGGGCATTTTCTCCCATGCATCCGAAGCATGAATCGGCTCAACCTTTGGCTCGGACTCCGGCTGCGGCGGATATGTCTCCCCGTTTTGTTCCGCCTGATACCGACGAACGCGCGCCGCAATCCACTCTTTACGGCGCAAGACTTCGCGCGTCATAACCGGTCCTTCTTTGCGCAGCTCCTCCAAGGAAGGTGCTGTTTTGCAGATCTCTTCCAGCGGTTTACCCAGCCACTCTGGTTCCGGCAATGGTTCATTCGGCATTTCTTCCGACTGCTCCGGTGCTTCCTGCTCCGGAGACTTGTCAAACAGCGGCTTTTGCTTCAGCGCTTCTTCTACATCAAAAAGCTCTGTTTGCCGTGGCTGCGGCTTTTCCAGCACCTGTTTGTGCACCGGAACATTTACATAAATCGTTGTCTCTTCATCCGGAAATGTCTCTGGAATGATGCTTTCCTTACGCAGAGGCTGCGTTTCTTCGTCCTCTGCTGTTTCACTGCTGTCCTGCAGAAGTTCTTCAAAACTTGCGCATTTTTCCGTTTCTTCTGCATCAACATCCGACATAAATGCTGCAAATTCATCCTCGCTGATAACCGATGTATCCTCCGGACGCGGCTGCGGTGGCTGTTTTTCTAGTTCCTGCTTCGTCGATTCCGGTTCTTCCTGTTCCGATTCCGTTTGCTGTTCCGGCACTTCTCCCAACTCCGGCTCAGACTGCCGCGGCTGTTCTGTCCCGTCATCCTCTTCGACTATCTCCAGACCAAGAACTCCCCTAACTTTATTTAGGATACCATCTTTGGTCTTTTCCGGTTCCGGATTTTGTTCCGGCTCCAGTTCGATTGACTCCGGCTGTTTTTCATCATCATCGAGCAGCTGGTCAAACACTTCCTTCGGTGTTTTCTGTTCCAATATTTTTTCTTCTTCCGTCTCCGGCAGCTCCTGTTCCGGCTCCAAAGTCTGTGTCTGCGGCTGATCTTCCGCTGCTTCCGTCGGCTGTTCCGATTCGTCCAGCCCCTGCAATTGGCTTACATCAATCGGCACATCAATTTCTTCCAGCTCATCCCGCGGCGCAAATAGACGGGAGAATAAGCCCTTGCGCGCTGGTTTTTCCTCCGGCTCCTCTGCTTCTTCGAGATCTTCCGGTTCCTCCCGAACTTCCTCGCGTCCTTCTTCGTCCAACGCATCTTCATCCGCTGTTTCTTCCGCCACTTCCGGTGGGGCAAACAGCCGCGTAAACATACCTTGCTTTGCAGGCTTTTCATCTTTTTGCGGTTCTGCTTCCGGCTCTTTCGCCAGAGCTTCTACGATCTGTGAAATCGCCGCATCATTTGATGTGTTGAGCTTCTGTTCCGGTGCATCGGCGGATTCCTCCTCATCCGAGTCGTCATCCTCCTGCTGTACGCGAAGCGTTGCCTGCTCGATCAGATCTTCATAATCTTGTTCGTTCACGCGACGCATCGGTTCTTCCGGTTCTTCCGATATATCCGGTTTAGATTCCAGAACCCGTGTCTGCAGTTCTTCTTCCAGCTCTAATGCCTGTGTTTCCACCTCGATTTCCGGTTCTGATGCAGAGGGAAACAAGCGTTCCATCAGGCTCGGCTCTTCTTCCGGCTCTGGCATCAGCTCTGTCCGTGGATCCATCGGTATCTCTTCGCGTTCCAACTCACCGAGCTGTGCAAACAAAGATCCAAACACGTCGTCTTCCGGCTGTGATGCCGGTTCTGCTTCCCTGTCGTCCTCCGGCTTGAGCCATGTCTGCATATCTTCCTGTTCTTCGATCATGGCTTGGGTCTGCTCGGATGCCTGCTGAAGCGATGCCAATGCCTCGCGTTCCTGCTCCTCCGGCTTGCTTGCCGAAAACGGCTGTGTTTTCGGTTCTTCCAGCGTCTGCACGCCCAGGCTCTGCATCAATTCTTCCATACTGCTACTGCTGCCGCTCTCAGAAGAACCCGCCTCTTCCATAATCTGATCTACATCATAGAGGCTGCTTCCGGAAACGTCATGCAGTTCCTTTTTCAATTTTTCGAGATCCAGATCATCCATGCTGTTCCTCCCCGATTCTCTGCCGTACGGCTTCATACAACAAAACGGCTGCCGCCGCAGACGCATTGAGCGAATTGACCTTTCCCTTCATCGGAATGCTGACAATGCCATCGCACTTTTCGCGGACGAGACGACTGATGCCGCTGCCCTCCGAGCCGATGACAATGGCTGTCGCGCCAACAAAGTTGGTCTGATACAGACTGGTATCTCCGCCGGCATCCGCGCCAAATACCCAGACGCCTTTTTCCTTTAGCGTATCAATGGCTGCTGCCAAATTGGTAACACGTGCCACACCGATGTGCTCAATGGCACCGGCAGATGCCTTGGCTGCGGTCGCTGTGAGGCCAACCGAACGGCGCTTTGGAATAATGACGCCGTGTGCACCGGCAGTTTCTGCCGAACGGATCACAGCTCCCAGATTGTGCGGATCGGTCAAGCCGTCGCAAATCATGATGAGCGGCTGCTCTCCGCGATCTGCAGCTGTCCGCAAAATATCCTCCAGCGAAACATATTCATGCGCTGCCGCCTGCGCAATGACGCCCTGATGCACACCGGTCTCGCTCATGGCATCCAGCTTGCGGCGATCTACCTGCGTCACAACCGCACCTGCCGCCTTCGCCATAGCGACAATATCTGCCATGCGGCCGTTCTGATCCGGTGCAACAAACAATTTATCCACGGTTCTGCCTGCGCGAAGCAGCTCCAAAACCTCGTTTCTGCCTTCATACAGCGTGGTTTCTGTCTCTTCCTCGCGCTGCGGGCGTTTATGAAATGTCTTTTTCGTTTTCTGACTCATAATCATAACTCCATTTATCCATACTAGATATGTTCAGTATAACACAAAACTTGGATACCTGACAGCAAAACCGCAAACTTTATGTCCCGTTCACGGATTTTTCACAAGCCGCTCGCCGCTCCCGCCGGAGAATCAGTCGTAATTGTAAAACTGGTGAATCTCTCCCTGATGAATCGCATCGGGCGGAAGTGTCCCTCTTGCTCCGGCGTGAGAATACCGTTGTGATATATTTCTTTCAGTATAACACAAAAGCAGACTTCTTTGTTCGGAAGTCTGCTTTGCTCTATTAATTAAAAAATTTGTCATGTACCGCGCGAACAGCACGTGTTGCATCCTCTTCGTCAATCAGAACGGAAATCTTGATTTCTGAGGTAGAGATCATGCGGATATTCACCTGTGCACTTGCCAAGGCGTCAAACAGCTTTGCCGCGACGCCCGGCGTCGAGGTCATACCTGCGCCGACAACCGAAACCTTTGCGAGATCCGACTTGCCGGAAACGCTCTCAAAATGCAGACGCTCCTGATTTTCTTCCAAAATCTTCATCGCTGCGTCTAGCTGACCGCGCTTGATGGTAAAGCTGATGTCACGCACATCATCGTGTCCGATAGACTGCAGGATAATATCTACATTGATGCCGTTGTTCGCCAAAAGAGAGAAGAGGCGGAACGCATTGCCCGGCTTATCCGGAATGCCCATGACGGCGATTCGTGCCGTGTCTTTATCACAGGCTACACCGCTGATAATCATCTTTTCCACAGAAACAACCTCCTTAACCTTGGTTCCCGGATTTCTGGTCAGGCTGGACAGCACTTCCAGATCAATGTTATACTTCTTCGCCATTTCAACCGAACGGTTATGCAGAACCTGTGCGCCCAAGGACGCCAGCTCCAGCATTTCATCAAACGTAATTTCCTCCAGCTTTCGCGCATTAGGTACAATGCGCGGATCCGCTGTATATACGCCGTCTACATCGGTGTAAATCTGGCACAGATCGGCGCCCAGTGCTGCCGCAATGGCAACTGCTGTCGTGTCCGAGCCGCCGCGTCCCAGTGTTGTGATGCTCTGATGGCTGTTGATTCCCTGAAATCCTGCGACAACCACAATACGGTGTCTGTCCAGCAGACTGCGGATGCGCTCGGGTCTTACGTGATGAATCCGCGCAGAGCCGTACTCTAAGCCCGTCTCAATCCCAGCCTGCCAGCCAGTCAAGCTCGTTGCATGATAGCCCAGCTTTTCGATTGCCATCGCAAGCAGGGACATAGAAATCTGTTCTCCTGCACTGAGCAGGACATCCATCTCTCTTGCCGGCGGGTTATCGGTAATTTCTGCCGCTTTTGCGATAAAATCGTCCGTGGTGTCGCCCTGTGCGGATACCACAACAACGACCTGATTGCCGGCAGCCGCCGTTCTTGTTACAATATCCGCCACATTAAAGATGCGTTCTGTGTTCGCAACGGAAGTTCCGCCGAACTTTTGCACAATTAAAGCCATGTGCCTGCCTCCTACTTTTCTCTCCCCTGCGCCGCTGTGCGCAGGCTCTCTGTATCTGTTGCCGGAATTAGAGATCCAGCTTTTCCAGCGCGCCGTCTTCCGTCGGTGTCACGAGAGCACCCACTTCATCACACGACAGCAGAACCGGCTTCCAATCCGGGAAACGCTCTGCAAAGTACATGCAAGCGCGGCTGTAATATGTCTTGTCTTCCTTGTCCACCATCGCAATAATGGTCGGGCCTGCGCCGGACAGGAATGCACCGAGGGCACCCAGTCCCTTGGCACTCTTGACAACCTCTTCGCCGTTTGGAATCAAGCCGAAACGATACGGCTGATGCAGGCAGTCTCCCGCTGCCACCATCAGGTTGTGCAGATCACCGGTGACCAGCGAGCCGGTGAGCAGCGCTGCACGCGACAGATTAAATACCGCGTCCTTGTGCGGAATGGTCTTCGGAATCGCCTGACGTGCCTTCTCTGTGGACAGTTCAAAGTTCGGGATAAATGCCACAAAATCCAACTTATCTGCAATCGGCACGCGCACACTCCACACCTTGCCGTACTCCAAGAGGGAGGTGCAGAAGCCGCCGAGAATTGCCGGTGTCGAATTGTCCGGATGGCCTTCGATTGCCGCTGCCAGATCAATGATATTCTCCTGATGCAGCGGGCCGCCCAGCAGCGCATTGGCGCCGATGAGACCGGCTACCGTGCACGCAGAGGACGAACCCAAACCGCGTGTCTGTGGAATATCGCAGTCCTCAATGAGCTTGAGACCCGGCATCGGCTTGCCGCAGATGTCATACACACGCTTGGCACACTGATAAATCAGATTGCTCTCATCGCTCGGCACGTGCTCTCCATGTGTGGCGGAGATGTCGATGTGGTCGCTCTCTTCCATATAAAATGTATTGTACAAATTCAGCGCAATGCCAATGGAGTCAAAACCAGGACCCATGTTGGCACTTGTCGCCGGTACTCTTACAGTAATCATAATTACAGCACCCTCATGCAGCCCAGAACATTGCCGAGCTGTGCTTTCTTTTCATTCATCTCAGCTGTGGTCAATGTATCGGTCAAAACAGCTGCTTCATCTGCCTGTACCGATTCCAGCACCTTGCTGTTCGGGAATGCCTGTGCCAGCTTGTCCGCCGCATCAGCTCCCTGCACGCGAATATACCAGTTAGAAGCAAAGGTGTCAAGCGAACGAACGAGATTTTTGCTGCCATCTCCCCAGCCAATCTTTCGGCGCTTGTTCTTGTGCACAGCGCAGTCAATGACATCTGCCGCAACAGCGGAAGCAGTTGCGAGCTTGCCTGCACCCTGACCATAGAACATGGCATCGCCCAGCATATCGCCGGTCACGAGAATGCCGTTAAATACGCCGGTGACGCAAGCGAGCGGGCTGGTTTTCTCGACAAAATGCGGAGCAACAAACGCATAAAATGTGCCGTCCTCCTGCAAAACAGTTCTGCCCAGCAGCTTGACAACGCTGTTTGCCTGCTCTGCATAGGCAACGTCCTGCAGGGTGATGGCGGTAATGCCCTCGGTCTCTACCTTTTCCGGTGCGACATTATCTCCATATGCAATGTCTGCCAGAATGCACACCTTGCGGCAGGCATCAATACCTTCGACATCCGCTGCCGGATTGGCTTCTGCATAGCCGAGATCCTGTGCTTCCTTGAGTGCAGTGGCAAAGTCTAAACCGCCGTCAATCATGCGGTTAAGAATGTAGTTTGTCGTGCCGTTGAGAATGCCGGTAATCTGGGTCAGATGATTGGCTGTCAGGCAGCGCTGCATTGGACGAATGATCGGGATGCCGCCGCCGACAGATGCCTCGAACAGGTAGTTGACGTTTTTCTCTTCAGCAATGCGGAGCAGCTCTGCGCCGTGCGTTGCCACCAGTTCCTTGTTGGACGTGACAACGTGCTTGCCCGCCTCTAGGCTGCGCTTGGTGAAGGTATAGGCTGCACCCTTACCGCCCATCGTCTCAATGACAATGCTGACCTCCGGATCATTTTCAATGACAGCGAAATCTTTGACAAATCGCTCCTGATGCGGTTCATTCGGGAAATCGCGCAGATCCAGAATATATTTTACTTCGATTTCTTCTCCTGCATTGCGTGCAACGGTATCTGCATTGCGTTCGAGAACTTCAAGGGTGCCGGAACCAACGGTTCCAAAGCCCAAAATTGCAGCTTTTAACATGGTTTTTTCCTCCTTATTTGTCATTCCTTTGCCAGAATCTCCATACGAGATACACCGACAATAGCAAGAATCTCAGACATCATCTGTTCCACCGGTTGATTCATTTCACCGGTTCGTGCCGCAACGGTCACAGCCGCCAGCCCATTGACAGGGATGGATTGGTTGATCGTCAGAATGTTGGCACCGGCACGGGCAAACACAGCCAAGATTTCGGATAATACACCCGCCTCGTCTGTGACCATCAAATGAAATGTGATGATGCTGTGCGTTGCCGCTTCAAACAGCGGCTTGATTCCATCTTTGTATTTATAATATGCGCTTCGGCTCAGACCCACCTGTTGTGTCGCCTCGCCAACGGTTCGGCATATGCCGCTTTGCAGATTTCTGTTCACCTGCGCCACCTTCAGAAATACCTCCGGCAGCAGGGACGAGTCCACAATATAGTATTTCGGCTGCTGTTCCAATGTTCCTGGCTCCTTTCAGAAGGCGTTTTGTGTCTTTCTGTGAAAAACATTTGTTTTTTGCAGCATTGCTATCATACCATAAAGTCCAACAATCGCGCAACCCTTTTTCGGCAAAATTCTTGTTTCCCCTGTAATATCTGCACAAAAAGAGGAGAACCGATTTGTTTCAGTTCTCCCCGGGTGAGTTTTGTTCACTTCGTGATATTGGTTATGATAACAGCGCCCTGCGTACGGGTCGCATTGCCGCGCGGATCCAATGTGCCGTTTGCATGGCCGTTGAGAATGCCGGAAGCCACAGCCCAATTGACTGCATCCCATGCATATTCGTCGATCTGCTCCGTATCCGAGAATCTGTTTTCCAGATCCTGCGATTCTGCGTTCTGGCTGCCCGCCCGATGGAACAGAATCACGGCTACGTCCTCGCGCTTGATGGAATCGTTCGGTCCAAATCTGCCATCCGGATATCCGTTGACCAGTCCCGTTTCCGCAGCCCAGCTGACAGCCGCCGCATACCATCTGTCCTGCGATACGTCAGAAAACTGTCCCGTATATGTCACAGTCGGTCTGCCCGCGATATTATACAAGATTTGTGCGAACTGTGCGCGCGTCACTTTGCCATTGATGTCAAAGTTCACACAATTCATGCCGATCATATATCCCTTATCATAGACATGGCGAATCTGAGAGATGCCCCAAAACGTATCTGCCACATCATAATACGGAAGGATCTTGTCTTTCACGATGCCGGTCTTATACTGCGGCAGCGTATCATTGGCAGAAAACGCGATTAGGCTCGGATAAGACATTCGATCAACAAAGTCTTCATCATCAACTATATGACCTGCCATGTTATTGACCGTTGTGCAGAAGTATTGTGTACGATCACTGCCGGTATCATTCCATGTGACGTCTACGCCGGTCCAATGTGTGCCATACTGCACATTGTTCCACATATGGTTGCCGGAGTCGCTGACGATGACTGTCGCGTTGATACCCAGCTTGCTGCACAGCAGCTGCAGTGCACGGGAATAGCCTTCACACACCGGTTCTACCGTCTTGCCGGTACTGCTCAAAATTGCACTTGCCGCAGACCACGGTGCGCCGGATACTTCATTTTGATATGTGGTCATATCACCAGCCACCGCATCATCGTTGTACGAATTATTGTCGCACAGCCAAGTATTTAAAAACTCCAGCTGCTCATATGCCGTTGCGTACTGCGATGCCTGCTTGACGATTTCATTTGTCTTGCTGTCCAAAGCCTGCTTCATGGAGACACGCTCTTCATAGGTCTCAAACCCCTTGCGGAATCCCGGCATAATATAAACCGTCATCTGATTGCCGCTCTGATTCACTCCATAGCCCATGTAGGTAAAGCCGTTGGAATAAAACATCTCCGGACAATCACTGTCAATGCTCCGATAGACGAGCCATCCCATATCCATGGCGAAATTATACAGCATCTCATTGTAGGCATCTTTACTGGCACCAAGCTGCGAACGTGTCGGAATAGAAAACGTGACGCCCAGCTTTTGTTCTCCTTCCAAATCATCACAAAAAATCACACTGTTCGTCCCTTTTTTCAGATCTGCCTTCACGTTGTCATATAGCTTTTTCATGGCAGAACCGACATATATCGACTTCTTGCCGCCAAAATTATAATAATAGTTGGACAGCTGATCGCCATAATTGGTGAAAGAATTTGTTGTCTTTTCCGCAGCATTTTGGCTGACAGATGCCGTTTCCTGTGCATAATTCTTGCTGCATTCGATCGTGGTAAAGTCTGTATTCGCCAGCTGTGCTTCGTGCTCCTCCTGCGAATATACCTTCGACTGATATATCGTGCCGGATACTCCCGCCCGCGTGACGAACCGGTTGTCATCCGATCCGACCTCAGTCTGCACCGCAAACGCCGATGGAATGCTTGCACACAGCAAAGCAAGCGTCAGCAGATATGCTGTAATTTTCTTTTTCATACAATCCCTTCCTTCCCTGTTTTTGGATAATGTCATTGTATCATATGCCCGAAACAATGTCTATCATTCCCGCCCATTTGCACATTGTTTCATAAAAAATCAACACAAAAAAGAGGGCGCAGCGCCCTCTTCTTTGATTTTGAAAATTTAAATATGAAAATCCGATTTTTCGCTCATCAGCATGACCACGGCGGCCTTCTGCGCGTGCAGTCGGTTCTCGGATTCCTCGAAAATCTCATCTGCGTGCTCTTCCAGCACTTCATCTGTGATTTCCTCGCCGCGGTGTGCCGGCAAACAGTGCTGTACCATGACGCCTTCCTTACAGCAGGACAGCAGATCATGATCGACCGTAAAGCCTGCAAATGCCTTGCGGCGCTTTTCTGCCTCTGCTTCCTGACCCATACCGATCCATGCATCCGTGAACAGAACATCGGCATTATCTGCCGCCTGATGAATATCATGGCTCAACTCGAACGAAGCGCCCTGCTTCTTCATTTCCTCTGCAAACGCCAGTACCTTTGCATCCGGCTCATAGCCTTCCGGTGTTGCCACGGAAACCTTCATACCGACCTTGAGACAGCCGACAATCAGGGAATTGCACATGTTGAAGCCATCACCGACAAAGCCCATCTTCAGACCTTCCAGCTGGGCGAAATGCTCTCGCACAGTCATCAGATCGGCGAGCACCTGACACGGATGCGCAAAGTTGGTCAAACCATTGATAACCGGAATGCTGCCGCATTCCGCCAGAATCTCTGCCTCCGCCTGATCGTAGGTGCGGATGACGATACCGTCCAGATAGCGCGACAGCACACGAGCGGTGTCCTTGACTGGCTCGCCGCGACCGATCTGCAAATCATGGTTGGTCAAAAACAGCGCCTGACCGCCCAACTGATACATACCGGTTTCAAATGAAACACGTGTACGCGTCGAGAACTTCTGGAAAATCATGCCGAGACTCTTGCCTTCCAGATGACGATGCGGAATGTTGTGCTTCTTTTCATACTTCAGCTGATCTGCCAAGTCCAGAATGTTGATGATCTCATCCTTGGAGCAGTCGAGCAGTTTTAACAAATGATTCATGGTTCGCGCCTCCTTGCTTACTTGCAGAATACAGACTGCATGACAGCGAGCGCTTCATCCATTTCCTCATACGAAATGGTGAGCGGCGGCAGCAAACGGATGACATTGGTGCCTGCGGTCAGAACCAGAACGCCCTTGTCCATAATCTCAGCGACCAATGCAGCGCGCTCCTCGGCATCGACAACGATGCCGACCATCAGGCCAAGACCGCGCACGCCCTTTACCTTGTCAGAGCCCATAGCCAGAATCTTATCTTCCAGATACTTGCCCTTTTCCTGTACAGCCTGTAGGAACTCCGGCTTTGTCACCTCAGACAGGACAGCATTCGCGGATGCACAGCACATCGGCGTGCCGCCAAACGTTGTTGCATGGGTGCCGGGACCCAGTACATCGTCGCAGGTGGAGTTGGCCATCACAGCGCCAATCGGTACACCGCCGCCGAGACCCTTTGCCATCGAGACAACATCCGGCTTGATACCGTACTGCTGGAAGCAGAACAACAAACCGGTACGGCCAATACCCGTCTGTACTTCGTCGATGAGCAACAGCAGGTCATGTTCCTTACAGAATGCAGCAACCTCCTGAACAAAGCTCTTATCCAGCGGCATGACGCCGCCCTCGCCCTGAATCAGCTCCATCATGATGGCGCAGGTATGCTCGTTGACATTGGCACGGATTGAATCCATGCTGTTCGCCTCTGCATACGCAAAGCCTTCAGTGAACGGGAAGAAATACTGGTGGAACTTATCCTGACCGGTTGCCTTCAGCGTGGTGACGGTACGGCCATGGAAGGAATTGCGCAGCGTGACAATCTCTGCGCGGCCTTCGCCGTACTTATCATACGAATACTTTCTTGCGAGCTTAATCATGCCCTCGTTTGCCTCCGCACCGGAGTTTGCGAAGAACACCTTGCCCATGCCGGTCTGCTCAACCAGCGTCTTGGCAACCTGTACCATCGGCGCCGTTGTAAACAGGTTGGACACATGCATCAGCTTGTGTGCCTGCTCCGTGATGGCATTCACAATTTTTTCGTTATCATATCCCAGACAGCATACGCCGATGCCGCTGGTCAGGTCGATGTAGCGCTTGCCCTCTACATCCCACAGCTGTGCGCCCTTGCCGTGATCCAGTGCAATGGAAAAACGACCATAGGTATGCATCACATACTGATTTTCCTGATCTTTCAGTTCCTGATATGTCATAATCTTCGATTTCCCTTCCTCTTAATAGAACATCGTACCGACGCCCGCATCACTAAACAGCTCAATCAAAATCGAGTGTTCAACACGGCCGTCCTGAATGTTCGCCTGACGCACGCCCTCGCGGACAGCTTCTACACAGCAGTCCACCTTCGGAATCATGCCGCCTGCAATCACACCGTCCTTGATGAGCTTCGGCACAGCGGATACCTTGATTTCCGGAATCAGTGTGCTCTCATCGTTGCGGTCACGCAGCAGTCCGCGCACATCGGTGAGCAGGATCAGCTTTTCTGCCTGCAATGCCACTGCCAGCTTAGAAGCGGCGAGGTCTGCATTGATGTTGTAGCTGGTGTCATCGTCTATGCCCATAGCGGCAGTAGAAACGACCGGAATATATCCTGCTTCCAGCATATCATTGACGAGTTTCGGATTTACCTTGACAATATCGCCGACATAGCCGTAATCGGTGCCGTCTTCATCCTTCTTTCGGACAGCCTGCAGCAGACCATCGTCCATGCCGCTCAAGCCAACACCCGAACCGCCTGCTTTATTGAGCAGGGATACCAGCTCCTTGTTGACTTTGCCGCACAAAACCATCTGTACAATATCCATCGTCTCGCGGTCAGTATAGCGCAGACCATTGACGAATTCGGATTTTTTGCCAATTTTCTTGAGCATACCGCTGATTTCCGGGCCGCCGCCGTGCACTACAACGATGCGCACGCCGACGAGGCTGAGCAGAACGATGTCATGAATGACAGCGTCCTTCAGCTCTTCGTTAATCATCGCATTGCCGCCGTATTTGACAACGACGGTCTTGCCATAGTATTTCTGAATGTGCGGCAGCGCTTCAATCAGCATCTGCGCACGATATTTCTCCATATTTTCGAGATTTTTGAGCATGATCTTTCGTTTCCCTCCGATTACGTGCGATAGTCGCCATTGATGCGGACGTAATCATAGGTCAGGTCACAGCCATAAGCGGTTGCTTCCTCGTCGCCCTCCTGAATATCTACATCGATGGAAACTTCCTTCTCGAGCAGAATCTTCTTTGCGATGTCCTCATCAAAGTCCACAGCTTCGCCGTTTTCGCAAACCGTGATCGAACCGGCTGCGCTGGAGAAACCAATGTTGACGAATTCCGGACGGAACGGTGCCTTAGAATAGCCCATTGCACACAGCACACGACCCCAGTTTGCATCAGCGCCGTACATAGCCGCCTTGACTAGGCTGGATGCGATTACCGCCTTTGCCAGACGCTCTGCATACTCCTCAGCGCGGGAATGCTTGACCGTACAGGAAATCAGCCGGGAAGCGCCCTCACCATCTGCCGCCATCTTCTTTGCCAGCGTCAGTGCCACTTCGTACAGCGCGTCATAGAACGCATGATACTCCTCGCTCTTCCAGTCGAGCAGTTCGTTACCTGCCATGCCGTTTGCCATGATGATGCAAGTATCGTTGGTAGAAGTATCGCCGTCTACAGAAATGCGGTTGAAGGTCTTGGAAACAACCTCACGCAGCGCAGAGCGCAACAGAGACGGATCAACCGCACAGTCCGTTGTGATAAAGCCGAGCATGGTTCCCATGTTCGGATGAATCATGCCGGAACCCTTGGCAATACCGCCGATACGGCAGGTCTTGCCGCCGCAGGTAAATTCAACAGCTGCCGTCTTTTCCACGATATCTGTGGTCATGATGGCATTGTTTGCCGCCTGCGATGCCGCAGCAGAAGCCTCCAGCTTGGAAGCAACTTCGTCCATATGTGCTTCAATGGTCTCGACATTCAATCTCTGACCAATGACACCGGTAGAGCCGACAAGAACCTTGTCCTCATCCACACCGACAGCCTTAGCAGCTGCCGCTGCCATGCGCTTGGCATTTTCCATGCCCTCCGGCGCGCAGGCATTGGCGTTGCCGGAGTTTGCGACAATTGCCTGTGCCAGACCGTTTTCCAGATGCTCCATGCAGACATAGATCGGTGCAGCCTTGACGCGGTTGCTGGTAAAGGTTGCCGCAGTTGCCGCAACGGTATCGCTGACAATAAGTGCCAGATCATTTTTATCTGCCGAGCTGTTTGCCTTGACGCCACAGTGCACGCCTGCTGCGCGGAAGCCCTTTGCGGCGCAAACGCCGCCTTCAATCTTTTTCATGATTATTCCTCTTTTATATCAATCACAGTGGTTGTCATTCATCAGATAGTAAGACCAGTGGTCTCTTCAAAGCCCAGCATCAGGTTCATGTTCTGGACTGCCGCACCGGATGCGCCCTTGCCCAAGTTGTCAAACAGTGCCGTGACAATGGTCTGCTCCTCATGACCGCATACAATCAGCTGCAAGCTGTCATGTCCCGCCATGCCGCTGGAATAGATAACCGGCTCCTCACCGCCAAACGGTGCGGTGCGCACGAGCTTCTGTCCCTCATAATACTTGGTCAGAGCCGCATGAATATCCTGTGCTGTCGGCTGACCCGGCAGACGCTTGTTGTGCAGCATGATGGTCGATGCCATGCCCTTATAGTAATCGCCCAAAATCGGAACGAACACCGGCTTTTCCTGCAAGCCGCAGACATGTACCATTTCCGGCAGATGCTTGTGCTTGAGGGTTGTGCCGTAAATCCGGTGCGAATCATGGCGCGGATCTCTGCTCGGATCTTCATACTCGGCAATCAGCTTCTTGCCGCCGCCGGAGTAACCGGTCAGAGACGAGCAGGTCAGCGGGTAATCCGCCGGAACAATGCCCAGCTTGACGAGCGGATACACAGAAGAAATAAATCCCGATGCATGGCAGCCCGGATTGGCTACGCGCTTAGACTGCATAATCGCTGCGCGATGCGCCTCGGACAGCTCAGCGAAGCCATAATCCCATGCAGGATCGGTTCTGTGCGCCGTCGATGCATCAATGAATCGCGTCTTATCGTTTTCACACAGCGCAACTGCCTCGCGTGCCGCCGCATCCGGCAGGCACAGAAAAACAATATCCGCTGCATTGATGAACTTTTTGCGCTCCTCGGTATCCTTGCGCTTGTCCTCATCAATGAGAATCAAATCAATATCATCACGGGAACCCAGTCGTTCAAAGATTTGCAGACCGGTTGTTCCCTCTTTGCCGTCTATATATACAACAGGTTTCATAGCTATCTCTCCCAACGATTACGTGCGCAGCTCGGCACGCATGTCTTCCAGCTGCTCCTCTGCATCTTTCAGGAACGACTCTACCTTCTCGATCTGGCGTGTCACTTCCTTCGGAGCCGGACCGCCGATAACCGAACGACCCTCTACGCAGGTCTTGAGATCCAGTGCCTCATAGACATCTGCATCAAAATAGTTGGAAATGGACTTAAAGTCCTTGAGTGTCATGGTCTCCAGCGTCTCATCCGCATGAATGCAGGTGTTGACGAGGCGACCGACAATCATGTATGCATCGCGGAACGGGACACCCTTCTTGGTCAGGTAATCGGCGCAGTCGGTCGCATTAATGAAGCCCTGGCTTGCCGCCTTGCGCATGTTCTTCTTACGCAGCGTCATGGTACGGAACATCGGCGCAAATACCTGCAAGCACTGCTTGACGGTATCAATGGCATCAAATACGCACTCCTTATCCTCCTGCATATCCTTATTGTATGCAAGCGGCAGTGCCTTCATGGTCGTGAGCAGCGTCATCAAATCGCCGTAAACTCGACCGGTCTTGCCGCGAATCAGCTCACAAACGTCCGGATTCTTCTTCTGCGGCATGATGGAAGAGCCGGTGGAATATGCATCGTCCAGCTCGGCAAAGCGCCACTCCCAAGAGCACCAGGAGATAACCTCTTCGGACAAACGGGACAGGTGCATCATCATCAGAGACAGGCAGCTCATCAGCTCAATGCAGTAGTCACGATCGGATACGCCATCCAGAGAGTTTTCCGTCACGCGAGCAAAGCCCAGCTTGTCACAGACAAACTGACGGTCAATCGGATAGGTCGTGGATGCCAGAGCACCGGAACCGAGCGGCAGCTCATCCATGCGCTCATAGCAGTCTTCCAGACGGGAAATATCGCGGCGCAGCATCTGTGCATATGCCATCATATAATGGCCAAATGTGGTCGGCTGTGCGCGCTGCAAATGGGTGTAACCCGGCATAACTGTGTCGAGATTTTCTTTGGACTTCGCAACCAGCTCCTTCTCAAACGCGATTGCCAGTTCCATAATCTCACAGATTTCCTTCTTTACATACATACGCATGTCGAGTGCGACCTGATCATTTCTGGAACGCGCAGTGTGCAGACGCTTGCCTGTATCGCCGATGCGCTGGGTCAGAGCTACCTCGACATTCATATGAATATCTTCATATTCCGGATTGAATACATCCAACTCTCCGGCTTCTACTTCCTTCAGGATCTCCTTGAGGCCTGCTACGATCTTCTCAGCCTCGTGCTCCTCAATGATGCCCTGCTTGCCCAGCATGGTGGCATGAGCGATAGAACCGGTAATATCCTCCCGATACAGACGACCGTCGAACTGAATGGAGGAATTGAAATCATTTACTACGTCATTGGTTTCCTTCTGGAAACGTCCAGCCCAAAGTTTCATGGGATTTTCTCCTTTGATCCGGCGCAATCGCCGGTATTTTCGTGTTTTTTGCTAAAACTGCTAAAACGCACAATGGGCGGGCAATCACGCCCGCCCGATTGCGAAAATCGTGCTCGATGTTATTGTTTCTTTTACTCTACGCTCGGGAACGCAACGTCTGCCTGCTGTTCCTTCAGCGCACGAACCTTGAGCGGCAGGCCGAACAGGTTGATGAATCCTTCGGAATCTGCCTGATTGTACATGTCATCCTCAGCGAAGGTAGCCATTGCTTCAGAATGCAGGGTGTACGGAGAAGTTACAGATGCCGGAATGATGTTGCCCTTGTACAGTTTCAGCTTGACATCGCCAGTAACCGTCTTCTGAGTCTCATCAACAAATGCACTCAGTGCCTTGCGCAGCGGAGTGTACCACTGACCGTTGTAAACCAGCTCGCCGAACTTCTGTGCAACCAGAGCTTTATAATGAGAAGTCTCCTTGTCGAGGGTGATCTCTTCCAGCTTCTTGTGTGCTGCATACATGATAGCACCGCCCGGAGTCTCGTATACGCCGCGGCTCTTCATGCCTACCAGACGGTTCTCTACCAGATCCAGCAGACCGATGCCGTTTGCGCCGCCCAGCTCATTCAGCTTCTTCAGCAGAGCAACGGATTCCATCTCTTCGCCGTCAACAGCGGTCGGAACGCCCTGCTCGAAATGAATGGTTACGTAGGTCGGCTTGTCCGGAGCCTTCTCCGGAGAAACGCCCATCTCAAGGATATCATCATACTTCGGCTCGTTTGCCGGATCCTCCAGATCCAGACCCTCATGGGACAGATGCCAGATGTTCTTATCCTTAGAATAATTGGTCTCGCGGTTAATCTTCAGCGGGATGTTATGTGCTTCTGCGTAGTCAATTTCCTTGTCGCGGCTGTCCAGCTCCCAGAAACGCCACGGAGCCAGAACCTGCATCTCCGGTGCGAAAGCCTTGATAGCCAGCTCGAAACGAACCTGATCGTTGCCCTTACCAGTGCAGCCATGAACAATAGTGTCTGCGCCTTCCTTCTTAGCGATCTCAACAAGACGGCGAGCGATGATCGGACGAGCAAAGGAGGTACCCAGCAGGTAGCCTTCGTAGTCTGCACCGGCCTTCATAGTCGGGATGATGTAATCATCAACGAATTCCTTGGTCAGATCCATGACATACAGTTTGGAAGCGCCGGTCTTCAGTGCCTTCTCTTCCAGACCGTCCAACTCGGTGCCCTGTCCTACGTCACCGGAAACAGCGACTACTTCACAGCCGTAGTTTTCCTTCAGCCACGGGATTAGAACAGAAGTGTCCAGACCGCCGGAATATGCCAGAACTGCCTTTTTAATCTTCATATCTTTCGTTGCCATCGTATATAAGCCTCCATTAAGAAGGGCGGTTTGTTTCATATCCAATGCAAAACCAACGCTTTGCTGTGCGAATCGCCCCTGTTTTTATCATGACCATATTATAATCCCGCTGTGCGCAGAATGCAAGGAAAACTTTTAAATATTTTCCAAAATGTATATTTATGCATTATATCTATTACTTTTTCGCACTGGTTTGTCCCCGGTATCTTTTTTTCATCATCTGTATCGGAAAACAGATACAAAAAACCGGAAATCTTCGCACTTTTCTGCAATGCATCTTGCAAATCCTCGATTTTTATTCTATGATAGGCATGATACGTGAAGTGATAATTTATAAGTACAAAAATTGGCAGATTCTCAAAATCTCCGCCTGTTTGTTACAGAAATGAGAACATTTCGTACTCTGCAATTGAAAGGAGAAACCTATGAAACGATGCAATCGCCTGTTGTGTCTCGCACTTTCTGGCATTCTTTTGCTTGGTCTGCTTACCGGCTGCGGCAAGAAAGATACCGCTGACGAGGATACCCCTTCTGCAACGCAAGCGCTGACTGCACAGGAAGATGATACCATGCACATGAATATGCTGTTTTCTCTCATCAGCACGCCGGACAGCGGTGTGACAGAGCTGCTGGGTGACGGCAGCTCACAAAAGTACAATGCGGACGGCAAACTGACCTCGCGCGAATTCGATGATGGCGTTGTGTACGGCTGCCATATCACATTCACTGTGTATTACAATGCATACGGTGATGTGACCTCGATTCGCGTTGTATTCCCGAAGTCTGCGGACATCACGGAAGATCAGCTACGCGACACCGTCACAAAGCTGGTCGGCAGAAATCCCGACGGCGATACATGGAAAGCGGACACCGCTACCATCACCATATCCAGCACGGATGACGGACTGACACTCAATCTAGAGCAGTTCGAAGCAGACACTGCTGAAAGCGGCACGCAAAACTAACCCTCTCGCCGACAGTCTAAAAACAGGCTGTCGGTTTTCTTTGCTCTTTTACGTGTATTTTTGAATAATTTTGTTCTTTTTTCGCTGTACGCGTGCACAAATTGCATAAACTTTACACATTATTCATAACTATTTTATGCGTTTCGTTGACCTTCGCAAGCAATTATGTTACACTGAGTATAAGAAAAGATATAGGTATTCTCGCGGCACGGTCTGCCGCTTTCCTTTGCTGACACTCTCTGTTTCCCCATGCACGCATTCTCTGTCAACGATGGTTCATGGTGACAGATTCCTGTCAGCATTTTTTACTTTTCCTGTGCTTATGGGAAAAGGAGGGCATGACCACCAAAGGGAGGGGTGGGCTTATGTATCATTTTAATCCACAGGAAGATATTCAGACGAAATATGTTGTCTTTGCCGGTCCAGGCGGTTCCGGAAAGACTTCGGCAGCGTGCGCAGCGGCGGTCTCTCTGGCAGATCGCGGATGCCGTACCCTATTCATCGGAACCGATGCTGTCAGCCATTTGTCCGAGCTGTTCGACATGTCGTTTACCACGCCGGTCGCAACCGTTCCGCAAATCCCAAAGCTGGACATTATGTCGATTGACCCGCTTCAGGACTTTGAACACGTGTTTGTCCAGCTGGAACAGTTTCTCTTGAACCCAGTAACGCGGTTTCAATACTCATATGTTATTGCGGATATTTGGGATACCGAATGGATGCTGCAAGAGCTGCGTTCTCCGTTGTTCTCCGATGATCACGAGCTCATGCATGTCCTGACCGATCCGAATCAGACCAGTGCATTTCTCGTTTCCCGCCCGCTGACGACAGAATTCTGCAAAACCGCTCAATCTGCACAGCGACTGCGTTCCATTGGCATGAATCATATTCTGTTGCTTGTCAACAGCCTCGCTCTGCGTGATGACGGCGCGGCAGCCCGTATTATTTATCAGTTGCAGCAAAAAGCAATTGCGGCCATGCCTGCGATTTTGCATGAGTTTCCTGCGCGGCAAATCCCCATGCGTTCGTATTCCATCTCCAATACATCCAGTGTTCGTTCCTCTCTGCGGGAGGACTACTTCACCCCATCTTCGGAGATAATGGACGTCAGCCAGCCGCAGCAGTTGCAGGATATTATCTATTCCATCCACACAAACAACCGAAAGCTCGTCATCATTCTCGGCAGCAGCGGCTCCGGCAAATCTACACTGGCGAAAAGCCTCGCCCAGCGGCTCATGCATCAAAACAAGCATGTGTGCCTGTATTCCAGCACCAATATGCCGCTCAAGCATCTGCTGTCGGATGGACTCATTGCGCTTCGTGAATTTTTGGAAAAGCCAAACACTGTCGTAATTCTGGATTACTCCGCCAAGGAATACGCGTTGGGCAGTATGCGCCGTAGAAAAAAGACCATCTCTACCGCGCAGCATTTGCTTCCGCAATTGCAGCTGATGCTAAGTGATTTGACCGAAATCATCATGGTCACGACTCCGGAAAAGGAGCCTGCCACGCAGGCCATGCGGATACAGAATTTCTTACAGCATCTTGGCATCTGCATCGACTATTGGATTGTCAACCAGTCCATCTACCCGATGCATCCGGACAGTTCTCTGCTCAAGGCAAAGGCGAGCTTTGAAGTCCCTTGGATCAATGAAATCTGCCGACGCAGCAACGGACACTTCGTCCTTGTCCCCTGGGAGGATGACGCAGGCTGATATCATACAAACAAACTGCCAGAATCGAGACATCCGATTCTGGCAGTTTTATCTTTGCGTATATTCAAACTTGTCTCTGCTTATGCGTGTCTCTTCTCGGTAAACTCGCCGACATAGCAGGTCTCCATCATTTTCTTGACTTCGTCCAGCTTCTTGGTATGGCCAAGTACCCACATGAGCTTGACAGCAGCAGCCTCAATGCTCATGTCATAGACCGACATCGCGCCCTCACGAGCAGCCTGTACATTGACGTCATAGACACTCAAATCGACATTTCCGTACTTACACTGTGTTGCCACAAGAACAGCTACGCCAAACTGCTTGGCGCGCTTGAGGCACGGCAGCAGATTGCGGCTCTGATTCGGAATGCCGCCGCAGCCAAATGCTTCGAGAATGATGCCGTAATATCCCATACCTAGCATGGACTCCAGCTGCTTCGGCTCGATGCCCGGCAACAGCTTGAGCTGTACAACCTTCGGCTCCAGACGCGTATCCAGTACCGGCGCACCAACCGGTGTCGGAATCGACTGATTGAGGAATACCTCTCCGTCCTGTACATATCCGGCATCACCGGCATTGATGCTATGAAAAGCGTCCAGTGCGCGGGTATACATCTTCTGTGCGCGAATGCCGCGGATAATGCGTCCGCCAAAGACGACATAGACACCTGGAATGCCGGAAACAGCTGTATGAACCGCATCCAGCAGGTTTTTTTTGCCATCCGTGTCCGGATCAATCATTGCAATCTGTGCACCGGTGAAGATAACCGGCTTTTGCAGATTCTGTACCATCAAGCTGACTGCACAGGCAGAATATGCCATTGTATCCGTGCCGTGCGTGATGATAACGCCGTCATACGATTCCTGTGCATCGTATACTTCCTCAGCAATAGTCACCCAATCTTCCGGCTGAACATTGGTTCCGTCCAGCTGCATGATGTCCTTACATTCCAGTTCGCAGTACTCACGCAGTTCCGGTACCATCGAAACCAGCTGTTCGCCGGTATATACCGGTACCAGACCTGTTTCCGTATGCTCGCCAGCGATGTCTCCGCCTGTAGTCAGCATCAGAATCTTCTTCATATTCCAAGTCTCCTTTATATTTTGCAAATGACTGGCAGCTATGCTCCGGTCTTTCTTACTTCTGGTTTTTATGATACCACAAAAGGCGCGTGCCTGTAAAGAAACAGAAAAAAATCATTCAGACGAAGGTTTTGCTGCGCAGAAGGGAAAGGCAAAGCAAACAACCTCGTCTGAATGATTGATTCGGGAGTATCAGCCGCAGGATGCGTTCCAATTCATCTGCGGCCGAAGGGGTTTCATATTGTTTCACTCACTGTCTGTATTATATCCAAACCCAAACTATAAATCAAATATTGTTTTTTTATATTTGATATAAGTATTTATTTATGGTATACTCTTTTTATTGTATGAACTTGCTATCTTTCAATCAGAGGTGTCCGAATGTTTCGCAATATGGAGTATGTCTATGCCGTATACAAAGAAATGAGCTTTTCCCGCGCGGCGGAAAAGCTGTTTATCTCACAGCCTGCACTGAGTGCCACAGTAAAAAAAGTAGAAAAGCGCATCGGCAGTCCTATTTTTGACCGATCCTGTTCTCCGATTCGCCTGACCAACTGCGGAAAAGAATATATCAGCTGCGTCGAGCAAATCATGGATATTGAATATCAATTTTCCCAGTATTTAAATCAGACCGAGCATTTGCTCATCGGGTCGCTGTCTATCGGCGCAAACAGCGTATTTGCTTCCTTTTTGCTGCCATCGTGTATGACGGCATTTGCACGGTATTATCCTAACATCCACGTATCCATGACCGAAGCAAACACAGACATCTTGCTCGATGCTCTCAATGCCGGAACCTTGGATATTGTACTGGAAAACTACGATTTGCCGGAGGATATGTACGACAAGCACTATTTATTTACAGAAAATCTCGTGCTTGTCGTGCCCAAGCATCTGCTTTTGGATGATTCGCTGTCTGCCTACCAATTGGATGTATCCCAAGTCGGCAGGCCTGCCAATTGGGACGCCGTACCCTGCGTTCCGCTGTCTCATTTTGCCGGACTCCCTTTTCTGGCTCTGCGCGAGGGCAATGACACACGCACACGCTTTGACCAGCTGTGTGCGCGGTATCAGTTTCATCCAGACATTCGTCTGGAGCTGGATCAGCTGACCACGTCCTATCAAGCAGCGTGCAGCGGCCTCGGTGCGGCGCTTATCAGCGAAACGATTTTACATCATACCCAACAGCCGGATTCTCTGTGCTATTTCCGGTTAGACGAGGATATTTCCTCGCGCCGCGTATATTTTTACTGCCGAAGAAAGAAGCACATCACGCGAGCCATGGAAGAATTTATTCGCATCAGCACAGAAATGACACGTGAAGACCGATCAAAACCACCGGTTGAACCGGTGGTTTGACCAGGCCCTATAAGGGCCCTATAC
>CAVFAY010000016.1:0-62839 GCA_963620595.1 Anaerotignum sp. | reverse complement strand
ACCCCATCTATTAGATAGTATATCATACTGTCTAACAAATGGGGTGCAGTTCAAAAAGACGGACGTTCTATGGAATGTCCGTTTCTTTTTGAAAAAAATGCTGAAAATAGAAATTACCTGTGCAAAACTATTGACAGAAAACCTGCGTGTGGTATTATATAATGTGATTAGCTAAAACTAATAAAATTGGCAAACCAATACTTTGTATGCAGGGAGTGTTCTACATATCATGAAATTGACAGAACAGGAAAAGTGCATATATGGAAATAGCGTACAGGTTATATCGAGAGAGGATGACTGTACAGTTTATACCCGTAAAGACGAAACGGGAGATGCACGTATGACTTGCTATCATGTGTTTCCGGGTATTGATTTGGTCTATAATGACATTCATATGCAAAGATCTGGCATGAAACCAGCAATGAATGGAAATTTTTTAGAGATCAATCACTGTAGAGAAGGCCGCGCGGAATGTGAATGTGGCAATCAATTTTATTACATTACAGCGGGAGACTTATCTATTCAGCAGAGAAAAAATTGCAGCCACGAGTCGTATTATCCGCTCAGCCATTATCATGGAATATCCATCTTGATTGACGCAGATCATTCGCCGATGTGTCTCTCTTGTTTTTTAAAGGATGTCAATGTCCAGCCGACAACGCTCATTCAAAAATTTTGCAAAAATGAGGCGGGATATGTTGTTCGGTCGCAACCAAGCTTGGCACATATTTTTTCGGAGCTGTATACGGTCCCTGAGAGTATCCGAAAGGGCTATTTCAAAGTGAAGATATTGGAATTGCTGCTATTTCTCAGTAGCATGAAATTGGATGACGACACCGTACATGAGCGCAGCTACTCTGGCAGTCAGGTCACACTGGCAAAAGACGCTGGACGCTATTTGGCACAGCATATGGATCGGCGCGTGACAATTGATGAATTGGCAGAGCAATTTTATGTATCCCCAACGCAATTAAAGAATAGCTTTAAAGGCGTTTATGGCGTTTCTATCTATGCGTACACGCGCTCGCAAAAAATGCAGGCTGCTGCTTGTGCGCTTCGGCAAAGCAATGACACTGTCATGCAGATCGCTGGACGATACGGCTATGAAAATCCAAGTAAATTTGCAAAGGCATTCAAAGACGTTCTTGGCGTCACGCCGAACGAGTATCGAAATACAAATGGACAAAATGTCTGTTTGGAGCATGGTTCGCTCTAAATGGAGTGGAGAAATGCGCGAAATTACCGTAAACTAACATTGTCAAACGAAAACAAACGCCCGCGGGCGTTGTTTTTTGAATGATAGGTTAGCAAACACTAATTTGATAAGAGGTGAAAGCATGAGTGTAGTAATTGTTGGCGGCAATGATTGCATGGTACGCCGCTATAAAGATCTTTGCAAACAATATGACTGTCAGGCAAAAGTCTTCACGCAGATGAAAGACGGTCTGAAAAACAAGATCGGATGCCCTGATCTGCTGGTGCTGTTCACCAGCACCATGTCCCATAAGATGCTGCGATATGCATTAAACGAAACCAAGGGACAGGACAACATGATTGTCGCACGTTCTCATTCGAGTTCCATGTCTGCTCTGCGCAACATTTTGGAAGAGCACGCGTCCTGAGAACGTTTCTGCGCGATAAATACATTGATTTTTTTCAAGAAAGGTTGGTAATCAACATGGCAAAGGTAGCAGTAGTATATTGGAGCGGTTCCGGTAACACAGAGGCAATGGCAAATGCAGTCGTAGAGGGCGCAAAGGAGAAGGGCGCAGATGTATCTCTGTTCTTCTGCAGTGACTTTAACGAGGGCATGGTAGGTGATTACGATGCTATCGCATTTGGCTGCCCGGCAATGGGTGCAGAAGTTCTGGAAGAGTCTGAGTTTGAGCCGATGTTCACAGCTTGCGGCCCGAAGCTCGGCGGCAAGAACATTGCACTGTTCGGTTCCTATGGCTGGGGCACTGGCGAATGGATGCATTCTTGGGAAGATCAGTGCGCAGATTTCGGCGCAGTTCTGGCAACTGACAGCGTCATCTGCAACGAAGCACCGGACGATGACGGCATTGCAGCTTGCAAGGCTCTGGGCGCAGCTCTGGCATAATTTTTCATCGAACGCGGCTTAGATACCCATAGACATCTTCCGCCAAGATATGTCGCAAGTCTAATATCCGATAAATCTAACATACAATTCCTTAACAGCATACATGAAAAGCGGAACCGACATGGATTTTTCCATGTCGGTTTCGCTTTTCATATATATGTTTAGCCGTGCAGGCGAGGAATAATGCGAAATGCGGTTGTTTGTTCGTTGATAAGTGGCTCTGCGTGAGCAAAGAAGATGATGCCATCACAAGGAGCATAAATGCTTCCGATGATATATCCTTCAAGCGGATGAATAATTTGTGCCAGTTCATCTCCGTAAGAAATCTCGTTGCCAGGCTGCTTGAGTCGCTTAAAGATGCCGGATATGTCAGACTGTACAGAACGAAGATTTTCCTCTTTGATGGTAGAAGCGATGTATCCGCTGTGGCAATGGTATTTTAAGATACCCATGCGGGATAAAAAGCGCAGAACAGATACCACAGCCAGATGGGCAGATGCTTCATCGATATGATCTGTTTCTTTGGTATAAACGGAAAAAGCATTGGTATCCCATATCTGCCAATTGTAATTAAGAGTACCTGTATCATAAGGACGCGGTTTGCGAATTAACGTGTACGGCAATCCGAATAAATTAGCGAGAGAGGTAGACTGATAACCAGTATCCATCATGCGGACATGTGGGATAAGGTCTCCGGGCACATAAAATGATGCGAATTGAATGCCGTATCGATAGCCGCGCACACAATCAAAAACACCGGCTGCAATACGTTGTGTTGTCTCGCCGCGATCATAGCCGGGGAACATACGATTGACATCGGAGTTGTCCATTGCCCAGAACCGTCTGCCAATGTTCATAGAATAATGATTGACAGACGGAACGATAAGGACTTCATTCCCTTTGACTAGCTGCCCTTTTTTCTCGAATTGCTGTAAAATACGAACGAGCTGAGAACAGATGTATAACTGCTGGATTTCATTGCCGCGCATAGCACCAACGATGCACACAGATTTTTCTCCGCGACCAAATCGGTAACCGGTAACGTGCAGCGGGTCTCGATACGGAGATGGCAGTTCAAATAGGGTTTCTTTTATCATGAATGATTGGCCTCCTCTGCGATTGTGTCTGTATCCTCCAATATGCGGGCGATCAAAGAACCGGAATAAACAATAGGATATTCTCGCAGCGTAAACAGCAGTCCGGACACTTCTGCGCAGCATTCATGCAGAATTTCTCCAGTGGCAGGATAAACAATGCTGCCAATGCGATCACCGGCATTGACATGTGTCCAATGTTGTGAGCACGGAATAAACACGCCGGATGCCTCTGCGTTGACGAAACTGACACGGCGGTCACGGGAGACTATTGGTTCACGGATAGCTGGCGCGTCTCCCAACCAGATGCCAAGTTCACACATAAGACGGAAAATACCATTCACCAGCTGTTTGCCGTATTCCTGTGTGATACGCATACCAACACCCATTTCTACAACTAGACAAGGGACACCTCTGCTGTTTAAGCTATGTGCGAGCGTTGATTCCAAGACAGTTGCCGAAGCATGCACCCATACGAAATCTGTGTTGAGCAACTTTGCGTAGGGGAGTAGGGTATCAGCAGTATTTTCATTGACGCGAACTTGCGGTGTTTCACGTAAAAAGATATTGGATGCATGAATATCGATCGCCATATCGGCATCGCTCATGTCCTTTATAATTTCTGACGCAAGGTATTCTGTTGTTGCACTGGTACTGGAACCTGGAAAAATACGATTCATATCCAGATCGAATTTTGGAACCGAACGCATAATACAGTCAATGCCAAGCGGATTGAGCGCCGGATAAATGTCAACGATACCGTTAAGTAAATGCTTTTGTTCGTTGATGCGCCGTGCAAGCTCATAGCAGACATATTGTCCTTCCAATTCATCGCCATGCGTGCCGGTGACAATACAAATGCGCTTGGCATCGGAGTGAGCTCCTTGCTCCGGTTCTATACGGTTTTTGATGATTTTCCATCGTTCATCGACAGGGAGTCCGACAGAAACGACCTCTTCAATCATGATAATTCCTCCGAGACATCAGAATAACCGAGTAGTGCATCGTTTTCGGCTGTTCCGTGTGTTTTTTGTGTGTTATATATCCTGAACGATAACATGGACGCGCTGCACTTGCTGGACTTTGCGTGGTTTTGTTTCGGATGTGCGAAAAAAGCCTTTGTCTAAGATACAATCGTTGTAATCTCGTCCGCGTGTCAATGTAATATATCGGCTGTCAATCAGGCAATCATTTGTTGGATCAAGACCGCACCAACGCGTTCCGTCATAAATTTCGACCCACGCATGGGTTTCTCCTTCTCCGTAGAGATACCCGACGATATATCGAGTAGGTATTCCATCCAAACGGCACAGGGCAAGCATGAGATGTGCAAAATCTTGACAAACGCCGCAACGCAGTACCGCGGCCTGTTCTGCCGTGGTCTGCACGGTTGTTATGCCTTTTTCATACGTCATTTGCTGATAAATAAAATGCATCCAAGATTCTGCCCGCTCCGTTGGATTGCCGGAAGAAATATGTGCCTGCGCATAGAGTTGATGGATGGCATCTCCGGGATGTGTTAATTCCGATGGATACCGATAAGCAGAGTGCAGAGAACCCTCTGTGTACGGCGTATCTTTCATCCAAGCAATACCGGAAACGGAATACGAAAAATGTGTATGTGGAGCATAGCAATCGCCAATGCACATGGTTGTTCCCCATTCATCTGTCACTTCAGTTAAATGTTCTGTGGGGAGTACCTGCTTGCGCAAATCACAGATGATTTGTCTACTGTCTGTGTGCGGTTCCAGCCGCAGAGAGAAACTGTGGTCAATGACAGGCACATCAAAATCTAAGGTTTTACTGTGTGTAAAATGCAGTTTTCTCATGGTGAAAAACGCCTCATTGTTCTGTAATTAACGTCAATAGGTGACGCGCGCACTGCTTTTTCCATCCATCTGTTTGAGGCATTTTTTGTCGGGTGCGTGCATAAATCTTGTCTAAAACTTCCTGGTCATAATGCATGCCGGATTGCTTCAGGCGCGGAATCATCTTGCAAAGCGTTCGTTCAATGGTTTGTTCCGGGAAATCAAGACGCAGATATAAATCCAGCCGCTCTAGGTATCTGCCGCATTTGATAATACTGCGTGCACGCTGATCCAATACATTGTCATCAATGCTTGCCCAAAAAGCCAAGACATAGTCTTGGACAGGGAGCAATGCCATCGTTGGAACATCGGAGGTAAAAGAGGCGGTATAAATATCTAGTGCCATTTGAATGTAAGCAAGAGAATCACTGCTGATTTCATTTCTTAGCACAATGCCATTATCATACGAACGATTTAAAGAAGTAAAAATAGAATTCGGATCTTGTTGGTCAAATAGAAATCGATGAATAAAGTCCTGTTCACTTGTATAGATGTTTGGGATGTCTAACTGATCGCACAGCGTGATGTAGGCGTTTTCATCTCGATCGAGCATGACATCATAATAGTTGTAAAAAACCTTTAAGGTTGTGTATACACGTTCTGTGTATCTGCCCAGCCAATAGAGACAGTCTCGCTTTTCCAAAGATATGGTTTCCAATGATGTGTTCTCCTTTTTCTGTAATGATGAGAATATGTTTTATTCTGCTAGTACCCAGGTATCCTTAAAGCCGCCGCCTTGAGAAGAATTTACAATAAAAGAATCCGGATTGCGCGAAAATCGAGTGAGACCGCTTGCCCAGACTTTTGTTTCAGAACCGCTGAGTACAAAGGCGCGCAGATCGGCTTTTCGTTCCACGCGTTTTCCCTCGTTGACGATTTCCAAATCACGGAAATCAATCACTTCCTGTGCAATAAAGCGACGAGGCTCACGTTGAATCAAAGTTTTCCAGTCTGTAAGTTCTTGCTTAGACATCTTGGCGCCGAATACAACGCCATAACCGCCGGCTTCCGCAACATCCTTGATGACAAGACGACTTAAATTCTCTAATACGAATTTTTTATCTTCTTCATACATCGGCAAATAGGTTGGAGCATTTTGAAGGATTGGTGTTTCGTGAAGGTAGTACTCAATCATTTTGGGTACAAAATAGTAAATCCCTTTGTCATCTGCTACGCCGTTTCCGGGAGTGTTCATAATGGCAACGTTTCCGGCACGGTATGCTGCCATGAGGTTGGGGACGCCGATTAGGGAATCTGAGCGGAAAGTACATGGATCGAGAAATTCATCGGACTGTCGGCGATATACGCAGCCGACACGCTGCTTTTCTCCGTCATCTCCACGATAGTATAGCTTACAATCTTGGACGAACAGATCATTTGGCATGGCAAGAATGCTGCCGGTTTTTTCTGCCAGATAGGAATGTTCAAAAAATGCTGCATTGTATCTGCCCGGGGTCAAAATGACATTGATGCCGCCGAGATTCACATGATCCATCGTTTCTCTTAACAGTGATGCGTAATTTCGATTGTCACGAACAGTATGTGTGCGAAATACACCGGGACTTGCCTTGCGTTCCAGAGCACGAGCGATCAATGGATACGAAGCGCCGGAAGGAATACGCAGATTATCTTCTAATACATACCAAGTATTATCTTTGGCCTGCACAAGGTCGATGCCGGATATATGGCTGTAAATGCCGGCAGGAGGTGTGATTCCTTCACATTCTGGCAGATAACCGGAAGAAGAATAAACGAAATCCTCTGGAACAATGCCATCCTTTATGATGCTCTTGGCACCATATACATCGCCGAGAAACAGATTGAGTGCATCAACGCGCTGTTTGAGCCCACGTTCCAAATAAGAAAAATCATCTGCGGAAATGACGCGGGGAATAGGATCAAACGGGAATAATTGTTCGTGGAATACACCATCTTTGTAAATGCCGAATTTTACACCATACCGCGCCAGAAGGACGTTGATGTTATCGCCGTGAGCAATGATGTCGTTCATAAAAAATTCTCTCCTTCATAAATTATTAAAGTATGCAAAAAAGCAACTTTGCCCGAACCGCGGTTTTCGGGCAAAACAAAAAGGCACTCCACACTTGGAGCACCTTTGCTACTCTTATTCTACGATAATAGTACTTAAATTGTCAAGAATATGTACGTGCAAAAAAAATAGAAATCATAAAAAGTTTAAAACAAAAATTGGTGGAATTATACAAATATCCTACAAAATAATTAGAAATTGGGACAAAAAGTAGTATATATTCAAATGCGGATGCATACAGTATCGGAGTTCCAATGTTTGCGGAAAAGGAGGAATGGCAGATGTGTGGAATCGCAGGAATGATAGGCAAAATCCCTTCGAGGCAGGTTCTGGAACAGATGCAGAACACCATGAGACGCCGCGGTCCGGATCAAGAGGGGATTTGGATAGACAGAGCAACTGCGCTGCTGCACGACCGACTCGCTGTTATTGATATAGAAGGCGGAAAGCAGCCAATGCGGCGAGATTATGCTGTTATGGTATACAATGGAGAGCTGTATAATACCGCGGAGGTGCGGAAAGAGCTGGCAAAGCAGGGATATGTTTTTGAGACGCATTCGGATACAGAAGTTGTTTTGACAGCATACTTGGCTTGGGGAGACGCTTGTCTCGACCACCTGAATGGAATCTATGCCTTTGCCGTCTGGAATATGCTGGAGCAGGAGTTATTTTTTGCACGAGATCGCATCGGTGTAAAACCACTGTTTTTTACAGAGAAATCGGATGTCTTTTTATTTGCTTCGGAGATCAAGACATTGCTGGCACATCCAGATATTCACGCAGAGATTGATCAGAATGGCATCTCGGAATTGATCTTGTTAGGTCCCGGCAGAACACCGGGCTGCGGTGTTCTGTGCGGTATTCGTGAAGTTCCTGCCGGCTGGTGCGGCACCTATTCGCAGAAACGAGGACTAAGCCTTAGACAGTATTGGCGATTGGAGGATAAAGAACACACAGATACAGAGCAGGAAACGATAGACAAGGTGCGGACATTGGTTGTGGATGCCATACAGCGGCAATTGGTATCGGATGTTCCTTTGTGTACGTTTTTGTCTGGCGGTCTGGATTCCAGTATTATTTCTGCTGTGGCAGCGCGGAAATATGCGCAGGAAGGACGACAGTTGGATACTGTATCCGTCACGTACCGAGATAATGCACGGTATTTTCAGGCGTCACATTTTCAGCCAAACAGCGATGATAGCTATATTAAGTTAATGAACGATGCCATCGGTGCGAAAAATCATTTGATAGAGATTGATACGCCACAGCTTGTACAGGCATTGTTTGAAGCGGTAGAAGCACGGGATTTGCCTGGCATGGCGGATGTGGATGCATCCTTATTGCTGTTTTGCCGAGAAATCAAAAAAATTGGCACGGTGGCATTGTCCGGTGAATGTGCGGATGAGATCTTTGGTGGGTATCCATGGTATCGCGATGTAGACATTCGACGCAAGGCAGGATTTCCATGGGCGCAATCGACACAGTACCGCGCGTCTTTCTTGACACAGGAATGGCAGGAAAAAATCAATGCAGAAGCATTTGTAGATCAAAAGTACCGACAGACGATTGTAAAGGTGATACAGGAAGGGATTCGTGGAGAAGATGACAGACGAATTCGAGAGATGACCCGCTTAAATTTCGAATGGTTTATGCAGACATTACTTGCACGAAAAGATACTATGAGTATGTTCAGCGGCTTAGAGGTTCGCGTGCCGTTTTGCGATCATCGTATCGCAGAGTATCTATATAATGTTCCATGGAGCATGAAGGATTTACACGGCAGAGAAAAGGGACTGCTGCGGGAAGCAGTGAAAGGCATTGTACCGGAAGAAATCCGAATGCGCAAGAAAAGCCCGTATCCAAAGACACACAATCCGGCGTATATGCGTGCTGTAGGCGATCTGCTGCGGCAGATATTGGATGAGGGAACATCGCCGATGTTTGCTTTTATCCGGCGGGATGCACTGGAACAATTGCTGACCCAATCGCGTGCGCAGCCATGGTATGGGCAGTTGATGCAGACGCCGCAGACCATTGCGTATTTCTTGCAGCTGCATCATTGGATGAAATTGTATCATGTGACCATTCGGTAGAGGGCATTGTAATTCTCGCTGGTTTGCGGTATGATGACAGCGAGGCGGGTGAGAAGATGCAGGAATTATTGGATATTTATGATGAAAACTGGCAGTGCATCGGCACGGCGTTACGCGATGAAGTGCATGAACGCGGATTGTTGCACCGTGTCGTGCACTGCTGGATCATACAGGAGAGTCATCCAGTGTTTTGGTTTCAGCAGCGGGCACATATGAAGAAGGATTTTCCGGACTGTTTTGATTTGCCTTGCGGCGGACATGTAGACACTGGAGAGACACCAATACAGGCCATACTGCGTGAACTTCAAGAAGAAATTGGGCTACATGTGACGGAAAATGACCTGATTTCACTGGGTGCATACCGTGCACCGGATTTTCACATCCTCGGTTATTACGATCGAGAAATGTCACATGTGTTCATGCTCTGCGCAGATGCACCTGCGTTTTCGCTGGGAGATGAGGTACAGCGCATGGTACGCGTTTCGGCAGATAATTTCTATCAAATGGAGGTAAATGAGCGAAAAATGATACCTGTTCAAACGGAAAACGGAAAGCATATTCTCGTTGACAGAAATCAATGGTGCTGCCATGATGGAGAGTTTCAAGCGATGGTTTTGCCATATTTGAAACAAAAAAATCCTGGGATTTTCTCGGTTGAAGATTGACAAAATCGCTGATTTTAGTATAATAAACGGAGTGAGTAAAGTTAGCAGTCGCGCAGATCGTGCCGAAAGGCCCTTCTGTGAGGAAAGTCCGGGCTGCGCAGGGCAGGATAACGGATAACGTCCGCCGGAGGCGACTCTAGGAAAAGTGCAACAGAGATATACCGCCGTGGTTTCGGCTGCGGTAAGGGTGGAAAGGCGAGGTAAGAGCTCACCAATTCCATAGGTAACTATGGAATTCTGTAAACTCTATCCGCAGCAACACCGTGGAGGGACACATAGGATTTGCCCGATCCGTCCCGAGGAGGTGGCTTGAGGCGTATGGCGACATGCGTCCAAGATAGATGGCTGCTCCAATGACAGAACCCGGCTTACTCTTTACTCACTCTTTATTGAAATGAAATGCAGGATTTTTACCGCCCGCAGGGGCGGTTTTCCTGACATGGAATCAAAATAGGTGATTTCGCTTGG
The DNA here is from genome assembly GCA_963620595.1 of Anaerotignum sp. Classification (GTDB taxonomy): domain Bacteria; phylum Bacillota; class Clostridia; order Oscillospirales; family Butyricicoccaceae; genus Butyricicoccus_A. Next base: position 52,500 of record CAVFAY010000016.1, on the reverse strand, counting down.
GTTTGGGAGAGACTGTTGGCGAAACATGTTGGAGGTTCGAGAAATGAGTGCATATGATCGCTTTTTGGAAGCCATGAGTGGCAAAAATGTCACTGTCATTGGAATCGGAGTCAGCAATACGCCGCTGATCAGCTTGTTGCTGGAAGCCGGCGCACATGTCACGGTACATGACCGGAAGACGACAGAGGAGCTTGGAGAAATCTACGAAGGACTGCACGACATCGGTGTAGAATTTTCTGTTGGCAGTGAGTACCTGAAGAATCTGTCTGGAGATTATATCTTCCGCACGCCGGGTATGCATCCGAACCAGCCGGCACTGGTGAAGGCTCGCGAGCAGGGAAGCATTATCACCAGTGAGATGGAAGTATTCATGCAGGTTTGCCCGTGCCCGATTCTGGCAATTACTGGATCTGACGGCAAGACCACTACGACCACATTGACTTGTGAAATTCTCAAGAAGGCAGGATATACCTGCCATTTGGGCGGTAATATCGGTCATCCGCTGTTAGCTGACGTGCCGTTTATCAATGAAAATGATTTTGCAGTCGTTGAGTTGTCTTCGTTCCAGCTGATGGATATGAAGTGCTCTCCGGCAGCTGCACTGGTAACCAATGTCACTCCGAATCATTTGGATATTCATAAGGATATGGCGGAGTACATCGAAGCGAAAACACATATCTTTATCAATCAGAAGCCGGGTGCTAAGCTCGTACTCAATGCAGATGATGCCGTTTCGCAGGATTTCCGTCCGGCAGAAGGCGTAGAGCTGCTCAAGTTTTCGATGAAGGGACCGGTTGAAAATGGCGTATATCTGGAAGACGGCGTGATCTGGTATGCAGAAGATGGAAACCGCCGCAAGATTATGGATGCAGATGAGATTCGCATTCCTGGCGCACATAATATTGCCAATTATATGGCGGCAATCTGCATGACACATGGCAGAGTAACCTTTGACAATGTACGAGATGTCGCACATCATTTCGGCGGTGTAGAGCATCGTCTGGAGCTGGTACGCACATTGAATGGCGTCAAGTACTATAACGACTCGATTGCCTCTAGCCCAACAAGAACGGCAGCAGGTCTGCGTTCGTTTAAGCAGAAGGTGATTCTGCTCGCTGGCGGTCATGACAAAAAGATTCCATACGATTCGTTTGGACCGATTGTCTGCGATCATGTCAAGCGATTGGTATTGATTGACGCCAATCCGGATGATTCGACCGCACCAGCAATCAAGGCTTCTGTGCTGGCAGCCGACAACTATAAGGCGGACGAGCTTCCGATTGACACCTATGACGATTTTGAAAAGGCAGTCCGTGGTGCAGCAGAGGTTGCCGAAGAGGGCGACATTGTTCTGATGAGTCCAGCAAGTGCTTCCTTTGATATTTTCAAGAACTTTATGGAGCGCGGCAACCGTTTTAAGGACATTGTCAATAGTCTGTAAATTATATGACGATACAAACACAGCCGCCGGATGGAAATCCGGCGGTTTCTGTGTATACGAGGAAGGAATAGGATGGTATTACTCAACGCAGAACATATTTCCCTGAGCTGGGGAGAAAACACGTTGTTTGACGATGTCAGCTTTGCGCTGGAAGAGCATGACAAAGTTGGTTTTATTGGCATCAACGGTACGGGAAAATCAACTTTTTTGCGCATTCTCGCGGGAATGCAGGAATCAGATAACGGAACCATTACTCTGGCACGCGGTGCACGCATTGGTTATTTGCCGCAGTCTCCGGATTTTTCTGAATCGGTTACGGTGTTGCAGCAGGTTTTTCGCGGCGCATCGACAGATTTTGCGGAAGAACGTGCATATGAGGCCAAAATGCTGCTGACACAGCTTGGCATTACGGATTTTGATAGAGATGTGCGATTGCTTTCCGGCGGACAGAAAAAGCGCGTAGCGATTTGCTCTGCGCTGATTAATCCGAGTGAGATTTTGATTTTGGACGAGCCGACCAACCACATCGACAATGAAACCGCCGCATGGCTGGAACAGCAGCTCAAAGCCTATAAAGGCGCATTGGTTATTATCACTCACGACCGATATTTTCTCAATCGCGTGACCAACCGCATTTGCGAGCTGGATCATGCAAAGCTATATTTCTATGAAGAAAATTATGAGGGCTTTGTTGCGCGCAAGGCAGAGCGTGTTGCCAGTGCGGCGGCATCGGAACGCAAAAGACAGACCATTTTGCGCCGTGAGTTGGAATGGATGCGCCGCGGCGCAAAGGCACGTACCACGAAGGCTAAGGGGCGTATTCAGCGATTTGAAGAGCTGTCAAGCAAAACGATACAGGAAGAGGACATCCAAGTGGAAATGAAGTCAATTTCTACGCGCCTCGGCAAAAAGACCATTGAGGTATCCGGTCTGTGCAAGAGCTGGGATGGAAAAACATATATTCGAGATTTTGATTTGACGGTGGCACGTGATGACCGCATTGGTATTGTCGGACGCAATGGTACAGGAAAATCAACGTTTTTACGTATTCTCGCAGGACAGGCGCAACCGGATGCCGGTACGGTAATCTATGGAGAGACCGTTAAAATCGGTTATTTCGCACAGGACTGCGGACATATGGACGAAAATCAAAAGGTGATCGAATTTATTCGAGATATTGCGGAGACTGTCCGCACGCCGGACGGCACGCTGTCTGCAGCGCAGATGCTCGAGACATTTTTGTTTACCGGAGAACAGCAATGGACACGTATCGGCAGCCTTTCCGGTGGCGAAAGACGCAGATTGTATTTGCTCAGCGTCTTGATGTCTGCGCCGAATATCCTGCTGCTTGACGAGCCGACCAACGATTTGGACATCGAAACATTGAATATTCTGGAAAACTATCTGGAAGGGTTTGAAGGCGCTGTTCTCACGGTATCCCACGACCGATATTTTTTGAATAAAATTGCGCGGCGTATTTTCGAGTTCCGTCCGAGCGGCGAGGTCGAGGAATATCTCGGCAATTATGCCGATTATCTCAGCAAACGCAGGGAAATCGAACAGCCGACAATAGAGAAAACAGAAAAAGCGGAAAAGCCAAAGCAGAAGAGCTCGAACAGAACCAAGATGAGCTACAAGGATCGATACGAACTGGAACACATTGATGATGAAATCGCTAAATTGGAAGACAAGCTCGCGGCGTTGAAAGACGAACAAGCGCAGGTGACCTCTGATTTCGTGCGTCTGCAAGAGCTTTCTGAACAAATTGAAGCGGTGTCCAGCGAATTGGATGCCAAGGAAGAACGTTGGATTGAGCTGCAGGAGATGGCAGAGCGCGAAAATAACTGACCAGTTATACCAGTTTCCAGCATCCCAGTGCGATGAGAACCACGCCGCAAAAGGCGGAGCGGGCACGCTCGCTGGGAATAGGAATTTTTGTACCGAACCATCTGCCATACCAGACAGCAAAGAAATTCCATATCAAAGCGATGCCTAACAAGAAAAGGAGTGCAGATCCGCTGGCGGAAACACCCAGACCGCCAATCAGAGAGTCAATAGAAACCGGAATGGCAAGCACAATGGACTCTGGAATGGACAATACATGCGAGTGATCGCTGTCCGCGCGGGTGTGGTCGAGAAAAACGGCGGCGCCGACACGCACAGGTGCCAAGATCCGGCTGGTTGTTTTGCCAATCCATCGGGAAATGCGCTCGCCGAAAAGCTGCATCAGTCCAATGCAGACCAAAGCGCTGAAACCAATCCATCGGATGGTATCTTGCGGCAGGTCTTGAAACAGCACGCTTTTTCCGGCAGCAGATAGGATGAGAAATCCGCTGCTGACGGCTGCCATACACAGGCGGGAATACCAAGGAATCCAAATGCCGGCGGTTCCACAAACCATAGCGGCGAACATAACGTCCGCAGTTACGGCGACAACAATCATAAAATCCAAGAAAAATCCCCCTTTTCAGCCGATTGCTTATGAGCAGTGTATGCTGCCTGCATAAAAACGGTGAAAAAGGGGATTTAGTCTTTCTATCAATAGATTGACGATTAAAATACCTGCCAGAATGCGGCGTAGTACGGAGGAAGCTCAGAACCGCCGCCGAAATCATGAACTTCTCCGGTAATCAGATCGCGTGCGCGACCGGCTTCTGCGTTAAAGTGCGCGGTAAACGGCTGGTCATCGGCATTGATGGCGACCATGACGCGCTCATCCTCAAAGGCACGCTCAAAGATAATTTGTTTGTTGGTCATCAGACGAATGGTGTACCCGCCATAACACAGAGCCTTGGAGGATTTTTTTGCCTTTGCAAGTTTGGCGATCCATTCGGTTAGTTCATTGGTCTGCGGTTGCTCGAAACACGGGCGCAAATTCGCATCAGAACCTTGCTGCTTCTGTGCTTTTTCGCCCCACTCGCTGCCGTAGTAAATACAAGGAATGCCTGGCATGCCGATCATCATGGCGTAGATCAGCGGTAAATGCTTTTCGTTGGTCAAAATAGAAGCAACGCGGGTGACATCGTGATTGTCAACAAAAGACAGCAGATGCTTACCCTTGTACAGAGTCCACGGCTCCGGACCGAACTGACGCTGCATCGAATGACCGATCTCGAACATGTTCATGGAATTGAACGAGGAATACAAGCCCTTGTAGCAGTCATAATTGGTGCAGGAGTGCAGCATACCGTCTGCGAGGAACGGAGAGCAATCGCTGCTCATCACTTCGCCGACCAAGAAGAAATCCGGCTTGAGAGAATCACAGAACGAACGCAGGCGACGGATGAAATCGCGGTCTAAGGAATAGGCAACGTCCAAACGCAGACCGTCAATGTCGAATTCTTCTACCCAATCGCGGATGCAGTCAAAAATGTGCTGAATGACTTCCTCATTGCGCAGATTCAGCTTGACCAGCTCATAATGACCTTCCCAGCCCTCGTACCAGAAGCCATCGTTGTAGTTGGAGTTTCCATCAAAGCTGATATGGAACCAATCTTTATATGGAGAATCCCATTTCTTTTCCTGTACATCCGTGAATGCCCAGAAGCCTCTGCCGACATGATTAAATACGCCGTCTAAGACAACACGAACGCCTTCCTTATGCAATTTGTCGCAGACCTCTGCAAAATCAGCATTGGTGCCGAGACGGCAGTCAATCTTTCGGAAGTCACGGGTGTCGTAGCCGTGGCTGTCGGATTCAAAAACAGGAGAGAAGTACATCGCATTGCAGCCGATAGACGCAATATGAGCCGCCCAGTCACCGACCTTGCCGATGCGATTTATGGTCTTTCCATCATTCTCCCACGGCGCCCCACAAAAACCCATTGGATAAATCTGATAAAAAACACTCTCATAAGCCCACATAACAGCAAACCTCCTTGTTATGGAAAATGTATTTCCTATGACAGAAATAGTATACCATATTTGGTGAGAATGAACAACAAAAATGCACAAAATAATCCATTATTTTTTGTATATTTATCTTGCATTTTGTGGGTTTTCATGCTAAAATAACTAACTGAAACCGGACAATCCTCTGTTCACCCGGCTGAGAAGGGCTCAGCCACCGGAAATGCAGTGCACAAGCATTGTGCAGGGAGCAATTCATCGCAGTACCGGACAGGAGGTTTTAAAAGGGATACGATTGTCTAAGATTTGGAGGATTATACGATGGACTTAGTTAAGGTTCTCGCAGAGCAGCAGATTAAGAACGATCTGCCGGAGCTCAAGGTTGGTTCTACCGTTAAGGTACACCAGAAGATCAAGGAAGGTAACCGCGAAAGAATTCAGATTTTCGAGGGCACCATCATCGCTATCAAGCACACTGGCATCAACAAGTCTGTAACCGTTAGACGTATTTCTTACGGCGTAGGCGTTGAGAAGACTTTCCCGGTACATTCCCCGAACATTGCAAAGTTCGAGGTTGTTCGTAACGGTAAGGTTCGCCGTGCTAAGCTGTACTACCTGCGCGGCAGAGTCGGCAAGGCAGCAAAGGTTCAGGAAAAGCTGTAAGTTTCAGCCTGTATTCAGGAACCACAAAGGAGAGAACAGTTCTGTTCTCTCCTTTTTCTTTCAAAAATTCAAGGAATATAGAAGATTTGCGGGCATTTTGCCGGAAATTACTTGCCATCTAGGGCGGAATCGGTATAATATAAAGATATATGTGTATCCGATGAAAGGATGATGAGACCTGATGCGCAAAGAGAAAAAATCTTCTGAAGAAGAAGCACCGAAGGGACGGTTTCACAGCGAACTGTTTGACTGGGGCGAGGCACTGATTCTGTCTTTGACCATCGTGATTCTGGTCTTTGTGTTCGGAATCCGAATTATTGGTGTAGAAGGCTCTTCGATGGTGCCGACTTTGCAGAATGGCAATCAACTTTTGGTTTCCAATCTGTTTTATACGCCGGAAAAGGGCGATATTGTTATTTTGACCAAGGATTCGTTTATGACAAGTCCGATTGTCAAGCGCGTGATTGCAACGGAAGGTGATACCGTGGATATTGACTTTGAAACCGGTGAAGTTTCCGTCAATGGCGAGGTATTGGACGAAACATACATTGCGGAAAAAACACAGACGCATTTTGACATGAATTTTCCACAGACTGTGCCGGAGGGATGTATCTTCGTCATGGGAGATAACCGAAATCATTCGACAGACAGCCGCTGTGAAGCGCTGGGCATGGTGGATACCCGCTATGTCATTGGCAAAGTGTTGATGCGCATTTATCCAGTCAATGAAATCGGTACGGTATCATAAGGAGAAAAACATATGAATATACAATGGTATCCCGGCCATATGACACGCACACGCCGTCAAATGGCAGTCAGCCTGAAGCGGGTAGATGCGGTCTGTGAAGTGGTTGATGCGCGAATTCCGCAGGTTAGCCGTAATCCGGATATGGATGAAATTGCGGGCAATAAGCCGCGCATTTTGATTTTGAACCGCACAGATCTGGCGGATACGGAAGCGACAAAGCAGTGGGCGGCGTTTTATCGCAGCAAGGGCTATGCTGTGTTGACAACGGACGCGAAGAGCGGCGCCGGTGTCGCAAAGTTTTCCGCGGCGGTACGCACGCTGCTGGCAGATAAAATTGAAAAGTGGAAAGAAAAGGGACAGACCGGCCGTTCTGTCAAAGTTATGGTCGTCGGCATTCCGAATGTAGGAAAATCCACGTTTATCAACAAAGTACTGGGACGCAAGTCGGCAAAGGCGGCGGATAAACCAGGCGTTACGCGCGGTCAGCAGTGGTTTCGCGTAGAAGGCGGATTGGAACTGCTCGACACACCGGGCATTCTGTGGCCGAAGCTGGACGATGAGCGCACAGGTATTTTGCTGGCAGTGACCGGTGCGGTCAAGGATAATATCTTGGATGTAGAGGCTTTGGCCTGCAAGCTCATGGAAATTCTGTACCATCATGCGCCAAAGCTGCTGACAGACAGATATAAATTTGAATTGCCGAGTGAAGAGGAAGAAATTGATTTCCTCGGCTATGAACTGCTGATGCGTGCAGGCAGAAAACGCGGTTTCTTGATTTCCGGCGGTGAAATTGATACCGAACGCATGGCGCGCATTTTGCTCGATGAATATCGCGGCGGAAAACTCGGACGTATTACGCTGGAAACACCGGATGAATACGCGGAGGAACAGGCGAATGACTAAGAGTAAGCAGCCGGTTCTCCTCACGATGGAAAAAGAAGCTGAAATTCGTGCCAAAGGCTTTACGGCTGTGTGTGGTATTGATGAGGCGGGACGTGGTCCGTTGGCGGGGCCTGTTGTCGCGGCAGCAGTAATTTTGCCGGAAGGGATTGAACTGCCAGGGGTCAATGACTCAAAAAAGATTACTGAAAAAAAGCGCGAAGCGTTGTTTGATTTTGTCAAGGAAAATGCCCTTGCTTATGGCATCGGTCAGGCGAGTGAACAGGAAATTGATGACATCAATATTTTGCAGGCAACATTTCTTGCCATGCGCCGTGCGGTGCAAGCGCTAGATGTTCCGGCAGATTTTGCTTTGGTGGATGGCAACCGCATTCAGGGTCTAGACATTCCGGCAGAAACCGTCATTGGCGGAGACGGCAAAGTGCTGTCTATTGCTGCGGCTTCCATTTTAGCGAAGGTTACACGAGACCGTTACATGCGCGAGATGGCACAAGTGTATCCGGAATACGGCTTTGAAAAGCACAAAGGATACGGCACCAAGGCGCATTATGCGGCGATTGAGCAGTACGGCATTTGTCCGCTGCACCGCAAGACATTTCTGAAGAAGATTCTCAACAACGCATGACGACAGGACAGCGCGGCGAACAGCGTGCGGCTGAGTTCTTGCAGCGGCATGGATACACTATTCTGGCGAGAAATTATCGCTGGAAGCATGGTGAATTGGATATTGTCTGTGAAGATACGCAGTATTTGATCTTTGTAGAAGTCAAAACGCGGTCAAGTGAAGCGTGGGGCGCACCGCGCGAAGCGGTTACAGCACACAAGCGTGAACGATTGATTCAAACCGCACAGTGCTGGCTGCTCCAGCATCCGACAACGAAACAGCCGCGGTTTGATGTTATAGAAGTGCTCGTCAATCGACAGTGCGGAACGTGCCGTATTCGACATGTTCCCCATGCATTTGAGGTGAATTGATTGCGATATTTTGATCTCCATTGCGATACGCTGTATCGTCTGACAGATTTTGAGCGGCGACTGCCTGCGGGAGAGACGCTGCTTCAAAATACCGGCCATGTGGATTTGCAAAGAGCCGGCTCTCTGGAACAGTATGCGCAGGTATTTGCTTTATTTTGCGGGTATCGACCGATTGTGTCGCCGGAGGATGCGCATGAACGATTGACGCGAATGCTTCACACGGCGAAACGTGCATTTTCCGTTTGTGGTTCGCGTCTGCGTCACTGCAAACAGGCGGCGGATTTCCTCGCGGCGCAATCTCAACGGCAGGTAGCAGCCTTTTTATCCATCGAAGGCGCGGAATTGCTGCAAACAGAGTCAGATTTACAGGCAGCATTACAGGCAGGTGTAAAGATTGTCACGCTGACATGGAATTTTGATTCTGTCTATGGCTGCGGCGCATCTACAGACGATGCGGCAGGGCTTAAACCGGCGGGAAAGCATATCGCAAAGACTTTGACGGAACATGGTGTCTATTTGGATGTTTCCCATTTATCTGCCAAAGGATTTTGGGATTTGGCGAGCTGTATCGATGCACCGATTTTAGCCACGCATTCCAACAGCAGAAAAATTTGCAATCATCCGCGCAATTTGACGGATGAACAATTTCGAGAGATTATTCGGCGCGGCGGATTGGTGGGCATGAATTTTTATGTTCCTTTTGTCACCAAGCAGAGAACAGTATCCTGTGATGCTGTTGTGCATCACATTGAACATTTTTGCGAATTGGGCGGCGTACACAATCTGTGCATCGGCGCGGATTGGGATGGCTGTGATCGGCTTCCAAACGGCATCTCTGATATGACCGGCATTGCGCAGTTGGCAGAAGCACTGGCAAGAAAAAATTATTCGGAACAGCAAATTGCTGGTTTCCTGTATAACAATGCATCTCGGTTCGTACAGACAAACTTTTAACAATAGCGAAATACGCAGGAGGTTTTCAACTCATGAATTATGTAAGCACAAGAGATAAAGAGCTGAGCGTCAGCGCAGCAAAGGCGATTGCCACTGGCATTGCACCGGATGGCGGTCTGTACTGCCCGACAGAGATTCCACAGCTGACAGCAGAGGATATTGCCATTCTGTGCAAGAAAAATTACCGCGGCAGAAGTGCCGATGTTCTCGGACGCTTTCTGACCGATTTTTCTGTGGAGGAATTGAAGCAGTTCGCTGCCCGTGCGTATGCGGACGAAAAGTTTGGCGGCTCAGATACAGCTCCGTTGGTAAAGCTGGAGGACGGCAAGTACATTCTCGAACTGTGGCATGGTCCGACCTGCGCATTTAAGGATATGGCACTGCAAATGCTGCCGCATCTGCTGACGGCTTCACTGAAAAAGACTGGTGAGCAGCGCACTGCGTGTATTTTGGTTGCCACATCCGGTGATACCGGCAAGGCTGCTCTTGACGGCTTTGCTGATGTAGAAGGTACCAAAATTATGGTTTACTATCCGGTGGATGGTGTCAGCACGATTCAGAAACTGCAAATGGTGACGCAGCGCGGCAGCAATGTGCAGGTTTGCGCGATTCGTGGTAATTTTGATGACGCACAGAGTGCAGTAAAGAAAATCTTTACAGATAAGGATTCGATTCGCAAGCTGGATGAGCAGGGCATGACGCTGTCTTCTGCAAACTCCATCAACTGGGGCCGTCTGGCACCGCAGATTGCGTACTATGTTTCCGCATACTGCGACATGCTCAACCGCGGTGACATTCAGATGGGTGATCCGATCAATGTTTGTGTACCGACCGGAAACTTTGGCAATATTTTGGCGGCATATTTTGCCAAGCAGATGGGTATTCCGATTGCCAAGCTGATCTGTGCTTCTAACGAAAACAATGTTTTGACGGATTTCTTCCAGTCCAGCGGCACATATAATAGAAACCGTCCGTTCCACACAACAATTTCTCCGTCGATGGACATCTTGATTTCCAGCAATCTGGAGCGTTTACTGTTCCTGGTTTCGGGATATAATGATGCTATGGTTGCTGATCTGATGAAGCAGCTCAAGGAAAACGGCAAGTATTCCGTTCCGGCAGATGTCTTTGCTAAGATTGGCAGCCAGTTTGAAGGCGGCTTCTGCGATGACGCGCAGACCAAGCAGACCATTGCTAAGTTGTTTGACGAGAAGAAATATCTGGCTGACACACACACCGCAGTTGCTGTAAAGGTCTACGAGGACTATCAGGCACGCACCGGCGACACGACGCCGACGGTAATCGCTTCCACGGCAAGCCCGTTTAAGTTCTGCCAGAGCGTTATCTCTGCACTGGGCGGTACGGTTACCAGTGACGGTACGGAACTGCTCGATCAGCTGCATGATATGACCGGCGCACCGATTCCGGCTCCGCTTGCAGCACTGGCTGGCCTCAAGCCACGCTTTGATTTGGTCATTGACCGCGAAAATATTTTGAATACCGTAGATCTGCTGGGACAGATTTAATCCATGGCGCTGTATACAATTGCAGACCTTCATTTGTCCGCCGGTGTCCAGAAGCCAATGGACATCTTTGGCGGCAAATGGCAGGGATACATGGAAAAGATCCAAAAAAATTGGCGGGCAGTCATCCAACCGGAAGATACGGTAGTGATTGGCGGAGATATTTCTTGGGGAATCAATCTCCAACAGAGCTTGCCGGACTTTCAGATTTTATCCGATTTGCCGGGAAAAAAGATCATCGGAAAGGGCAATCATGACCTCTGGTGGTGTACGGTCAAGAAGATGAAACGATTTTTTGAAGAAAATCAGATAAAAAATATTGATTTCCTCTTTAATAATTGTTTCATTTATGATAATATTGGTATTTGTGGAACACGCGGTTGGTTTTACGAGGAAGATTTCAAGGAAAGCCACGACGAGAAGATCTTTCGGCGGGAGCTGCTCCGGCTGGAACATTCTTTTCAGGCCGCGCAAGCGCAGGGCGCAGAGGAGATTTACTGTTTCCTGCATTATCCGCCGATCTTCACGAGTTTTCGCTGTGGAGAAATTATCGACCTGATGCATCAGTACCAGGTCAAGCAGTGTATTTATGGGCATTTGCACTCGGACAGTCTGCGTTATGCTGTCACAGGCATCCATGAGGACATCAATTTTCGGCTGGTTTCCGGAGATTATATTGATTTTATGCCTGTACTGCTAAAAAAATAGAAAAAATTGTAGCCAAAAAGCCAACTATCTGATAAAATAGATTGGACATATATTTAGGAGGAGTCATTTAATATGGAACTCAAGAATACCGAAAAGCTGGAGCACAGCCAGGTTAAGCTGACTGTTGCAGTATCTGCTGAAGAATTAGATAAGGCAAAGGAAGCTGCTTACAAGAAGAACAAGAATCAGTTTCAGATTCCGGGCTTCCGTAAGGGCAAGGCAACTCGTAAGGTAATCGAGCGCCTGTACGGCAAGGATTTCTTTGTAAACGATGCAATCAACAACCTGTATCCGGAGATGTATCCGCAGGCTCTGGAAGCTGCTGGCATTGAGCCGGTTGGCCAGGGCGATGTAAAGATTGACGAGTCTCTGGAGAACTTTGACAACGGTTTTGATTTTATCTTCACTGTACCGGTTTACCCGGAAGTTTCTGTTGGTGAGTACAAGGGCATTGAGGCTGAGCGCGCTGACGATTCCGTATCTGAGGACGACGTAAATGCTGAGCTGAACCGCCTGGCTGAGCGTGACGCAAGCACCGAGACCGCTGAGCGTCCGGCACAGAACGGCGACACCGTAGTTATCGACTTCGAGGGCTTTGTTGATGGCGAAGCATTTGAAGGCGGCAAGGGCGAGGACTACAGCCTGAAGCTGGGTTCCGGCACCTTTATCCCGGGCTTTGAGGATCAGCTGGTTGGCAAGTCTGCTGGCGAGTCCTGCGACGTAAACGTTACCTTCCCGGAAGAGTATCAGGCTGCTGAGCTGGCAGGCAAGCCGGCTGTATTCAAGTGCACCGTAAAGTCTGTTCAGGAGACCATCCTGCCGGAGATCGATGACGAGTTCGCTAAGGACGTTTCCGAGTTCGAGACTCTGGACGAGCTGAAGAAGGACACCGAGAAGAAGATTGCAGAGTCCAAGAAGAACGCTGCTGACCGCAACTTCGAGGAGAAGATTCTGGACAAGGTTCTGGAGACTCTGGAAGCTGATATTCCGGAAGCAATGTTCGAGGCACAGCTGGACAACGTGATGCAGGACTACGGCTACCGCATCCAGTCTCAGGGCATCTCTCTGGAAGACTATGTAAAGCAGATGGGCATGGATATGGCATCCTTCCGCAACATCTTCCGCGATCAGGCTGAACGTCAGGTAAAGGTTCAGCTGGCTCTGAAGAAGATCTCCGAGTTGGAAAACATCGAGCCGTCTGAGGACGAGATCGAGGCTGAGTACAAGAGACTGGCAGAGTCCTATGGTCTGGAGGAAGATCAGGTTAAGACGTACGTTCCGGTTGATTCTGTAAAGTCCGATCTGACTACCCAGAAGACCCTCGATATGCTGAAGGAAAACGCTGTAGCAGTAGCTCCGGCAGCTGACGCAGAGTAAGAGTAATTCAAATCCCCTCCGGCGTTACATACCCCCGAAAGGGAAGGAGGAATATTTTATGAGTTTAGTCCCTTATGTAGTAGAGCAGACCAATCGCGGTGAACGCTCTTATGACATTTTTTCTCGACTGCTCAATGACCGCATTATCATGCTTTCCGAGGATGTCAACGATACAACCGCTTCGCTCGTTGTAGCACAGCTGCTGTATCTGGAAGCACAGGATCCGGATAAGGACATTCAGTTCTACATCAATTCTCCTGGCGGTTCCATCACATCCGGTATGGCAATCTATGATACCATGCAGTACATCAAGTGCGATGTATCTACGATTTGTATCGGCATGGCAGCGTCTATGGGTGCATTCTTGCTGTCTTCCGGCACCAAGGGCAAGCGTTTCGCTCTGCCGAACAGTGAGATCATGATTCATCAGCCGCTGATTGGCGGAAATGGTCTGTCGGGTCAGGCGACTGACATCAAGATCCATACGGATCATCTGGTTCGCACCAGAAATAAGCTGAACGAAATCCTTGCAAAGAACACGGGCAAGTCTATCGAAGAAATTGCTCGTGACACCGAACGTGACAACTTCATGTATGCGGAGCAGGCAAAGGAATACGGCCTGATTGACGAGGTTATGGTTCACAGATAAAAAGAACGCGATCACCGGAATGGCTGGAACGTGCAGTCGTTCCGGTGATTCAACATTATCATCCCTACCTCGCGGCAGGGATTGGAAAATTCGAGGTGTATTATGGCACGAAACGATGATAAGCACGAGATTCGCTGCTCGTTTTGCGGAAAGCCCCAGTCCAGTGTGCATAAGCTGATTGCAGGACCGAATGTCTATATCTGCAATGAATGCATCGAGATCTGCCAGAGTATTCTGGATGAAGAATTCGGATATGAGGAAGATACGCCAAAGGCTTCTGTTATGAAGGCTGAAACGGGTCCGGAAAAGCTTCCGACACCGCGTGAGCTGAAGGAAACGCTCGATCAGTATGTTATTGGACAGGATCGCGCGAAGATTGCGCTGAGTGTTGCAGTATATAATCACTACAAGCGTATTTTCAAAGGCTCGGATGATGGCGTAGAGCTTCAGAAGAGCAATATTCTCCTCGTCGGCCCGTCTGGCTCCGGCAAGACCCTGCTGGCACAGACTTTGGCTAAGACGCTGGAGGTTCCGTTTGCGATTGCAGATGCGACAACATTGACGGAAGCTGGCTACGTTGGTGAAGATGTAGAGAATATTCTGCTGCGTCTGATTCAGGCAGCGGATTTTGATGTAGAGCGTGCACAGCGCGGCATCATCTATGTCGATGAAATTGATAAAATTGCACGTAAGAGTGAAAATGCATCCATTACCCGTGATGTAAGCGGTGAGGGCGTTCAGCAGGCACTGCTGAAGATGCTCGAAGGCACGATTGCCAATGTTCCGCCGCAGGGCGGCCGCAAGCATCCGCATCAGGAGTTTATTCAGATTGATACGACCAATATTCTGTTCATCTGCGGTGGTGCGTTCAATGGTCTGGAAAAGATTGTTGAAAGCCGCACCACAAAGAGCAGCATGGGATTTGGTGCACAAATCAAGTCTAATACAGAAAAAGACATTGGTACGATTCTCCGCGATTTGGAACCGCATGATTTGATGAAGTTTGGCTTGATTCCAGAGTTGATTGGTCGTCTGCCGGCGCTGGTATCGCTGGATTCTCTGGATAGAGAAGCGCTGATTCGTATTCTTAAGGAGCCGAAGAATGCACTGGTCAAGCAGTACGAAAAGCTGTTCGATATGGACGGCGTCAAGCTGACCTTTGATGATGCAGCACTGGAGCGTGTGGCGGATATTGCGTTGGAGCGCAAGACGGGCGCCCGTGGACTGCGCGGCGTCATGGAAGATGCCATGACAGATATTATGTTTACTATTCCATCGGATGACAACATTGAGTCTGTTCGCATCACCAAGGATGTCGTTGACAAGAATGGCAAGCCGGAAATTACGTTGAAGTCGCAGAAAACCGCTTGACAAAAGAGGTGAAATCGCGTGAATGAATTTACTGAAAATCCGTATATCATTCGGAGCTTGTATATTCTTCCGGATGAAGAGCCGGTTGTGAAGTATCTCAACGGCACAGAAGCACAGATGGAAGAATTGGTGCATGGTAAGATTGCGTCGGCAGGTATCGAGGAGGGCATTTGTGTGATTCACAATGCGCTGAGCGAGCTGCTTAAAATGACGGAAAATCGCGTCATTGATGGAACGCAGTTTTACGGCCCGATGATTGTGGTGTCTTTTGACAATGTGGGAAATATCATCTCTTTGACAGAGGATGATGCAGAATATTTTGCAGAGCAGTTTGCCTTGAAAAAATAATGCTTTGCATGTTACAGCCTACAGACCTGCTTTTGGCGTCTGTAGGCTGTTTTTGTGTGCAAATTCCCCCTAAAATAGTATAATATGAAAAAACACACCAAATTGCACGGATAAATATGGGAAAACGATGGTATATTTAGGCGTTTTATCCATATATCAGATTTCTTTGAGACTTGAAAAGCCGGATGAAATACTATATAATTTTAAGAAGTATGAAATATTGAAGTACAGTTTGTTCATTTGGACAATAGGGACTTCAGATGAAGACTGTACGCAGCGCTGGGAGCTCCATCCCTGCCGCGCTGCCGGGAGGAGGTAAGATCAAATGTCCCAGATCGAAGAAGTGGTAAATGATACCAGTATTGCATCGGAAGTACTGCCGGTGTTGCCATTGCGCGGATTGGTAGCCTTTCCAGAAATGTTGATTCATTTTGATGTCGGTCGTTTGATTTCCGTGAAGGCGCTGGAGCAGTCCATGCGAGACAATCAGCGTCTATTTCTGACAGCACAGCGTGATATTCGCACGGATGCGCCGACGACAGACGATTTATTTGTCGTGGGTACGGTGTGCACAGTCAAGCAGATTCTGCGCCTGCCGGGCGATAACATTCGCGTATTGGTGGAGGGCTCGTACCGTGCTGGTGTAGAAGAATTTTCTAAGGAAGATGACGGCTGCATGTTCGCCCGCGTTTTCCGTATGGATACCAATCCAGGACGAGTAACGGAACGTCGCAAAGAAGCACTAGTACGCACCTTACAGGATCGGTTTGAAGAATATGCCGGACTTGCACAGCAGGTGACCAATGACGTTGTCATGACGGTGCTGGACGGCGGCGAACCGGGGTATCTGGCAGATTATGTTGCACAGAATGCGCCGCTGACATTTGAGACCAAGCAGGAACTGCTAGAGGAGCTGCACGATGTGCGTCGTTTGGAGCAGGTTGTTCGTGTGCTCGGTCATGAGATTGAAATTCTTCAGATTGAAAACTCGATTCAAGATAAATTAAAAGAACAGATTGACAAAAATCAGAAGGAATATTATCTGCGCGAACAGCTCAAGATCATTCAGACGGAATTGGGCGATCAGGATCTCGGTGAAGAGGTCGAAGAATACTGCGAAAAAATCCGGGCACTGCATTTAGATGAAGCGGCAGAGAGCAAGCTGCTCAAGGAAGCGGGACGACTGGCAAAAATGCAGCCGATGTCCGCAGAGAGCGGTGTTATCCGTACATATCTGGATACATGCTTGGATCTTCCGTGGAATACAAAAACTTCAGAGCACATCAATTTAAAGCAGGCACACAAGGTACTCGACCGCGATCATTACGGTCTGGACAAAGTAAAAGATCGTATTATGGAATTTTTGGCAGTTAAGTCTCTGGCGCCGCAGCTCAAGGGACAGGTACTGTGCTTGGTTGGTCCTCCGGGTGTCGGCAAGACCTCGATTGTCCGTTCTGTTGCAGAAGCCATGAATCGTAAGTACGCGCGCATGTCGCTCGGTGGCGTGCGGGACGAAGCAGATATTCGTGGTCATCGAAAGACATATATCGGTGCGATGCCGGGACGTATTATGACTGCTCTGACACAGGCCGGCAGCAAAAATGCCCTGATTTTGATGGATGAAATCGACAAGATGGGCGCAGATTCCCGCGGCGATCCGGCAGCGGCTCTGCTGGAAGTGTTGGACGTGGAACAGAACAATGCCTTCCGAGACCATTATATTGAGCTGCCGTTTGACTTGTCCGATGTGTTGTTTATCACGACAGCAAATACATTGGATACCATTCCACGTCCGTTGCTCGACCGTATGGAAATCATCGAGCTGTCCAGCTATACTGAACAGGAAAAAGCCGAAATTGCCATGCAGCATCTGCTGCCAAAGCAGTTGCTGCATCATGGACTGAAAAAGTCTAATCTGACGCTGAGTCGTGACACGATGGTATATCTCATTGATGCATATACAAGAGAGGCTGGCGTACGCCGATTGGAACAGCAGATTGCAAAGGTTTGCCGCAAAGCTGCGAAAATCATTGCCGAGGATCAGCAGGAGCATCCGGGCCGCAAGACACGCAAGCGTGTGACAGTCAATCGATCTAATATGGAGAGCTTTTTGGGGACACCGCGATACAAACGCGATAACGTCACCAAGAAGGATGAGATTGGCGTCGTAAATGGTCTGGCTTGGACATCGGTTGGCGGAGAAATGCTGCAAGTAGAAGTCAATGCCGTGCCGGGTACAGGCAAACTGGAAATTACCGGTAATCTAGGCAAGGTTATGACGGAATCGGCAAAGGCAGCGGTAACATATGTGCGTTCTGCGGCAGAAAAGCTGGGTATCGACCCGATGTTCTATAAAGAGAAAGACATTCACATTCATTTTCCGGAAGCGGCAATTCCGAAAGATGGTCCATCGGCTGGTGTGACCATGACAACGGCTATCGCATCAGCGCTGTCTGACATTCCGGTACGCCACGATGTTGCTATGACCGGCGAAGTGACTCTGCGCGGCCGTGTGATGCCGATCGGCGGACTAAAGGAGAAGACAATGGCAGCCTATCGCTCGGGAATGAAGACCGTCATTGTTCCAGCGGAAAATGAGCCGGATTTACAAGATATTGACCCAATTGTGCGTGAAAATGTGGAATTTGTCATTGCAGAAACAATGGATACTGTGTTGCAGACTGCTCTCCGCCGTCCGGTTAAAGGCGAAAAAGTGGAGGTGTCCGTTGTGACAGATCCAGCACAGTCAGGGAAAACAGGTGCGAGACAAGGAGAATTATGCTGAACTTACATTTGGTAGAATTTGTGCGGTCTGCTGTTAAAACAGCAGATTTTCCAAAGGATAACCTGCCGCAGATTGCCTTCGCAGGGAAATCCAATGTCGGAAAATCCTCGACGATTAATCGTTTACTCAACCGCAAGAACTTTGCCCGCGTCGGTAACGCGCCGGGAAAAACTATTCATATCAATTTCTTTGAAATTGATAAAAAAGTATATTTTGTTGATTTGCCTGGTTATGGCTATGCAAAGGTGTCAAAGAAGGAGCGCGACCGTTGGGGAAAGCTCATGGACGAGTACTTTGCGAGCGATGATACGCTGACGTTGGGCTTCCAGATTGTAGATATTCGGCATAAGCCAACGGCGGATGATGTCACGATGGCAAATTGGTTCTTGCAGACCGGCGTGCCGTTTGCCATTATTGCCAACAAGTTAGATAAAATCAAAAAGAGCCAGCTGGAGGGCAGCTTACAGACCATTCGCACCACACTGCATCTTCCAGAAGATGTGCCGGTTATTCCGTTTTCCGCAGAAAAGGGAAATGGCAAGGATGAAGTTCTTGCGCTGATTCTGGAACATATTCACGAAGAAAAATAATGTATTCTTCCCTTGCGGGAAGATTATAGATAGAAAAGGATGATTCAGACCAATGAACGAAAAGAAACCATTTATCACCAAGGAGCAGGCAGAAGCAATTGTCAAGGAGTATCCGACTCCGCTGCATCTGTACGATGAAAAGGGTATCCGTGAGAATGCACGCAAGCTGTATGATGCATTTTCTTGGAACAAGGGATTCCGGGAGTATTTTGCGGTAAAGGCAACGCCGACACCGAAAATTTTGCAGATTCTGAAGGAAGAGGGATGCGGTACCGACTGCTCTTCTCTGACAGAGCTGATGATGAGCGATGCCTGCGGTTTCAAGGGTAAGGAGATTATGTTCTCCTCCAACGATACACCGGCAGAGGAGTTTGTGCTGGCAGACAAACTGGGCGCTACCATCAATCTGGATGATATTACCCATATTCCATTCCTTGAGGATGCCATTGGTCACATTCCGGAGCGTATTTGCTGCCGTTTCAATCCGGGCGGTGTGTTCCAGTTGGGAGGCTCGGAAGAAGGCTTCCAGGTTATGGACAATCCAGGCGATGCGAAGTATGGTATGACTCGCGAGCAGATCTCCGAAGCATATAAAATCCTCAAGCAGAAGGGCGCGAAGGAATTCGGCATCCACGCATTTCTCGCTTCCAACACGATTTCCAACGAGTATTATCCGGCTTTGGCACGCATTCTGTTTAAGCTGGCTGTCGAGCTGAAGGAAGAGACCGGCGCACATATTACATTTATCAATCTGTCCGGCGGTGTAGGTATCCCGTATCGTCCGGAGCAGAATGTAAATGACATCAAGATTATCGGTGAAGGTGTGCGCAAGGCATATGAGGAGATCCTCGTAGCGGCTGGTATGGGCGATGTGTCGCTGTATACAGAGCTGGGACGGTACATGCTTGGCCCATATGGCTGCCTCCTGACTCGTGCCATTCACGAGAAGAACACGTATAAGCATTACATCGGTGTTGATGCCTGTGCTGCAAACCTGATGCGTCCGGCAATCTATGGCGCATACCATCACATTACGGTGCTGGGCAAGGAAAATGCTCCGTGCGATCATACCTATGATGTCACTGGCTCTCTGTGTGAGAACTGTGATAAGTTTGCAGTTGATCGCAGACTGCCGAAGATTGATATGGGTGATCTGCTCGTCATTCATGATGCCGGTGCACATGGCTTCTCCATGGGTTATAATTACAATGGTCGTCTGCGCTCCGCAGAAGTACTGTACCGTGAAGATGGTACCACAGAGTTGATGCGCCGTGCAGAGACACCGGCTGATTACTTTGCAACGTTAGACGTTACTGGCCTGTTTAACAAGTAATATCATCGAAATTTTATCTCATGCCCTAGATGATGCATACAATGTATCATCTGGGGCATTTTTCGCATACGATGCACAAATGTTAAAACTATGTAAGATTTGTAAATGTGACGTATCATTTATGTAAAAAAATCGTGCAATTTTTAACATGGAGTGTTATAATAAATTTTGAAAGCCGCAGAAATCGGTCTGTCGAAAAATTGTGAAGAGTGGCGGCAGACTGTTTTCTAAGGCGAAACAACTCGAAATGAGGAGACTATATGGGATTTAGTAACATTCTAGCCTTGTGCGGCGGATTGGGACTGTTCCTGTTCGGCATGAAGTACATGGGTGCCGGATTGGAGCTTGCAGCCGGTCCGAAGCTGAACAACCTGCTGGAGAAACTGACACGCAACCCGGTTATGGGCTTCCTTCTGGGCGTTTTCGTCACCGCCTGCGTGCAGTCATCTTCCGCAACGACCATTATGTGTATGGGCTTCTTGAATGCCGGTATTATGGACTTGCTTCAGGCGGCTGGTGTCATTCTCGGTGCCAATGTCGGTACAACAATGACAAGTATCTTGATTGCACTGGATATTTCATGGCTTGCTCCGGTATGTATTTTTATCGGTGCGCTGATGCAGATGTTCTGTAAGAAAAAGGTACAGAAATATGTTGGGCAAATTATTCTGGGCTTTGGTATTCTGTTCCAAGGCTTGCATACAATGAGTGAATCGATGTCCGGTCTAAAGGATATGCCGGAATTTCAGAACTTTATTGCAAGCGCGACAAATCCAATCCTTGGACTTGTAGTGGGTCTGGTTCTGTGTTGCATTATTCAGAGCTCGTCCGCAGCAGTTGGTGTATTACAGGCGCTGGCGATGCAGGGATTGATGCCGATGCACTTTGCTGCATTCTTGATTTGCGGCATTAACGTTGGTTCATCGATTACGCCGTTCCTGTCAGCAATCGGTGCGAAGAACAATACCAAGCGCGCGGCGGTAATTTACTGCGTATATAATGTTATTGGTGCAATTATCTTTACTCCGATTTGCATGTTGACGCCGTTCGTTAATATCTACAATCTGTTTACGGCAAATACGGTTGTACAAATTTCGATGTTCCATATCACATTCAAGCTGGTGACTGCATTGATTTTGCTGCCTTTTGTACAGTGGCTGGTCAATATCTCGTATCGTGTGATACCCAAAAAAGTACACGAAAATGCATATCGCTTTGCATACATTGATTCTAAACAGATTGACGCACCGAGTGCAACGATTCATCAGTTGTACAAAGAATCCGAGCGCATGGGCGGCATGGTTCGTGAAAATTTGGTTCTGGCAGCGGAAGGTATGCTGAACAATGATGTGAGTCACGCGGAGAAAATCCGTGAGACAGAGAACGTTATCAATTTCCTGAATCATGGTATCACAGATTATCTGGTACAGTTCAGCGGTCACAATCTTCCGGCGCATGTACCGCAGCTTGTCGGCAATATGTTCCATCTGGTTGGTGATCTGGAACGTATTGGTGACCACGCCATCAATTTGCTGGAAAAAACCGAGCAGTGCTTGGAAAAAGAATTGATTTATTCAGAAGAAGCACGGCAGGAACTTAAAGATATGTATGAAGCAGATCTCTTGCTGTTTGACCGTGCATTCAGCGGATTTCTGTGTCATAATCTGACCGAGCAGGATGCACTGGAGCTGCATCATATCGAAGATAAGGTAGATAATATGAAGCGCAATTATGAGAACAATCATATTAAGCGCTTGAGCAACAAACAGTGTGCCACAGAGCCAGGCATTATTTTCGTAGAAGCTCTGCATGATTTTGAAAAAATCGGTGACCATGCAGATGATATGGTATTTATTGCGCGGAAAAATGCACAGATTTCCGGCGGCACCCGTCCACCGGTATTGAGCACAGATCCGGTTTAAACAACAAGCAATCATCCGGCAGAACACAGACAATCCTGTGGTTTCTGCCGGATTTTGTTATATTCTTGCTATTTTACGATTTTTTCACACACAGAAAGAAAAATCGTGATACACTAAGAGTAAATCATATCAGCAAGGAGAAGAACCACGATGAAGAAACAATTGTCTGACTCGTTTTTTATTCGCAATACAAAAATTCGCAATCGTGTCTGTGTGCCGCCAATGGTGATTTACAATTGGTCGGATGGCAGTGGATATGTCGATGACAAACACGTAGAGCATTATCGCCGTTTAGCGCGCGGCGGTGCCGGACTGATTATTCAGGAAGCAACCTGTGTGACGGAGGAAGGCAAGCTGGCACAGACGCAGCTCGGCATTTGGGAAGATGGACAGATTGGAGGTCTGCGCCGAATTACCGATGCTGTTCATGCGGAAGGATGCCCGATTTTTGTACAGATTCATCATGCCGGCATCGTTGGCATTGCACAGCACGCACTATGTCCTAGTGCGTATGTGTTGGGAGATAAGACTGGTGTAGAGATGTCTGCAGAACAGATTCATGATATGCAGCAGGCATTTATTTCTGCAGCGCGGCGTGCCTATCAGGCTGGCTATGATGGTGTGGAACTGCACGGATGTCATCGGTATCTGATGTGTCAATTTTTAAATGCCAGAGTCAATACGCGCACGGATACATATGGAGCATGTCCGGAACAATTTGTGCTGGAGATTCTCGATGGCATTCGCAAGATTGTACCGGAGGATTTTGTGGTTGGCATTCGCTTGGGCGCGTTTGAGCCGACATTGCAAGACGGCATTCGTCATGCCAAGATCTTGGAAGAGCACGGCATAGATTTTCTGGATATTTCCTATGGATTTACCGAGGAACAGGAGGCGGAAAAGCCGGCAGATTTTCCATATAAAGATATCATTTATGCGGCGGGAGAAATCAAGAAGCAAGTAGCTATTCCTGTTTTTGCTGTCAATGGCATTCGTGTGCCGGAGGATGCGCGCGGTGCATTGGAACTGACGCAAGTGGATATGATTGATGTCGGACGCAGCTCGTTGGCAAATCCAGAGTGGTCAGCAGACGCACTGGCAGGGCGAAAAACGGACAAATGTGTGGATTGCAGTGTATGTCAGTGGCGTATCAATCCGGACCGCTGTGCCGGACGTCTGCTGCACGAAAAAAGGCAGAAGTGATTGATATGAGACGCAAAAGACAAAATATTTGGGAAGACGAATGGGACGATTTGCGTAAACGCGAAGAAAAGTATATCTATAAAAATTGCGTATCGGGTACGAAATTGTTTTCTAAGCTCCAAAAAGTCATCCCCAAAACCTTACAATCCAAATTAGATGCCGCCTTTATCAAGGCGTTTGAAGTGGTATTTGACAAGGGAACCGGAGTCATTGAGAAAACCTATGACAAGGAAAAACGGCAGTCTGAATATGAAGTGCGGGAATATGCGGCAAAAATTCGAGAGGACAAGCAAAATGTGCGTGCTTTTCGCAAAAAAGCGAGTGGATATGCCAGAAAAAATCTGTTGTTTTCTTCTCTGGAGGGTATTGGATTTGGTTTGATCGGACTGGGACTGCCGGACATTCCGCTGTTTGTCAGTCTGATGCTGCGCAATTTATACGAGATTTCTCTGTCGTTTGGCTATGACTATGACAATATGGAGGAACGATACTTTCAACTGCGTGTCATTGAAACAGCACTCTACAGCGGCGAAGAAATGCGCAAACGGGATGAAGATATGAATACCCTGTGCAAAAATCTGTGCGGCAGCAAACAGCAAAAGCCAGAAGAAATGAAAAAATTGGCGTTTGATCTCACCGACCAGATTCACAGCACAGCGAAAGCGCTGTCTGATGATATGCTGTATGCGAAATTTATTCAGGGTAAAATGCTGGTTGGTGTGATTGGCGGCGCAACAGATGTCACGGTACTCAAGCGCATCACAGATTATGCCATGCTCAAATATCGGAGGAGATACCTGCTGGATCGGGAATGGAACAGTGAATCAGAGCAGAAACAGCCAACAATATAGAATGCTTTGTAATCATCTTGTTGTGTACATTGCTGGGTAAATATGATATAGTTAACAGGAAGGGAGGGAATCTTCATGATGATGACTATTTCTCCTGTGTATATCTGGATCGGCGTGCTGATCTTTTGTCTGGTGGCAGAGGCGTGTACGGTACAGCTGATTACCATCTGGTTTGCCATTGGCTCTGTCGGAGCGATGGCGGCAGCTGCGATGGGATTTGGCGAAATTGTACAGCTCAGTGTTTGTTTGGCGGTTGCGATTGTTATGCTGTTGCTGTTGAGACCGATTGTCCGCGGCAAGTTGCTGAAAACAATTGACCGAACAAATGCAGACCGCATTCTTGACCAAACAGCGGTTGTCATTCAGACGATTGATGCCAAGCAGGGAACCGGTCAAATTCGCCTGATGGGGCAAATTTGGAGTGCCCGTGCGTCTGATCCAAACGATTGCATTCCGGAGGGGGAAACGGTTGTTGTCACCGCTATTTCCGGTGTAAAGGCAATCGTAAAGAGAGTATAAGCAAAACGAGAAGGAGGACAAACGTATGGTAGTAATTATTTTGATTTTAATTGTGTTGGTTGTATTGATTTCCAATATCAAGATCGTTCCGCAGGCAAAAGCGTATACGATTGAGCGACTGGGCGCATATCAGGGAACCTGGCAGACAGGTCTGCACTTCAAAATTCCGCTGATTGAGCGCGTCGCGCGCCGTGTAACGCTCAAAGAACAGGTTGTGGATTTTGAACCGCAGCCAGTTATCACCAAAGATAATGTAACCATGCAGATTGACACTGTTGTGTACTTTCAGATTACCGATCCAAAGCTGTTTACCTATGGCGTAGAAAGCCCGATGGCAGCTATTGAAAATTTGACGGCAACAACGTTGCGAAACATCATTGGTGACTTGGAATTGGACGAAACACTGACATCCCGTGATGTCATCAATACTAAGATGCGCACGATTTTGGATGAGGCAACCGATGCGTGGGGCATCAAGGTCAACCGTGTGGAACTGAAGAACATTATTCCGCCGAAGGCCATTCAGGAATCCATGGAGAAGCAGATGAAGGCAGAGCGCGAACGCCGCGAAGCAATCCTTGTTGCAGAAGGTCAGAAACAGTCCGCAATCCTGGTTGCGCAGGGCGAAAAGGAATCTACGGTTCTGCGTGCAGATGCAAAACGCGAAGCACAGATCAAGGAAGCACAGGGTCAGGCAGAAGCACTGATGACGGTGCAGAAGGCTCTGGCAGATTCTTTGGTACTGCTCAATGAGGCGGCACCGAATGATAAGGTACTTCGCCTGAAGGCATTGGAGGCGTTTGCTAAGGCAGCAGACGGCAAGGCAACCAAGATTATCATTCCGTCTGAAATTCAGGGCATGGCAGGTTTGGCAACTTCACTGCAGGAAGTATGGCAGACACCGAGTCCGGAAGCAAAAGAGTAAACCATTTGTGTAAAACAGAAAGCTGGCAGAATGAATTTTTTTCTGTCAGCTTTTTTTATATACGAAAGAGAAAAATTAGTTCTAATAAGATTTGAAACTTAAAATTTTTCTTGAAAGATGGAAACGTTCAGCAAAAGAGTTGAAAAAGACGGGATTTTGCATTATACTAAAATTGTCGATATATGTTGATAGAGGATATCAATCGGAAGAAGGAGGAGCCTTTATGTCGGAAGAACGGTTTGAGTTCAGCCCGGAGGTATTCGGTTCAGATGATCGAAAAAGCGTAGAAGCGGTAATCCATCTGCTGGATCGCACCTATGAACAAGAACACACGGGAAAATCGACAGAAGATGTACTGTATGATTTTTGTACAGCATATTTAAAAGAAGCACAGAGACAAGAAACGCTGTCGGAGGAAGAAACGAATAAGCGCTTAAAGGTGATCGTACAATGGTATGCACAGCATGCACGCACGACAGACGGCGAGCGAATTATCTCGGAAGAAGTAGCAAAGGATATTCAAGATAATTGGGATGAATGGCTGAATGGACCGGAAACGCTGTCGTTCGATTTGTTTCACAGAAAGCACAAAAAGAGGAAAGCACAGAACGTTTCCGCCAAAGAGAATGTTGAAGAGTCTGCATGGGAACTAGAAGATCGCACACACCATAAACCACGCGGACGCGCACATGTCTCTAAGACTGTACTGGCTGTTATCGGCTTGATCGTCTGTTTTATTGCCGGCATGACCGCCGGATGGGGATTGAGTCATTCCGGAAAAATGGTGCAGCTGACAATTGGACAGAGCACAGTAGAAAGTGACGAATCCACAGACGAGACGAAGCAAGACGCAGAGACAAACACTGCTGTGATGAAGTGGAGCATGAATGTCCGTAGTGAACCGACAGCCAAAAATGCAGATAATATTTTGACTGTACTCGAAAAAAATGACCGTATCACCATTCTAAATAGAGCGGATGACAACGGCTGGATTAAAATCTCTTGTACAGATTCTAAAGGAGAAAAGATCTCCGGTTATATGCAGTCTATATACGATGGAGAAACCGTGTACACAGTCAAACAATAAATTTGTAAAAAAGCACGTGGCATTGCCGCGTGCTTTTCTGCGTATAAACACGCATCATACAACATAGGCTGTAATAAGGGAGTGTTGTGTATATGCAGACGCGCTGGAAAACAATTGGTGTAATCGCTGGTGTATGCTTGGCAATAGGTGTTGTAGTGCTGAGCAGAACGGCAGAAAAGACGGTGCCGGAACATATACCAGGTGACACAGAGATACAGGAACACACAACGGTACAGACGGAACAGATGGTCACACAGACATACGACAGTTCATTTTTTGTCTCTCTCGTACAGGATACCTGTGGAGGTGTCTTGCCGCTTACTAATCTTGCAGTAGGAATACAAGAGGATGAAAAAATAGTTATTTCAGGAATCTTATCTAAGGAACAAGCCACAAAGCTATTAAATCAACAATCAGACAGTATCGCGCAGTCGTATACTGCCGTTTTGGAATTTTTACCGGAAGAATTGCCGGTATCTTGTGAGTTTCAGCTGCAAGCAAACAATAGGAAAGTGAATCTTACATTACAGAAACTATCTGTGGCCTCTATGGAATTGCCGAGTGCCTGGATGCAGCAGGATTTGATGGAGCCGTTAGAACAAAACTTTCGTACAGAGTTGGAGAAGACATTTACTTCAATTTCTGCAATCTCTTCACAGGATGGAACACTCCATATCTCTGGAGAAAGAAAATGAAGTTTTTTCTTGCAAAATACAATCAGTTCTTGACGGGAAGAAATAAAGATAATATAATGAATTGAACGAAACAGGGGAGCTTGTGTAAACTGGCTGAGAGTAGGCAATCGCCTTGACCCTTGACCTGATTTGGGTAATGCCAACGTAGGGAGAGATTTTTTGACTTGCGCATCGGATTACCGAGTGCGCTTTTTATTTTGGAAAAATCTCACAGGGTTTCGTTTTGAGAGCGGTTGATTGGGGGCACCACTTTCCACCGCTATACAAAATCAATGACTGTGAAAGGAGACAAGTTCACAATGAAAACAGCATTGACGATCGCAGGAAGTGACTCCTGCGGAGGCGCCGGAATTCAGGCAGACATCAAGACAATGACAGCAAATGGCGTATATGCCATGAGTGCAATCACTGCCTTGACTGCGCAGAATACCACCGGCGTAACGGGTATTATGGAGGTGACTCCGGATTTTTTGCGGGAACAGCTAACTGATGTGATTGAAGATATTGCACCAGATGCCGTAAAAATTGGTATGGTTTCTTCCAGCGGACTGATTCAGGTCATCGCAGATACCATTGAAACATATCAGCTTAAGAATGTCGTTGTTGATCCGGTAATGGTTGCGACAAGCGGCGCAAAGCTCATCAGTGATGAGGCAATTGATACCCTCAAGACTCAACTGATTCCGAAAGCGACCGTGATTACTCCGAATATTCCGGAGACAGAGGTTCTCTTCGGCCAAAAGATTACCAGTGCAAACGATATGATTGAAGCGGCAAAATGGATTAGTGAAACATATCACTGCGCTGTCCTGTGCAAGGGCGGACACAATCTAAACGATGCGAATGATCTGCTGTATCGTGATGGCGGTTATCAGTGGTTTGAAGGAAAGCGCATTGACAATCCGAATACCCATGGTACCGGCTGCACGCTGTCCAGTGCCATTGCATCGAATCTTGCCAAGGGCATGAATTTGGATGAGGCTGTGGACTGTGCGAAGCGATATATTTCTGGCGCGCTGGCAGCAATGCTGGATCTTGGAAAGGGCAGTGGCCCGATGAATCATGCCTTTGCGATTGAAGGCAAATACTAAATCGTTTCAGGGAGTAAGACAAAAGAATTATGAATATGAAGTGGAAATTGAAAGATATTCTGATGGTCGCCATCGTGGGCGTGCTGTTCTCGTTCCTGTTTTTAGGCGCGAATTATATTGGAACAGCGCTGATTGCCGTTCTGACGCCGTTCGGCCTGAACATGCTGGCATATCAGATTATCTATGGTGTATGGTTTATGGCTGCAACCTTTGCAACCTACGTCATTCAGAAGCGCGGCGTTGGCTTGGTTGCTGAAATGCTCGCTGCTGTCATCGAGATGATGATGGGCGGTATGTTTGGCGTAGCTACGCTGGTCAGCGGTTTCTTTCAGGGCTTGGGCTGCGAATTGGGCTTCGCGGTATTTCGCTACAAGAAATTTGGCTGGTCTTCGATGATTCTCAGCTCGATTATTTGCGCGGTTCTCACATTCTTTGTTCCGGAATATTTCTTCTATGGCTACAGTGAATATCCGGTATCGATTCTGGCAGTGATGCTGGTTCTGCGCGTCATCAGTTCGATTATTTTTACTGGCATTGTCTCCAAGCTGATTGGCGATGGTCTGGCAAAGGCTGGCGTTCTGCGCGGTTATGCGCTGGGCATGAAGCAGGATCTTCCGGAGGAAGTGGAATAATCCATGGAACAGGCTGCGATTGTATGCGAAAACCTGACATTTCGCTATTTTGAAAAGTCTAAACCGGTGATTGACAAAGCATCGCTGACGATTCCGGCGGGGGAGATTACCGTTTTGATGGGCAGCAGCGGCTGTGGAAAAAGTACGCTGGCGGCGATTTTGTGCGGTTTGCTGCCGGAAAACGGCGGCTTCCTGACCGAAGGATCCATTGAATTGTTTGGCACACCGCTCAAACAGATGCGTGTCAGCGAGCGCGCCCAAAAAATTTCTATGATGTTCCAAAATCCGGATTTGCAGTTCTGCATGGCGACACTGCGTGAGGAATTATATTTCTGCATGGAAAATATCAGCGTACCGGCGGAACACATGCGCGAGCGGGCAGAACAGTCCGCTCGCGTGATGGGCACAGCGCATTTGCTGGATCGAAAGCTGTTCAGCCTGTCCGGCGGTGAAAAACAACGGGCAGTTTTGACTTGCATTCATTTGCTGGATGCCTCGTGTATTTTGCTGGATGAGCCGTTTGCAAATTTAGATCCGGACGCTGTGCAGGAAATGATGGTTTTGCTGCGCCGGATGTGTCGAGAGCAGGGCAAAACAATCGTGGCGATTGACCATATGGCAGATCACTGGATCGGCACAGCGGATCGGTTTTTGCTGCTCGGCGAAAGCGGACAGGTGTTGTGTGAGAGCAAAACGCCGGAACAGCTGAAGCAGGCGCGTCCGCTGTTTCGAGAGCAGGGCGTGGCTTATCCTGGCATTTGGCGTGAGTCACGAAGGCTGCCTTGCGTAGATCAGCCTTCGGAAGATGGTCTGCGCTTGAGCCATGTGACGATGCCGAAAATTCCGCAAAAGCCGAAAAGACGCCGCCGTTTGAGAGAAAATATCATAGAGCAAGATAGTTTGCTGTTCAAAGGGGATGCGATATTTCCGGATGGCTGTATTACGGCAATTTTGGGGCCGAGCGGCTGCGGAAAGACATCGCTGATGATGACGCTGCTGAAGCAGCGCGATTATCTGGGGGATATTGCAATTGTAGAAAACGGATATGTGCGGGAACTGCGTTTAATTGATCAGAAAGGCTGCTTTGATGAGGTGGGCATTGCATTTCAGAATCCGTCCAATCAGTTTATCACACAGAATGTGACGGAAGAAGTGATGGACGGACTGAGCCGCAGATATGCCAGGGAAACACCGGAACAGATCAAACAGCGGGCATTGGATATGCTGGATACCTGTGGACTGCGTAAGTATCAAAAATTTTCGCCGTATATGCTCAGTCAGGGACAGCAGCGCCGATTAGCTGTGTTGTCTGTGCTGGCAGGCGGTCAAAAGCTGCTATTGCTGGATGAGCCGACATATGGACAGGATTATCGCTCTGCGCGAGCTCTGATGGATCAGATTTGTGCGCGTGTCAGAGAGGAAAGTCTGACCGTGATTATGACAACACATGACCGAGGATTGGCACAGGCATATGCAGATGTTCGCTACCAGATGCGAGGAAAAAGACTGATACGGGAGGATGCAAATCGATGAGACCGACCGTTTTGGAAAAAATCAATCCATTTGTCAAAGTTGTTACGATTTTAGTTTGCGGCATTTTGATGGCGCTGACGAACTCGTGGAAACTGAATGTTGCAGTATGGTTGGTGACGCTAGCGGCACTGATTGTGCTGTCCAATTGCAAGCTGTCATCGCTTGTCAAGACATTTGTTCCTGTCATTGTGTTGGCGGGTGCTATATTTGTATCCGGCATGTCATACGGAAAAAGTGCGGGATCATCGGCGTCTATCTATGATGTAGCGTCTATGGGATCGGCACTGCTGCTCAGCACACGTATTCTCGCTTATGTCGGCATGGGCATGTTGTTTGCGCTTTCGACGGATCAGAAAGAATTTATTATGTCGCTGATGCATCAAGCACATGTCAAACCGAAATTTGCATACGGCGTGTTGGCAGCAGTCAATCTTGTGCCAACGCTGCGCCGTGAATGGGACGAAGTAAATCTTGCGTATCGAGCAAGAAAAAAGAGCACCGGTTTGCTGCCGATTGGCCCGCTGTTCAACACGCTGGTCAATGGCATTCGCTGGTCGGAAAATGTAGCAATGGCGATGGAATCCAAAGGATTTGACGGCGATGGAGCCCGTACTTTTGTGATTACCACGCGCGTTCATGTAGGAGATATTTGCTTTGCTGTGATTTGCATTGGACTCATGGCGGCGGGTATCATATGTTTGTAAAAGAGAAAAGGAGTTATCATATGAAGGTATCTGAGCGTTTGTATAACAGCATTATTGATTTGTGGGACAAGTACAATGAGCATCCGTTTGTCAAGGGCATTGCGGATGGTACATTGCCGCTGGAGAACTTCCAGTTTTATATGATTCAGGATCACTTGTATCTGATGCAGTATGCAAAAGTTTTTGCGCTGGGCGTTCTTAAGGCAAAGAATGAGAACGACATGCGTCTGTTCTCTAATCTGATTACTGCAACATTGGACACAGAGAATGCGCTGCATCAGGATTATTTGCGTCGTCTGGGTATTTCTAAGGAAATGATTGCGCAGGCGAAGCCGAGTATTGTGACCGATTCGTATACCAACTATATGATTGCTATTGCGGAAAAAGAAGGCTTGGCTGAACTGATGGCAGCAGTTCTGTCCTGCTCTTGGAGCTATAAACTGATCGGTGACTTCATGGAAAAATTCCCAGGCGCAAAGGAACAAGAATTCTATGGAGAGTGGGTCAACATGTATATCTCGGAAGGCTATCGTTCTTCCAATCAGGTAATGATTGATTTGGTAGATCGTCTGACTGAAGGCTACACCGAGGAGCAGATTCAAAATCTGGAACATATTGTTTATGTGTGCAGCCAGTACGAGTACATGTTCTGGGATATGGCTTGGAATCAGAAGATGGTAGAAGTATAATCATATAAACAGCAAACACCTGTGTGCGGAAAAATGCCGCACACAGGTGTTTTTTATATACACGGATTGTCAATCTAAAAGTGTTATACTTTTGATACAAAAATAAAGAGGAAAAATTGTGCAGGTTTTTGTTACAAAAAGCATTGACATTTGGGCGAAATGTGAATATTATAAAAGCATAAACTATCGAAGTAAAAACACTGAGTTTTGAAATAACAATGGAAGGAGTTTTCATGATGAAAGCAAGAGGCGTAAGACTGCACGCGGCAAACGATCTGAGACTGGAGGAGTTTGAGCTTCCGGAAATCACAGATGACGAAATTCTTGTCAAAGTTGTTTCCGACAGCATCTGTATGTCCACGTATAAGTGTGCTATACTGGGTACAGACCACAAGCGTGTACACGAGGATGTCGCAGAACATCCGGCAATCATGGGTCATGAATTTGCCGGTGACATCGTTAAGGTCGGCAAGAACCATCAGGATCAGTTTAAGCCGGGCATGAAGTTTACCCTTCAGCCGGCACTGAACTACAAGGGAACCATGTGGAGCCCTGGATACTCTTATGAGTTCTTCGGCGGCGATACAACGTACTGTGTCATTCCGGCAGAGGTTATGGAACTGGGATGCCTTCTGGAGTACAAGGGACGCGCATACTATGAGGCTTCTCTGGCAGAGCCGATGTCTTGCAGCATCGGTGCATTCCATGCGGCATATCATACCCATATGGGCGTCTACAAGCACGAAATGGGCATCAAAAAGGGCGGCAACCTGGCAATTATGGCAGGTGCAGGTCCGATGGGCTTGGGCGCACTGACCTATGCGCTGCACCGCGACGTTCGTCCGTCCCGTGTTGTTGTCGCTGATCTGAATCAGGATCGTCTGGATCGCGCAGAAGAGCTGTTCCCGGTAGAAGAGTACAAGGAAATGGGCATTGACCTGCATTTTGTCAATACCGGTAAGTACGAAGATCCGGTTGCAGAGCTGCGTGCAATCACCGGTGGCGCTGGCTATGACGATGTATTCTGCTATGCACCGGTTGCAGCTGTGGTACAGCAGTGCAGTGACATTCTGGGCAGAGATGGCTGCTTGAACTTCTTTGCCGGTCCGACCGACAAAAAGTTCAGCGCGACGATGAACTTTTACGATGTACACTACAATTCTACCCATGTCATGGGCACAACCGGCGGTAACACTGCAGATATGATTGAATCGCTGGAGCTGACCGCTGCAAAGCGCATCAATCCGGCAGTTATGGTTACCCATATCGGCGGTCTGGATGCTGTGGCAGAGACAACACTGAATCTGCCGAAAATTCCGGGCGGCAAGAAGCTGATTTATACGCACCTGACCATGCCGCTGATCGCGCTGGAAGATCTGCGCAAGAGAGGCGAAGAGCTTGGCGATGCTCGATATACTGCGCTGGCTGACATTGTAGATGCACATAAGGGTCTGTGGTGCCCGGAGGCAGAGGAATACCTGCTCGCAAACTTCATCGAGGAAGAATAAAACACTGTTCTTCTTTTGGTGAATGGCAGCTGAAAGGAGAATAGATATATGGATACGATGGAAAGACGTAGAAATGCGATTGCGGAGCTCATCAATCAAAAGGGAACCGTGAGCTTTTCTACCATCAAAGAACATTTCCCGAACGTTTCGGAAATGACGCTTCGTACCGATTTAAA
Source organism: Anaerotignum sp. (assembly GCA_963620595.1). GTDB lineage: Bacteria > Bacillota > Clostridia > Oscillospirales > Butyricicoccaceae > Butyricicoccus_A. The sequence continues at coordinate 18,751 of CAVFAY010000016.1, read as the reverse complement.
GGCGTTGGACGAGGCAAAACAGATAGTAAGAATCCATGGTGGAGCAAAATCTGTACAATTGGTTATCAATACGGATGATTTCTTCAATCGAAGAGCCATTCGTAATATTCAGGAGAAACAGGAGATTGCTAAAAAAGCATTGCGGCTGATTCGGCCGGATACGGCGATCTTTCTGGACTCCGGCAGCACAACGACGGAATTGGCACGGCTGTTTCCGGATCAATCCAACCTCATTTATACAACCGGACTCAGCTGTGCCACCGAACTGGCTGGCTTAGAACAGCCTGTCATTATGCTGCCGGGCGGACGGCTCAATCGTTATAGTATTAGCACATATGGTACAACGGCGATTCGAGAACTGGAACGAGTCAATTTTCATCAGGCATTTTTGGGAATCACAGGCTATACGCTGCAGGCGGGTTTTACTTGCGGCAGCATAGAAGAAGCGCTGCTCAAGCGCACAGCCATGAAGCAGGCAGAACAGGTTATCGTTTTGATGGACTCTTCCAAGGTAGGTGTGAAGAGAAGCTATTCTATCTGCGCAATGGCAGAGGTAGACCTTGTGATTTCTGACGGACATCTCCCGAAAGAAGTGCTGGAGGAATGCGACCGGCATCATATTCCTGTCTTATAACATACTAAGGTACAATCTTTTGCTCTTCTCTACAGGATAAGAGAGGTCTGACATGAAAAATAGGGTACAACAATTTGGTAAATTCCTATCCGGCATGGTTATGCCCAATATCGGAGCACTGATTGCGTTTGGTTTCCTTGCAGCGCTGTTCATTGATACAGGCTGGATTCCGAATGAACAGCTCAACAGCATGGTTTCTCCGATGCTGACATACTTGATTCCGATTTTGATCGCATCCACCGGCGGCAAGATGGTCGGCGGAGACAGAGGCCGCGTTGTCGGTGCGATTGCTGTCATCGGTGCGATTATGAGCGATACATCCATCACAATGCTGATGGCTGCCATGGTTATGGGTCCGCTCGGCGGCTTCTGTATCAAGAAGTTCGATGAGAAGATGGAAGGACATATGCCGGCAGGCTTCGAGATGCTGATTAACAACTTCTCGGCAGGCATCATCGGCATGATTCTGGCCATTCTGGGCTATGCCGTTGTCGGTCCGGTTATGAGTGCTATTCTGACTGTGCTTGCAGCTGGCGTACATTTTCTGGTAGCACACAGCGTTCTGCCGCTGGTAGCTATCTTTATCGAACCGGCAAAGGTTTTGTTCCTGAATAACGCGATCAATCACGGCATTTTCACTCCGCTGGCAACAGCAGATGCCGCAGAGACCGGCAAGTCTATCATGTACATGCTGGAAGCGAATCCGGGTCCTGGCCTCGGCATCCTGCTAGCTTACATGTTCTTCTGTAAGGATCAGAAGACCAAGCAGTCTGCACCGGGCGCTGTTATTATTCATCTGTTCGGTGGTATTCATGAGATTTACTTCCCGTACATTCTGATGAACCCGCTCGTTATCATTGCGCCGATTGTCGGCAACATGGTGGCAATTTTCTGGTTCAGCATGACCAATTGTGGTCTGGTAGGTCCGGCATCCCCAGGATCTATCATCGCATTCCTGATGATGACACCGACCAGCGATTTGTGGAAGGTTATCATCGGTGTACTGCTTGCAGCTGGCATTTCGTTTGTTATTGCATCTCCGATTGTCAGAATGGCTGGCGGCAAAAACTTGGAGGATGCACAGAACAAGATGGCTGCAATGAAGGCAGAATCCAAGGGACAGGCTGCACCGGTAGAGATCGCTAATGCATCCGGCGTACAGAAGATTATTTTTGCCTGTGATGCAGGCATGGGTTCCTCGGCTATGGGCGCAACCAAATTTAGAAATCGCCTCAAGGGTGTTCGTCCGGACATCGAGGTAAGCAATACCTCTGTTGACAATATTCCGGCTGACTGTAATATTGCTGTTGTACAGGCAACATTGGCAGAGCGTGCACAGAAATGTGCGCCGCAGGCAAAGTTGGTCACGATTGAGAATTTTTTGGCCGATCCGGCACTGGATGCACTGTATGAAATGCTTCAAAAAGTAGATGCTGTTGCACCGCAGGCGGAAGCACAGCAGGAGACAGCTTCTCCGATTGCGAATAAGCAGGTTATCTGCCGAGAAGGCGTCCGTTTGAATCAGAAACCGGTATCCAAGGAAGAAGCAATTCAGGCAGCAGGCGAATTGCTCGTGAAGCTCGGTTATGTCGATGAAAGCTACATTCCGGCGATGCAGGAGCGTGAAAAGCTCGTTACAACATATATGGGCATGGGCGTTGCGATTCCGCACGGCACCAGTCAGGCAAAGGGTACAGTGAAGAAAACAGGCATTGTATTTTTACAGTATCCGGAAGGCGTAGACTTTGGCGAGGAAAAGGCACAGCTGGTATTTGGCATTGCCGGTATCGGCAACGAGCATATGGATCTTCTGGCAAAGATTTGCAACATGCTGGAAGATGAAGAGGTTCTGGAAAAGCTCAAGACAACAGATGATCTGGATTGGGTTATGGAACAGCTGGACTAACTGACGCGCATAATAAAAATCACCTAAATTTTGAAGAGCGGTTGCTGTCGAGAGACAGCAGCCGTTCTTCTTTTTCTGGCAAGCATGAGACAAATATGCTATACTAAATAGCATAGCGAAAAAAGGAAGTATATGGTTTATGAGACGGACAAGACAAACCGGTATGGATATGGTATCCGGTTCTATGTGGGATAAAATTTTGCTGTTCGCGCTGCCGCTTGCCGCGGGAAGTATGCTGCAGCAGCTATTCAATTCTGTAGATGCGGCAGTGGTCGGACGATTTGCCAGCAGTGAAGCCTTGGCGGCAGTCGGTGCCAATACCTCTGTCGTATCACTGTTTATCAATTTATTTGTCGGCATTTCTGTTGGCAGCAATGTTGTGATTGCAAACAATATCGGAAAAGGCAAACGCGAGCGCATCCCCGATGTGGTTCACACGACGATGCTGCTTGCGATAGTGAGTGGTCTTTTGTTGCTGGTTGCCGGTATGTGTGTTGCACGACCGTTATTGCAGCTACTTTCTACTCCGGAAAATGTACTGGATCTGGCAGTCGTGTATTTGCGGCTGTATTGCTTGGGAATGCCGTTTATTATGACGTATAACTTTGCGGCGGCAATCCTGCGAAGCAAGGGCGATACCAAACGGCCGCTCTATTGTTTGATTCTCTCCGGCTGCATCAATGCCGGATTGAATATCCTCTTTGTCGTTGGATTTCATCTCAGTGTCGCGGGTGTTGCATTGGCAACCGTCATTGCGAATGTGGTCAGTTGTTCGATGGCAGTGTATTTTCTTATGCATGAGGAAGAAGAAATCCGTCTGCACTGGAATAAGCTCGCCATTCACAGAGAAGAACTGTGGACGATTTTGCGCATTGGCATTCCTGCACGCCATACCTTACCGGTTTTGTTTAGTATCTATCCGATTTCGTGGATTGTAACCGGCGTGATGGTTCTTACGGCGTATTTCTTTGTCAGCCGCAAGGTACTGAGTAAATTGCCGAGAGTATAGACTGCAAAAAATCATTGCATTTGGGAGAAAAAAGAGGTATAATGACTAAAAGTCAGTGAATAATAGCAGTTTATAAAAAAGAAGTGACAATCCTGTCACAAGAGTCATGAGAAGTTCTTGGGGGATAGGAGGTTAAAATAAGGTATGAAATATCAGGAGATTATGAAGGTGTTATCCGAGTGCGGAATGGGAGCTGTACTCGTGACGGAAAATTGGGAAATTCGAGAGGTCAATGAGACTGGTGTTCAATTGTTGCACGGCTCAGAGCACAACTGGCTGATAGGAAAGCGACTGTCCGATATTGCAGCGCCGCTATGTCTGGAAGCAGAACAAAACATTTATGCCTGTATGGGATTCAACGAATATGTATTGCGCTGTCCTACGCCGTCTGCGGATGATCTGCCGGAGCATTGCCGGCTGGTTGTTTTTCGGACGGCGACACGAGATGTCCAGTGTGATATGTTTGAACATGCACTAGAGCAGGTCAGCGATGCTGTGGTAATGTGTGATGCGGAAACGCGCATCAACTTTTTAAACAATGCTTGTATTCAGATGGATGAGGTCGTGCCGAGCGATGTCATCGGTGAGAAAAATGAAAAGGTTTATGAGCCACTGGATGGACAGGAATTGATTATTCCGCAGGCGATTTGCAAAAAGCAGGTTTATTTGGGACGTCGGCAAATTTACACCACGCGGTATAATAAGAATGTAGACATTACTTCTAATACATATCCGATTATACAGAATGGGCAGGTATTGGGCGGATACAGCATCATGAAGGACTGGAGTGCTGTCGATTCACTGAATAAAAAGATTGTCGAATTGCAGGCGAAGCTGATTGCCCAGAGCGATCCGAGCAAGCACGCCAGCGGGAAGAGCGCGCTGACAGCGCGGTATCACTTTGAAGATATTATGCATATCAGCGCCGCGATGGAAAATATGATAGATCAATGCCGACAGGCAGCAAAGTCCGATTCCTCTGTGATGATTTACGGTGAAACTGGCACGGGCAAAGAACTGCTTGCGCAGAGTATTCATAATGCCAGCCATCGTGCCAATGGTCCTTTTTTGGCGATTAACTGCGCGGCAATACCGGAGAATCTACTGGAAGGCCTGTTGTTCGGCACAGAAAAAGGTGCATACACAGGCGCGGAACGGCGACAGGGGTATTTTGAACAAGCCAATAATGGCACCTTGCTGCTGGATGAGTTAAATTCCATGAATATTAACTTACAGGCAAAGCTGCTTCGTGTCTTGCAGGATGGCATGGTACGTCGTGTCGGTGGATCTTCGGAGATTCATGTCGATGTGCGCGTGCTGTCCAATCTAAATATTTCACCGCAGCAGGCAATTGATGAGAACAAACTGCGCCGCGACTTATTTTATCGGTTGGGCGTTGTCAATATTGCGATTCCGCCTTTGCGAGAACGTAAGGAAGACATCCCGTTGCTGGCGAAGCAGTTTATTATGAAGTGCAATGCCAAGCTCTCGCGCAATGTCCGCGATTTATCATCGGAAACGCAAGAATTGTTTCAGGCATATGATTGGCCGGGCAACGTGCGCGAATTGGAGCACGCCATTGAACACGCAATCAACGTCCTGCCGGATGATGAATCACTGATTACGCCGGAATATATTCCTGTCCATATACAGAAGGCACAGCCAGTATCTCATAAAAAAACGGCGGAAACACCGACACCGCAGTTGGGATTGTCGCTGAACAGTACGATCAAAGACGTAGAATGTAATGCGATTTGTAAGATCCTCAAGGAAAATGGAGGCAATATTTCGGAATCAGCGCGTGTGCTGAAAATGAGCCGACAGAGCTTGCAGTACCGTATCCGAAAATACGGCATTAAAGTCAAAGAATTATAATTTTTTAGAAAATATCCGCTTGTCGTAAAGATAAGCGGATATTTTTATCGCTGTAACAGTGTGCCTGTGCAAAAAATCATGCAGGTGGCGCAAAAAAAATATGGCGCGTGCTGTGGGATTTTGCATTCAATGCAAATGCTGTATGCATGATGCAAAAAATGCATGCAGAAAAGTGCAAAAGAATTCTGCTAATACGCTTTTGGTGCTGTCAAGAAAAGAAGGGGAATAAAAGAAAATTTTGTCGTTTTTCACAAATGCATTACAAAACAACTGAACAAGATTCACAAAAAGAATTTTTTTTGTTGAATTTTCACGAAAAGAAATTGTCTTTGGCACGGCGATTGCATCTATTTTGGTAAAGACGCTGCACTCCATAAAAATTCGTAGGAAAATTTTTAGACACATTGTCTGAGAGTGCACAACGGCATATACACTGCTGCTAATGCTGACAGAAGGAGGAAGTTTTTATTTAAAAGAAAGCAGCGGCGTGATGCAGCAAAGAGAAAAAAGATGGGAATCGAAAGGAGAAAGTCAAAATGGATTTTTCTGCATGGATTATGAAAATCGACAACATTTTGTGGGCTACTCCGCTGATTATTTTGACATTTGGTCTTGCGTTGGTTTATTGTTTTGCAATTAAATTCGGCAACGTCACAAATATCAAATTGCAGTGGAAACTTCTCACAAAGGGCGAGGCTTCTGAAGAAGGTTTGTCTGCCTTTGAAACGTTCTGTTCGGTAGCTGCATACCGCGTAGCGGTTGGCAATATCGGCGGCGTTATGGTGGCTATCATGTATGGTGGTCCAGGCTCAGTTGTTTGGATGATTATCACCGCACTGGTAACCTCTGCAATCGCATTTGCAGAGAACAGTCTTGGTCAGTTATATAAAGTCCGCATGGACGGTCAGTATCGCGGTGGTCCATACTTCTACATGGAGCATGGTATTCCGATTAAGCCGCTTGGCAAGATTTTCGCAGTGCTGTTTGCACTGTGTGCATGCATCGGCGTTCCGTTCTTTGTAACTGGTCCGTCTGCAAACAACATTGCAATGGCAATGGAGAACAGCTTTGGTGCTCCGCACTGGATCGTAGGTTTGATTATCGCTATTCTGTTGTTCTTAGTTATTTCCGGCGGTGTTCGTCGAATCGCTAAATTCTCAACCATCATCGTTCCGTTCATGACGATTGGTTATCTGATTATCACTATTATTGTTTTGGTTACTCATGCGAGCAACATTGGTCCAACTCTGGCAATGATGTTCAGCAGCGCGTTTGGCGGCGGACATGCGGTATTCGGCGGTATGCTGGGTGCAGCATTCTCCTACGGCGTAAAGCGTGCGGTAAACTCTTCCGGTTCCGGTTTTGGCGAGACACCTCCGTCTGCAGCAGCTGCTGAGACCCCGCATCCGGCAAACCAGGGCTTGGTAAACGCATTTTCCGTATACATCGACGTTGCCGTTTGTGCATGTTCCGGCATTATGGCTCTCGTTACCGATTGCTTTAACGTTCTGAATGCAGATGGCACGACTTTTAAGTACATCGGCACAGGTTCTGTACAGATGCAGGCACAGGCTGACAGCATGACCGCAGGCGTTGTCTGGGTACAGGAAGCTGCAAACAGTGCTCTGCCGGTTATCGGCGGCATTGTGATTGCAATCGCATTGACCTGCTTTGCATATTCCACCTGTATTGCCTACTATTATGAAGGCGAGTCCAGTCTGGCTTATCTGACTCGCAATGCAAGCGATAAGACCCGTAAGACTCTGATTTGGGTCATCCGCATTGTTATGCCGATCTTCTTCTTCCTGTGGACAATGGTCACTGCTTCTACTGCATGGGCAATTTCTGAGGTTATGTTCGGCTTGATGTCTTGGCTCAACCTGGTTACATTGATCTTCCTGCTGCCGAATGTTAAGAAGATGTACGATGACTTCTTCCAGCAGCTCAAGGCTGGCATTGAGGTTCCGTATTTCAACCCGCAGAAGCTTGGCATCAAGAATGTCGATCTGTGGATGGATATTAACAAGGATCTGATTGCAGAAGGCAAGGCAGAGGCAATTTACAACGAGAAGTGACAACCATGTATTCCTGCCGGTCCATGCGGCCGGCAGGAAATAAAAAATAGACAAAACAAAGTATTTTTATTAAAATAAGTATTATGCATTAGAAAAGGAGATAAAGATTATGTTACAGCATCAGGACAGAAAGTTTAAACTTGGTATGCACAGCTACACCCTGCATCTTTCCGGTTTTGGCGAAAGCTGGGGCTTTCAGGAGTATGGAGAACATCATGCGTTTGAGCAGGTAAAGACGTTCAAGGATTTAGTAGACATTGCCGTTGACGTTGGTCTGGATGTTCTGCATATCACATTAGTAGACATTCAGAATGATACCTCTGATGAGCATCTGGCAGAGTGCCGCAAGTATGCAGAGGAGCACGGCATCGAACTGGAGCTGAATATTTCCTTTAACGCACCGTCTGATCCGCGTGTAAACTGCACGATCGAGGAGTCGCTTGAAATCGCACATAAACTCGGTTGTAAACTGGTTAAGTACAGCACCGACGTGGAGCATCCGGAGAAATCCTCGCATTCCTGCATGTGTGCATCTGTTATGGCACAACTGGCAGTCATTGCTGAGAACTTCCGCAAGAACATTCCGAACATTGAGAAGTATGGCTTGCAGATTTCCATTGAGAACCATTGCGATTTGTTCTCGGATGAAGTAATTTGGCTGGTGAAGGAACTGGCACATCCGCAGATTGGCGCTTGCTGCGATACTATTAACTCTCTGATGCTGATGGAAGGCATTGAGGAGTGTGTACGTAAGATGGCACCATATGTCAACTGCATTCATTTCTGCGATAACCGCGTATTTGCTGATCCGGACGGCACGCATTCTCTGGGCACCGCTATCGGACAGGGCAATGTGGACTGCGTAGCTATCATGAAAATCCTGCGCGAGCAGGCTCCGGCACAGTTGGATACCATTGATTTGGAAATCGAACTGCCTCTGTCTGGCTATACTATCGAGGAAGGCCGTGAGCTGGAACTGAAGGGTCTGCGTGAGTCTTGCGAGTACATGTACAAGACGCTGGGCATTGGTTACAATGCAGCCAAGATTTACGGCGAATAATTCGCTGATTTTCTTCTTTCTGAAAGGGACGAGACCAATTTTGGTTTCGCCCCTCTCTTGCGTCTTGGAGCAAAGATATGTATAATATATATGAATGTTTGTTCGGAACGATAACATGCAAAAAATCTAGCATATTTAGCAAAGTTGTTTTGCGCGGTGCAAATATATTTTGCGCATACCATGCAAGATATATCGGCAAAGGTTGAATAAAGCGGAAAATCGGCAGGAGATATGGCTAAAAAAACCGAAATTGTGCAAAACATACAAAAAAATGCTAAAAAATTTTCGGATGGCATGAAATGTGCTATTATATAAGTAAAACCATTGAATTGATTGGGGTAGGAAAAATCATTCAATGCTTTACTATTTCGATTGACAGTTCAAACAACCAAACACGTTGTTACATTTTGCGAAAGTATACGCGCATGCAAAATACTTGCATGTATAAATGCTGTTTGCAAGGAACTGACAAATACAAAGACAGAAAGAGGAAAACAAAAAATGGAACACACAACAAACAAGGGTAAAATTTACAAACCCGTGCTGATTGTCATCGTAGCGGCTCTGCTGGTAGAGATCGTGTGCGGTATCTTTTTTACCGATCAATTTGGCGCGGTGATGTCCAAAATGCTGTACTGGGTAGGTGATAACTTCGGTTGGTGGATTAACCTGCTGGCAGTATTTTGCGTGATTATCGGCATTGTCATCGTCATTTTTCGATGGGGTGATGTCAGGATTGGAGGCAAAGATGCCAAGCCGGATTTCACCTATTGGCAGTGGTTCTCGATGTCCATTTGCAGCGGCATTGGCTGTGGCTTGATGTTCTGGGCAATGGGCGAGCCGATGTATCATTTCATGACGCCTCCGGCAGCGCTTCAGGCAGCAGCGGGCAGCCGCGAAGCTGCAATTTTCGCAGTCAGTCAGGCGATGTTTGATTGGTCGTTTGTACAATACTTTATTTATACTCTGCCGGCACTGGCATTTGCTCTGCTATGCTTCAACTATCAGAAGACTCTGTCTATGGCGCCGATGCTGGAACTGACAGGCGGTAAGAACGCTAAGCGATTGACAACATTTATGCATATCATCTGCGGCTACGCAGTTGCATGTGGCGTATCCAACTCGATGGCAGCCGGTCTCATGCAGATTTCCGGCGGTGTCAATGCGGTATTCGGTATCCCACAGGGAGCGATGATGTATCTGGTAATCACCGTTCTGGTTGCATTGTTTTTTATCATCTCTTGTGTCACCGGTATCAATAAGGGGCTTACCTATGTGTCCACTGCTTGTATGGTATGTTTTTTCGCTTTGATGCTGTACATGCTGTTTGCAGGTGATACGATGTTTATCGGTAAAATTGGATCAGAAGCGGTCGGTAATTTGATGGACAATTTCTGGACGAAAATCACGACAAATAACACCATGGTGCCGCAGGATCAGTGGGCAAATGAATGGCCGATCACATTCTGGAATTCCTTCTTTATTTATGCACCGGTTATCGGCATGTTCCTCGCTCGTATGGGCAAGGGACGCACCGTTCGTGAATTCGTACTGGTAGAGGTTTTGGTTCCTTCGCTGTTCTGCTGCTTGTTTATCGCCATTTTTGCCGGTCAGATTATTAGTGTACAGACCTCTGGCGTCACTGATGTTTGGGCAATGATTCAGCAGGAGGGAATGCAGACGACACTGTATCAGGTATTGGGTAGTATGCCGTTTGGTAAAATTGTGCAGTTCGCATTCCTAGTAACCGTATGCTTGTCCTTTATTACCTTGGCAGACCCGAACTGTTCTGCCCTGTCTACGCTGTGTGTACATGGCCAGGAAATCGACTCCGAACCGCCGAAGGTATTGAAGATCGGACTTGGCATTGCGATTTCCATTGTCGCTTATTTGCTGGTTATTTCCGGCGGTGTGGATGCCGTCAAGGGACTGCTGAATTTGGGCGGTTTATTAATGACCATTCCGACGTTGTGGTTGGTGCTGATGACATTTAAACTCATCAAGCCACTGCTCTGCTCCAAGAGTCATTTAGCTTCGGATGTTCCGGAAGGCGATGCGATTTCTGCACCGAAACAGGATCGCAGAGCGATTGCTAGAGGATTGTCAGTCGTTGTCGAAAAAGAAGATGAAGACAAGGCACATATTAGCTAAATCGGTTTGCTTTCTCAGAACATTTCCATAAAATAGAGACTCCCTCCGGATGCTATGCGTTCGAAGGGAGTCTCTATTTTAGTATAGGACAGGCGGGGTGATAAATTTTAACAGATCAGATTTGAAACATCTTCTTTGACATTTCAAGAAGATCTTCAAGCTCTAGATCCCTGTTCCTGCGAATCCATAGTTGAAAAATAGATAATGCTCCCCTGTAACGAAACTCGACCAAATATGGAAAATGTGGATCATTGAGATCGATTTCAAAATCCTTAGTGTTCGTTGCAACGGCAGAAATAATGCTTTTAAAGAAACGGGGTGTGCTGTATTCACCGAGCATTGCTTCCATGTAGACTTTACGTTCTTCATAAAGAGCTATAAGCTCCTTAATGAAATTTGAATCGTTGGAATTTAATACAGAACGCCTCTCTTTGATATAATCCAGAGTTTCATTCTCTATTTCAAGAAGAATGTCATCCAAATCCAGGTAATACTGATAAAAGGTACTGCGATTGTATCCGGCCAAGCGGCATAACTCTGTAATCGATATTTTATTGATAGGCTTTTTTACGAATAAACGGCAAAAGGCTTCTTTCAATGCCTGCTTTGTTTGTTCTGTTCGATCTTCCTGTTTCTTTCTTAAATCCGACATTTTGTACCTCGAGTGTTGTGGTAATTGCTTCACATGAATTGTATATTAATAATACACCACGTTGTTGGAAAATGAAAGGAGCACGATCGATGAAAAATATAAAATGTAGCTTTGAATTAAATGGTCAATCATGGAATGGCCAGCAACTTAAGCGTTTGGAGTACGAAAGAAATCTGCATCTTCTTCATCAATTGAAACAACATGGATTTGATATTATGGATGGAGATAAGCCCCTTGACGATGATGACATCGATTACCTTACAATGGATGAAGCATGGAGAATGTCAATCGAAACAAGATCACGTTATTCTGGAGAAGAAGTTGCCAAGAAATTTCAAAAATCATTCAAAAAATCAGATGCTATGTGGAAAGCGCTTGGCTTTGCTTTGGATAAGCCGATGAAGGTTTCTGTTTGCAAGATGAATGTAGACGGTATGAGCGTCCAGGAATACATGGAAGTCCTCAGAGCATTGCAGACAGATGAACGCCTGGTTCTTGCTGCTCATCCGGAGCACTTTGCAGGAATTGTCCGAGATGAAACAATTATCGGAATTGAGCCATTCGGTATGTATGGTACTCCAACCCTCGTAACGGTTGAGGTTTGTTCTCCTGAAAAATTAGGAGACAGAATCATGCAGGATCGCAAAGCTGATTATCCTGTTGTTGTAGCCGGACTTGCAACCCTGACAGATGGAGTGACACAAGTAAATTGCCCAGTACATCAGTTTAAGCCTACTGATACTGGCTTTGAAGCAAGCCTTGCAGTTTATTGGCCAGAAAATACACCGGATGAGATCGTGGAAGGCCATTGTGTTCATCTTGCAATGGAATTTTACGAAGGACTCGTTTATATGGAAAGCAGGAGGAGTGATCTATGAAAGCTATGGTTATTTATTATTCACGTTCAGGAAATACAGAGAAAGTCGCAAAACAAATTCAATCTGATTTGAATTGTGATATTCTTAAAATCACTCCGGAAGAAACCTATGGAAATTATATAGAGTCCTGTTTTCGTGTAATAAAAGAACGGAAAAATAAAGTTATTCCAAGTTTTGTTACAGGTATTCCTGATTTAACTAACTACGATGTGATTTTTCTAGGATATCCTATCTGGGCACAGGATGTACCTGCTTTTGTCGCTGATTTCATTCAGCAATGCGATGTTAAGGGAAAAACAATTATTCCCTTTGCTACCTATGGAATGTCTGGAATAAACTGGACCAGAAAAACGCTGAATAAAATATGTGAAGGTGCGGAAATTGCTCTGCCATACGATTCCGGCTTATTAAAAAAGGGTAATTACAATGCATGGATAGCATCTGTCAAGGAAATGTATGATTCATAAAGACTGAACGAAGGAATCTGTCAGAAATTGATATGTACCCAATATTCAACACACTTCTTCTTGTATTCATAACTGTATCGCATAAAAATACCCTTAATACTGGGTGTCCGGTATTAAGGGTACATATCAAATAAATTAAAGCTCTTTCTTGTTATCTGCACCAGGTGTCGTGACGATGATCTTGCTCGGCGTGATAACCAGTGCGCCCTTTGCCGTTGCGGCACCGTTGAACATCGTCTCAACCATCTTTTTAAAGGTATCTACAATGGCACCTTCCGTGATGTACTCGGCCGTGCCCTTGATCTGATAGCCTTCCAGAGTCTTGACATCATATGCCGTGACAGCGATTTTTCCATCGTTTGCCTTCAGGTTATTCAAGGTCGTTTCCAGAAAGACATCACCAACGATCAGTTTACCATCCTCTGTCACATATTTAAATGCCACAGTGACAACGTTCGGTTCATTGTTAGCGCAAGTGGCCAGATCCCACATATTTTCCTTGAGGATTTTTACAACATTTGCTTGCATAATATACGCCTCCGTGTGTATAGATTGTGGCTCTTCGTGGAGCTTGTACATAGTATAAGATTAAAACTAAAGAAAAGGAAGATATTGGTCAATTTATAAGTCGCTATGAAATTTCATAGTGACTTGTTTTTTTGCAGTCTATTTCTTATACTGGTGTAGACATAGATGAAAAATTAGGAGGAAAAGAATGGTTGTCTTTCAAAACGCAACACTGCTTGGATACATGCTGGTTTGTTCGTTCACGCCGGGACCGGGAAATATTCTGGCGCTCAATACCACAAGCAAATATGGATGGAAGAAGAGTTTGCGCTTGGTACTAGGCATTTGTATGGGGTATGCATTGGTACAGTTGTTATGCACGATGGCATTATATGAACTTCATTCTGTATTTAATGCGGTACTGGAGATCTTGAAATATGTCGGCAGCATCTATATGATTTGGCTGGCGATCCATATGATGCGAAGCAGGCCGGAGACATCATGTGATGACAAACAACCGACCTTTCGAGAAGGAATGCTGTTGCAGCTTGTCAATGTAAAAATTTATTTTTATATCATGACCTTGCTCAGTGTGTATTTTATCCCACATTTGCATACAGCAAGCGGATTGTTTTTCGCTGGTGCCATAGCAGTTGGCATAGGAAGCACTGCGAGTGTAGTATGGGCTGTACTGGGAGCTGGGCTGCAGGAGTTGTATCAAAAACACTATCGCGTTATCAATATTGTTTTAGGATTCTTTTTGATTTATTGCGCATGGACAATGATAAGAGGGTGACTGCCGTGTATCAGAAAAAATTAGAAGAAGATATTCGCTGTCCGTTGGAGTACGGGCTGGAACTGTTTGGCGGAAAATGGAAATCACGGATTATCTGTGTTTTGGCGGCAAAGCAGGTGCTGCGGTACAGCGAAATTCGCAAAGAAATGGTAAATATTACAGACGCTGTATTGGCATCAACATTGAAAGAACTACTCGCGTCGCAAATCGTTTGTCGGCAATCGTACGATGAGATTCCGCCGCGCGTGGAATATTCGCTGACAGAAAAAGGAAAATCCGTAGTACCGATTTTGCAGAGCATTTGCAAATGGTCTGGGGCTTTTTACAAAGAAGATTCAAAAAATACGATGCTGCAATGCAAAAAATGTGATTACAGATGAAAGGAAAAAATATGAATCAGATTGTATACACAGAAGAAAAGAGATTTACAGAGGAACAAGTGCAGAAGCTGTTTTTGTCAGTCGGTTGGGTGTCCGGAGAGTATCCAGAGCGGCTGTATAAGGCTTTAATGCACTCTTCGACAGTTATCACGGCTTGGGATGCAGAACGGCTTGTCGGGCTAGTACGGCTGCTGGATGACACGGAAATGACAGCGTATATGCACTACGTGCTAGTAGATCCGCAGTATCATGGGAAAGGCATCGCTGGGCACATGATTGAGATGGTAAAGGAAAAGTATAAAGATTACCTGTACATTGAAATCATGCCGGAAGAAAGTAAAAATGCGGCTTTTTATCAGAGATTCGGATTTGAGAAAATGCCGGACGGTGTGGCAATGCAGATTTGCAACCAAGGAGAAAAGCGATAACAATAAAAAAAGAGCAGCTGTCATAAAAACAGCTGCTCTTATAAGGTATGTATTTACTTGTTTTCATTCTTTCTGCGAGCGGCAGATGCAATGATGTCCACACAAGTCAGCTCGCCCAGATAGCTGGCATCCAAGCTGATGTGATAGTAGCTGGACTGACCCCATTCGCGGTCGGTATAGTAGCGATAGTAGGTCTTACGTCCCTTGTCTTTCTTGCGCAGACGCTTTTCAATCGGTACATTAGTCTTGCCGTAGCGCTCCAGTACATGCGCCTTGCGATATTCCATGTTCGCGTGGATAAACACGTTTAGAGCCGGAATACCAGCGGTGTCGAGAATGTAATCTGCGCAGCGTCCGACAATGACACACGAACCTTTTTCTGCCAGATCGAGAATCACATTGCGCTGTGCCTCGAATATTTTATCCTGAGGAGACAGGTAATTGACATTGTATGCCGCATTAGAGCTGAACCATGTCTGCGAAAGCGTTGTATACTCTCCATCTTCTACGACGGTATCCGTGGAATAGCCGCTCTTTTTTGCAGCTTCTTCAACGATAACGCTGTCATAAAACGGAATGCCAAGCTCTTTTGCAACCGCCTGACCGATAGAATGACCGCCGCTGCCGAATTCACGGCTGATAGTGATGATAGGATACATAGGAACACCTCCTGATTTCAGGTGCGAAATATTGCTATATTCCGTAACCTCTTAACTTGTGTTTATTATACTTCGACTTTGCCAAAATGTCAATGAATTTTACGCAAAAAACTATGCTAAAATTATGCAAAATATACATATGCGTTGTGAGGCTTTTGAATTTTTGCATATTTTTCTCAATTTCACTTGCTGATTGACTAAAACAGACGTATAATAAAAAAGAATATTTGTAGGAAAAACAGAACAGGAGTACCAAATAATGGAATTATGGGATATTTATGACGAAAATAAACAGCCAACCGGACGGACAATGAAAAAAAATGACTGGCACATGCAGCCGGGCGAATTTCATCTGACTGTACTCGGTGTGATTCGCCGACCGGACGGTAAGTTTCTGATTACACAGCGTGTCATGACCAAGGCTTGGGCACCAGGCTCATGGGAAGTATCCGGCGGCGGTGTCATGGCAGGAGAGACCTCTGCACAGGCGATTCAGCGTGAAATCTGGGAAGAGACCGGCTTGGATGTGACCGGTGCAAAGGGCGGTTATCTGTTTTCCTATCAGCGCATCAATCTGGATGAAGGCGACAATTATTTCGTTGATATTTATCGTTTTGATATGGATGTCAAGGAAGAAGACGTACATATCCAGACCGCAGAGGCAATGGGCTTCCGGTTTGCCGATTTGGACACCATCAAGGAACTGGCAGAGCAGAATAAGTTCCTGCATTACAACAGCATCAAGCAGGCGTTTGAAGCATAATATGTGAAAACGAGACGTTTTTTCATGCCTGCTGATGGATTTGATAACGTTCCAAAAAAGCAGCCACGCCGTCTTCATCGTTGCTCTGCGTGACGTAATCAGCGCAGTCGCGCACATGAGCGGGACTGTTGGCAACAGCAACACCGACACCGGCAAATGCAATCATATCTAAATCATTTTCTTCATTTCCAAATGCGGCGATTTGTTCACGCGGAATGTCTAGATATTCCGCCAAACGTCGCAGCGCAGCACCCTTTCCGGCAGAGGCATCGGAAATTTCCAGCAGATGAGGGACAGAGGATGTCACATAAATACCGGAAATTTGTGCCAGCTGTTGTGCCAAAATCCCTCTTTTTTTCTGGTCAATCGTGATAAAATCGAGGCAGTCCAATTTTTGAATATGTTCCTGTGTAAAGGCAAACAGATCACGAACCGGCTTGCGGGTGGTTTGAATGTATTCGGTCGCGGCGTCCGGCAGACCGTATGCTGTGGGATGCGCCACAAAATCCGCATCGGCATAGGGCACTCCGTCGATAAACACCTCAAAATCCGCTTGATATGTCTCAATGAGGGCGAGCAATTGCCGCGTGCAGGTCGGTTTGAGCGGGGAATAGAACAGTTTTTGTCCGGTCGGTCGGTGACAAATCGCTACGCCGTTAGATGTGATGGCATAGTTGATGCCGGATACAGAGAGCACCTCCTGCGGCAGGGAATTGTAGGAGCGTCCACTTGCCACGACAACATGGGTGCCCTGCTGAATGTATGTCTCTAAGATTCGTTTGGCGCGTGGAGAAAGCGTTTTATCTGAACGAAGCAACGTGCCATCCAAATCCAAAGCAATCATACGCAGCATAATAGAAACCTCCTTTTTGTGCAGAGAAAAGAGGACGTCGTGACAGACGTCCTCCTGTATCGCATTTTTTCTTTATTCTTCTACAGAAGCATCAAAGACAAGCTGCAAAGCCTTAGAAATTTCCAAGCTGTTGCGCACGCTCTCACGGGCAGCCTCATCCATGGTTCCTGCTAATTTGTCATAATCCATCTGGTACATCATAGCCATGCGGCGAATGTCGTTGTCAACATCCTCATCCGTGATGACGATGCCTTCCTGCTGCGCGATAGAAGCGAGAACAGCAGACGCCTTGCCGGTAGCTTCTGCCTGCGGACGCATCTCTGCACGCAGCTGCTCATCGGTAATTTTGCGGTATGCCAGATATTGCTCCATAGAAGCGCCCTGCTGTGCCAAATCCTGCGTAACGGTAGCAATCATCTGCTCTACAAATGCATCGACAAACTCATCGGACAGGTCGATTTCAGAGTTTGCAACGATCTGCTCCAGCAGAGCATTCTGTACCTGAGAGCGAGCGGCCTGCTCCTTCTGCTGTACCAGTGCATCGTGAACATTCTGCTCGAATTCCTTGTAGTTTGCAAAACCATACATCTTACCGAACAGGTCGTTCAGTTCCGGCAGCTTGCGCTCCTGTACCTTGTGTACCTTGCACTTAAAGACAACCGGCTGTCCAGCCAGATTGCCAGCCGGATAGTTCTCTGGGAACGTAACATTGACCTCTACTTCATCACCAGCAGAAGCGCCTACCAGCTGCTCCTCAAAGCCCGGAATAAAGGTGTTAGAGCCGAGTGCCAGAGAATAGTTCTCAGAGGTGCCGCCCTCGAACTGCTCCTCGCCGAGGAAACCTGCGAAGTCGATCACAGCGGTATCGCCCAGCTGTGCCGGACGCTCTACATCGTGCATCTTTGCGCGCTGCTGCTGTTCCTGCTTGATGGCAGCCTGTACTTCGTCATTGGTTACGTCTGCGGTAATCGGTGCACGCTTGATGCCCTTGTACTCGCCCAGATTGATGCTAAAGTTCTTATCAGTCATAAATGAGAGATTCCTTTCCAAATTGTATCTTTTGGAATCATACCATAAATCAGAGAACTTTTCAATGCTAAGCGATTAAATCCGAATCCGTTCTGCGACATCTGTGCCCAGCGCATAGCGAATGCCGTGAACAGAGACGATAGTGTTGCCGAAATAGGAAGCAACAACCTCGATTTCCTCACCTTGTCGGATGCCAATCTGCTCCAGAAGATCCTTTTGTATTCCTGTGCCAGTGACCCATTTGACGGTTTGTTTTTTGCCAAATGGTGTGTTTTGTAACGACTGCATGGTATCACACTCCCTTTTATTTATCATATAGCAGGGGAAAGTGGTTGGTCAATGACAACAAAAAACAGAGCAGAATATCTGCTCTGTAAAAAAGTGGTCGAGGTGGCGGGACTTGAACCCACGGCCTCTGCGTCCCGAACGCAGCGCTCTACCAAACTGAGCCACACCTCGATATGCAATTAAAAAGAAAAAGTGGTCGAGGTGGCGGGACTTGAACCCACGGCCTCTGCGTCCCGAACGCAGCGCTCTACCAAACTGAGCCACACCTCGATATGCAATTAAAAAGAAAAAGTGGTCGAGGTGGCGGGACTTGAACCCACGGCCTCTGCGTCCCGAACGCA